>NZ_JAWVYM010000003.1:0-148805 GCF_033722695.1 Pseudidiomarina sp. | reverse complement strand
CTTGGCGCCGGCCAGGCCGATGTGCGAAATCAGGGCTTCGCCCGGGCCATTGACCACGCAGCCAATAATGGACACATCCATCGGCACCACTACGTCTTCAAGCCGCTGTTCGAGGGCGTTGACGGTACCAATCACGTCAAACTCCTGGCGCGAACAGCTGGGGCAGGCAATAAAGTTAATGCCACGGCTGCGAATGCGGAGTGATTTTAAAATATCAAAGCCAACTTTGACTTCTTCAACGGGATCCGCCGCCAGCGATACCCGCAGGGTATCGCCGATACCTTCGGCCAGTAGCATGCCAAGGCCAATGGCTGATTTCACTGAACCACTGCGCAGGCCACCGGCTTCAGTGATACCCAGGTGCAACGGCTGATCAATCTGCTGCGCCAGTAACCGGTAGGATTCTACTGCCAGGAATACATCCGAAGCTTTGACGCTGACTTTGAAGTCATGGAAGTTCAGGCGATCCAGAATATCCACATGGCGCATAGCGGATTCCACCAGCGCCGCCGGCACGGGCTCGCCGTATTTTTCCTGCAGGTCTTTTTCCAGTGAGCCGCCGTTCACACCAATCCGGATCGGGATGCCGCGGTCACGGGCGGCGTCCACCACCTGGCGGATGCGTTGCTCGTTGCCGATGTTGCCCGGATTAATCCGCAGGCAGTCGACCCCGTAGTCAGCCACTTTCAGGGCGATACGGTAGTCAAAATGGATATCTGCCACCAGTGGTACCGGACTTTGCTGCTTGATTAACTTAAAGGCCTCAGCGGCATCCATAGTGGGCACGGACACCCGCACGATATCGGCGCCGGCGGCAGCAATGGCTTTTATTTGCTTAACCGTCGCATCCACATCGCAGGTCTCGGTATTGGTCATCGACTGCACCGCGATGGGTGCGCCATCGCCAATCGGCACGTTACCGACATAGATACGGCGTGACGGACGGCGTTTTATTGGAGATTCATGCATGGGATACGGCTCGCTAGTCTTGGGTACATCAAATCAGGGTAAATCAATCCAGGGTAAGTGTGACCGAGCGATTACGACGGTAGGCGCTGAGATCAACGGGCTCGCCCTGATAGGTTAACTCAACTGCTTCTGGTTTACACAGAATGATATCAAATGGTGGCTGCCCCGTCAGCGGCATGGTGTAACCGGCGGCTTTTATGCCGATGGCAATGTCTTCACCGGTCGCGTCAGTTACTTTGATCCAGCAGGCATCACGGAAGGTCATCGCCAGGCTGGCTTCGCCGGTCGACGGCTCAGTGGCGGCCTCAGCATCAGCGATATCGGCGGTGACCGTGGCTGGCACGGTCGTCGGCGCGATGATCACCGGCTCGGGTACGACTTCAGCGGTCGACACGTCAGCGGCCGACACGTCAGATTCAGGGATTTGCTCAACGCCATCGTACTCGACCTCATCATAACCCGTGCTTGAACCACGGGCTTCCGAATCGTCGGTTCTATCGGTGATCTCAATGCGGTTTGGTGTGTTTTCCGTGGTCGAACCACGGGCTACTTCGCTTTGCGGGCTGCCGGAGCCGAAGATGGCATCCATGCTGAAGTCACTGTCCTGCCACCACCAGACCACCGCCATTGCCAGGACCACAATAATAATCAGGTAGCTGATCCATTTCAGGCGGTTGTCATCGCGTTCAAGCACCTGCCGCTTGGAGAAGCTCTGCATATTCAGGTTGGGCTTAGTACTGGCACCGTAACCCATTTGTTCGTAGGCACTCAGCACCGCTGTCAAATCGGCCTCCACCGCTTTTGCGAATGAGCGCAAATAGCCGCGAACGAACGCCGGGGCGGAGAGCTTTTCATACTCATCGGCCTCGATCATTTCGATGATCGCCACGCGCAGGCGCAGGCTGTCTGCGACCTGTTGAGGGGTCAGCCCCCTTTCCTCGCGTGCAGCACGCAGCAGTTGGCCCGGGGTCGATCCCGTAAATTCAGGTTTTTCATCCTGTTCTTGCTCTGCATCCGGCGATGTAAAAAGGTCTTTATCTGCGCTCATCGGCCTACCGTAGGTTAAAACTCATGAATTTTTTAAAAGTCGCTTCGCTTGTTCAGACTGGGGGAAACGTGACAGTAACAGGTCACTAAAGGCCAGTGCTTTTGCTTCATTTCCCAGCGCCCGCGCCAGTTGCACTTCCAGCCACAAATATTGCGGCGTGAACTGGGGTAAATCGGCGCGCTGTGCCAATACACGCTGCGCATCGGCATAGCGTTGCTGGCGTAACAATAACCCAGCGTAGCTCTCAAGAATAGTGCTATTTTGCGGGTCATGATTGATCGCCAGCCGGTAATATCTGTCGGCTGCGGCATAGTCACCCTGCTTCGTTGCGCAGGTTGCGGCGTTCTGCCAGGTACTGGCCACTTTCACATATTCGGGCTGGCTGACCGCTTCATTAAAATAGGCCAGCGCCTCTTTGTATTGCCCCTGAGAACACAGCAGCACGGCCAGGTTATTCAACGTATCTCCATCATCCGGATTAAGTTTGATAGCGCTACGGTAATATTGTTCCGCCCTTTTGAAATCTTTTACCTGCTGATAATAATAAGCCAGCCCGGTATGCACCGCCGGATTATCCGGCGTATAGTCACGGGCGCGCTCTAAATTGGCCTTGGCCAGCTGATAATTCTGACTACGCAGATACTGCAGCCCCAGGGCCAGACGGACCCGGGCGGCTTCCTGCTCATCCAGTTGCTGGGTTGGTTGCGATTCACCATCCACCGTGCGCTGGCTAACGCAGCCGCTCAATAGCAGACTGGCTACAACAAGGGTCAGTAGTAATGCACGCATTTCCGGCTCCTGTGAAACATCAAGTACTTATATACTTTACTGATACTACAGCAGCCTGACGAATTAAACAGCCTTTACGTCAATACCGCTGCCGCCGCGGCCGGCCTGCTGCTTTTTAAGGATGCGCTTGGTACGGTCAATTACGTCGCCCACCAGCTGCCCACAAGCGGCATCAATATCATCGCCACGGGTTTTGCGGACCATCACGATAAAGCCCTTTTCTATCAGAACTTTAGCAAAGCGGTCAATACGCGAGTTGCTGGAGCGGCCGTAATCTGAACCAGGAAACGGATTAAATGGGATCAGGTTGATCTTGCACGGCGTGTCTTTCAGGGTCTCAGCCAGCGCATGGGCCTGGTCGGTGGAATCATTGACGTGATCCAGCATCACATACTCAATGGTCACCTTGGTCTGCGCATTGGATACTTCCACATAGCGACGGCTGGCCGCCAGCAGTTCGCTGATCGGGTACTTCTTGTTAATCGGGACGATTTCGTTACGCAGTTCGTCATCTGGTGCGTGCAGTGAAATCGCCAGGGCGACGTCAATCTGGTCACGCAATTTTTCTAACGCAGGAACCACGCCGGACGTACTTAAGGTTACGCGACGCTTGGACAAGCCAAAGGCGTTGTCGTCCATCATCAGTTCCATTGCCGGTACCACATTGGCAACGTTCAGCAGGGGTTCGCCCATGCCCATCATCACCACATTGGTCACTGCTTTCACGCCGGTTTCACCAAAGGCGCCCAGCAGCTTGTTCACCCGCCATACCTGGCCGATGATTTCCGCTACCCGCAAATTGCGGTTAAAACCCTGCTGCCCGGTCGAGCAGAAGGTGCATTCAAGGGCGCAACCCACCTGCGATGATACGCAGAGGGTGGCGCGATCTTTTTCCGGGATCCAGACGGCTTCTACGTCCTGGGCATCAAACAAGGTCATCGCAAATTTGATGGTGCCATCGGCAGACTGCTGTTGTTCGCGCACCTCGGGTGCGCGAATTTCAGCGATCTGCTTCAGCTTTTCCCGTAAAGCTTTATTCAGGTTGGTCATCTGATCGAAATCGTCGACGCAATAGTGATATACCCACTTCATCACCTGGTCGGCACGAAATGGTTTTTCGCCAAGCTCGCTGAAGAAATCGCGCATACCCTGGCGATTCAAATCGAGCAGGTTCACTTTTTTGTCAATCGCATTCATTCAGTTCCACCTAAATTAGCGGGTGCGTGAGCAGATTTCTTCGTCAGAGAAGAAGTAAGCAATTTCGCGGGCCGCCGATTCAACTGAATCAGAGCCATGTACCGCATTTTCATCGATAGTTTCAGCATAGTCTGCACGCAGCGTTCCTGCCAGTGCGTCGGCCGGGTTGGTCGCGCCCATGATGTCACGATGCTTACGTACCGCGTTTTCTGCTTCCAGTACCTGCACAGTCACAGGGCCTGAAGTCATGAAATCAACCAGCGCACGGAAGAATGGACGCTCTGAGTGTTCAGCGTAGAAGCCTTCGGCTTGTTCAGTGCTCAGGTGCATCATTTTGGCCGCAACAATACGGAAGCCCGCAGTTTCAAAACGGTTGTAGATAGCGCCGATCAGGTTTTTGCCCACTGCGTCAGGTTTGATAATTGATAAAGTACGTTCTAAGGCCATTGTTGGTCTCCGTTAGATAGATTCGGGATAAATTCGGGATAGCTTCGAGTCGCGCGGATTATACGCAAAACAGGGCATGATGTACACTGATGGACAGGCGTAAACACCCGTGTCATGATATGGATGTTTAGACGTCCATTTACTTTAAGGGAGCATGACCTGAATGACTCAACAAATTACCCTGGCCGGCGGCTGCTTCTGGTGCATCGAAGGCGCCTTCAAGCAGGTGCGCGGCGTGCTGAAAGCCGAGTCCGGCTATGCCGGCGGCCATAAAGAAAATCCAACCTACGAACTAGTCTGCAAAGGCGAAACCGGCCATGCCGAAGTGGTGCAACTAACGTACGACCCGCAGGCCATAAATATCCGTGAAATTTACGAGATCTTCTTCGCCCTGCACGACCCGACCCAGTTGAACCGCCAGGGCAACGATGTGGGCACCCAGTACCGCTCAGCGATTTTCTATCACACCGACGAGCAGCGCCAGCAGGCCCACGACATCATTGCTGATATGCAGGCCGACAAAACCTGGGCCGACGAAATCGTCACTGAAGTTGAGCCATTAGAGAAGTTCTGGCCAGCCGAGGATTACCACGAAAACTATATCGAGCGGAACCCGGATAACGCCTACTGCCAGGCGGTCGTGTCACCCAAGCTGGCCAAATTCCGGCGGACCTTCGCTGATCGGCTGGAATGATTAGTGGTTTTCACTCACCATGTTGATGGTGTATTTGGGGATTTCGACCACCAGGTCTTCATCTTTGATGTGAGCCTGACAGCCAAGCCGCGAGTCGGGCTCAAGTCCCCAGGCTTTATCTAACATATCGTCTTCGCACTCGCTGCTTTCGTCCAGCGAGTCAAAGCCTTCGCGGATAAGCACGTGACAGGTGGTGCAGGCACAGGATTTTTCACAGGCATGCTCGATGCCGATGCCATTTTTCAGCGCCACATCCAGTACGGTTTCGCCTGCTTTGGCTTCAACTGCAGTGCCTTCCGGGCACAGTTCGGGATGGGGCAGAAATATAATCTTGGGCATTCGTTATCTCCGTCTGTTTAAAGCTGACTACAGTGAGTCAACGCGCTGACCTGACAGCGCTTTGCGAATCGATTTATCCATGCGCCGGGCGGCAAATTCATCACTGGCGGCATCTACTTTCTTGATCGCCGCTTCGATGACATCGGTGTCGGTGCCGGCCCGCGCTTCGCGCAGCTCGGCCATAGCCGCATCCAGCCGTGCCCGCTCGTCATCATCGAGCAGATCGCCATCAACTGCCAGCGCACTGCTTAAGGCTTCAATCACGCGGTCGGCTTCGACCTGCTGCTCGCGCAGCATGCGGGCCGCCATATCGCCCTTGGCATGGCTCATTGAGGCACTAATCATTTTAGTAATATCTTCATCGGCCAGGCCATAGGATGGTTTGACCTGAATCGAGGCGCTGACGCCGCTGGATTTTTCCATGGCGGTCACGCTCAGCAGGCCATCGGCGTCCACCTGGAAAGTCACACGGATGTGCGCCGCACCGGCTGCCATTGGCGGGATATCCGTCAACACAAAGCGCGCCAGCGAGCGACAATCGTCAACCAGCTCGCGCTCGCCCTGCACCACGTGAATCATCATCGCGGTCTGGCCGTCTTTAAAGGTGGTAAATTCCTGAGCTTTGGCAACCGGAATAGTGGTATTGCGCTCGATGACCTTCTCAACCAAACCGCCCATGGTTTCGAGCCCCAGCGACAGCGGGATCACATCCAGCAGCAGCATGTCGGAATCGGGTTTATTGCCGGCCAGCACATCGGCCTGAATGGCAGCGCCCACGGCCACCACCTGATCCGGGTCAATGGAGGTCAGCGGTTCGCGGCCAAAGAATTCGCCCACCGCCGAGCGTACTTTCGGTACCCGGGTCGAGCCACCCACCATCACCACTTCCTGCACTTCATCAGCGGTCACGCCGGCATCTTTTAAGGCGCGGCGGCAGTTGCTCAGGGTTTTGCGGATCAGCGGCTCAATCAGCCCGTTAAATTCGTCCAGAGTAAGCACATACTCACGCTCAGCGCCTTCTACGTCCATGCTGATGGTGTGGGTGGTCGCTGTGCTTAAGGCTTCTTTGGCTTGCTTGGCGGCGTTGATCAGATCACGCTCCAGCCGCGCGACGACCTGCTCGGGTAACTGCCATTCGGTTTTAAGCCGGTTCACGATCAGCTGGTCAAAATCGTCGCCACCTAGGGCGCTGTCGCCGCCGGTGGCCAGCACTTCAAATACGCCGCCCTGCAGCCGCAGCAGCGAAATATCAAAGGTGCCGCCGCCTAAATCGTATACCGCGATCAGGCCTTCCTGGCCGGAATCCAGGCCATAAGCCACCGCCGCTGCGGTAGGCTCGTTCAGCAGGCGTAATACGTTGAGCCCGGCCAGTTGCGCCGCATCCTTGGTGCTCTGGCGCTGGGCATCATCAAAATAGGCCGGCACGGTAATGACCACACCCGTCAGCTCGCCGCCCAAAGCGGCTTCGGCGCGAACCGCCAGGGTGCGTAATATATCTGCGGATACTTCAACGGCATTCTTATCGCCGGCGGCGGTTTCAAATACCGGTACGCCGTTTTCGGTTTCGCTGAGTTTATACGGCAGGTTATGAAAGTTACGCTGCACATCAGCGATAGTGCGGCCGATAAAACGTTTGACTGAAACTATGGTGTTTTCGGTTTCGATCGACGCATCGCTATGCTTGGCCAGAGCTTCGTGCCCGGTCAGGATCTCATCAGCGCCGTAGTAGACCACTGACGGCAGTATGGCATGGCCTTGCTCGTCTTCCAGTACCTGGGGTTCGCCGCTGCGCACTGTGGCAACCAGCGAGTTAGTGGTCCCTAAATCAATACCCGCCGCCAGGCGATGTTCGTGGGGGGCCGTGCTTTGTCCGGGTTCTGCTATTTGCAATAACGCCATAATATTGAAATCCGTTGTTAGTTAGTCGGCGCTGTCTTCGACGCGCTCGATTTCGCTCCGCAGCTTGTGCATGAACTTGAGCTTGCGCACCGCTATGGCTGCCGCTTCATTCGCTTCAGCCTTGATATGCTGTTCCAGTTGCTGCTGCAGGTCACGGGTCTGGGCGTCCAGATCCCCGTAGGCGCTGTCGATTGCGGCAAAATCATCCGCGGCCTGCTGCAATTCTTCAATGCGTTCGCGCCACTCCATTTGCGCCATCAGAAAATCCGGATCGCGGATGGTCTGCTGCTCGTGCTGCAGGTCAATGCCCCGCAGCTGCAGTATATACTCAGCGCGGTTGAGAGGGGTTTTCAGGGTCTGATAGGCATCGTTTACCTGCGCGGTGCGCTGCACCGCGAGTAGTTTGTCGCGTTCGCTGCCACTGGCAAAACGATCAGGATGCAACTGCTGCTGCAGTTTGCGGTAGCGCTGTTGCAAATCCGCCGCATCGATATCGAATGCGGCGGGCAGGTCAAACAGTTCAAAATGATTCATAGAACCCTTTTATACGTTGAAGCTTTCGCCGCAACCACACTCGCCTTTGGCGTTCGGGTTTTTAAACTCAAAGCCTTCGTTCAGGCCTTCTTTGACGAAGTCCAGCTCGGTACCGTCAAGGTAGCTGAGGCTCTTGCCGTCGATGATGATTTTGACGCCTTTTTCTTCAAACACGGTATCCGTGCTATCCATATCATCAACAAATTCCATCACATAGGCAAGGCCAGAGCAGCCCGTGGTGCGCACACCTAAACGGATGCCGAGACCTTTACCGCGTTTCTCCAGAAATGACTGCGCTCGTTTGGCAGCCGCGTCTGTCATGGTAATTGCCATTGGTTACCCTGCGTGTCTGCTTTTGTAATCTTCAATCGCTGCTTTAATGGCATCTTCGGCCAGTATCGAGCAGTGAATTTTCACCGGTGGCAGCGCCAGCTCTTCGGCGATCTGGGTGTTTTTCAGCTGCGCGGCTTCTTCCAGCGATTTGCCTTTTACCCATTCGGTGACCAGTGAACTGGAAGCGATTGCTGAACCACAACCATAGGTTTTGAACTTGGCATCTTCGATAATGCCCTGAGCATTCACCTTGAGTTGCAGTTTCATCACGTCACCACAAGCGGGTGCGCCGACCATGCCGGTGGCGATGCTCGGGTCGTTTTTGTCGAAGCCACCAACGTTGCGTGGGTTCTCATAATGGTCGATTACTTTTTCGCTATATGCCATAACACTTTACCTCTCGTGAATTTGCTCGTCTGTTAGCGCGCTACCCTGTTAGTGGGCAACCCACTCTACTTTCTCGAGATCAACACCATCTTTGTACATTTCCCAAAGTGGCGACATATCCCGCAGACGACCAATAGATTTCTGAATTTGTTCAACCGCGTGGTCAACTTCTTCTTCTGTCGTAAAGCGGCCAAAGCTGAACCGAATTGAGCTATGGGCTAATTCGTCGTTGCGACCCAGCGCACGCAGTACGTACGATGGCTCGAGGCTGGCCGAGGTACAGGCCGAGCCTGATGATACAGCTAAATCTTTCAACGCCATGATCAGTGACTCGCCTTCAACAAAGTTAAAGCTAATGTTGAAGATATGCGGTACGCCCTGCTCCTGGTTACCGTTGATATACACTTCTTCGATGTCTTTCACACCATTCCACAGACGCTCGGCCAGCGCGTGAAAACGCTCGCGCTCGGCGGCCATTTCCTGTTTCGCGATCGCAGCCGCTTCACCAAAGCCAACGATCTGGTGGGTTGGCAGGGTACCTGAGCGCATGCCGCGCTCGTGGCCGCCACCGTGAATTTGCGCGTTCAGGCGGATCCGTGGCTTGCGCTGCACATACAGGGCACCAATACCTTTGGGGCCGTACATTTTGTGCGCTGAGAATGACATCAGGTCGACCGGCAGCTTAGCCAGATCAATGTCAATTTTACCGGCGCTCTGCGCGGCATCGACATGAAAAATCGTTTTGTTTTCACGGCACAGGTTACCGATGGTTTCGATATCCTGGATGACGCCGATTTCGTTGTTTACGTGCATGATGCTGACCAGTACGGTGTCTTCACGCAGCGCGGCTTTGAATGCTTCGATATCGATCAGGCCATCTTCCTGCACATCAAGGTAAGTGACTTCAAAGCCCTGACGCTCCATCTGGCGACAGGTATCCAGCACCGCTTTATGCTCGGTTTTGGCAGTGATGATGTGCTTGCCTTTCTTCTGGTAGAACTCAGCCGCACCCCGGATAGCCAGGTTGTCTGACTCGGTTGCGCCTGAGGTAAATACGATTTCACGGGGATCAGCGTTGACCAGATCAGCGATCTGGTTACGGGCGATATCAATGGCTTCTTCAGCCTGCCAGCCAAACCGGTGTGACCGCGACGCGGCATTACCAAACTGACCGTCGGGGGTCAGAAACTGCATCATTTTTTCCGCCACACGAGGGTCAACAGGAGTGGTCGCGGCGTAATCAAAATAAATCGGTAATTTCATCTGCTCTATTTCCTCCGGTTCGCGTCAAATGTCACAGTTGAGGGCAATACGTTGGGCCCGCTTTTTCTGTTCCGCGATTTGTGCATTCTGGCGCAGCGCAATGCTCGCCACATCTCGCTGGCTGACTAATTCGGCCAGACTGATATTTGCTAAAAAATCTTCAATTCGGTCGCTGAGGTTTTCCCACAGCGAATGGGTCAGGCACCGGCTGCCACCCTGGCAACCGCCTTTACCCTGGCAGCGGGTGGCGTCAATCGACTCATCCACTGCCTGAATCACAGCACTGACAGAAATCGCTTCGGCCGCATGGCCAAGCCGGTAACCGCCGCCGGGACCACGTACACTGTTCACCAGCCCGTGTTTGCGCAACCGGGCAAACAGCTGCTCCAGATAGCTTAGCGAAATACCCTGACGTTCAGATATATCGGCTAAAGATACCGGTCCCTGCTCTGTATGTAGCGCAACGTCGAGCATGGCAGTAACGGCGTAGCGCCCTTTCGAGGTTAACCTCATAGCTGCTGAGTCTCCTTGGTTATTGCCGTAGATCCTCCCATACCTGACTAAAACAGTCAAGTATTATGCGTCGTCCTGCTGCTTGTCTGTTGCCTTAGCAATTGCCTTATCAAACGAGGTTAAAATACCCCGTAATATATTGAGTTCCATGGTCTCTGGCCGGGCTCTGGTAAACATCCGGCGCAGCTTCGCCATCACCTGACCCGGGTGCTGTTTTACGATAAAGCCGGTTTGTGTCAGGGTTTGTTCCAGGTGACCATAGAAGCGCTCAAGGTCGTCCGCCAGCGGGTAGTCGCTGCTGGCCGCTGGGGCGGCTGCGCTGGCCTCAAGAAACTGCATCCGCACTTCATAAGCCAGGGTCTGCACCGCCATAGCCAGGTTCAGCGAACTGTACTCTGGGTTAGCCGGGATGTGTACGTGAAAGCTGCACTGCTGCAGTTCCTCGTTGGTCAGGCCACTACTTTCCCGGCCAAATACCAGTGCGACCGGGTAAGCGGGGCTCTCGGTCAACAGTTTGGCGGCACATTCCCGCGGATTCAGCAACGGCCAGTCGAGGGTGCGACTGCGGGCGCTGGTGCCGATGACCAGGCCACAATCGGCAATAGCTTGAGCCAGGGTTGGCACAATCTTCGCGCCATGTAGTACGTCGGTAGCGCCGGCTGCCAGCGCCGAGGCATGACTGTCCGGTGCCTGTACCGGATCCACCAGCGTCAGCTGGCTCAGCCCCATGGTTTTCATTGCCCGCGCCACCGAGCCGATGTTGCCGGTATGCGAGGTATTGACCAGTACTACACGAATGGTGTCTAACATGGCGCCTCCTGCTGTGCTTATTTCTTCATACTAACCGGCAGGTGCGGACGAGCCTTGGACAAAATGCCCTGCACCACTTTGGGGTTACCGGCCACCACGTGGCCACTTTCCATAAAACCATGGCCACCGGCGAAATCCGTTACCAGGCCACCGGCTTCGCGCACCATCAGTGCGCCGGCAGCGATATCCCACGGCTGCAGGCTGAACTCCCAGAAGCCATCCATGCGGCCGGCCGCAACGTAGGCCAGATCCAATGCCGCCGAGCCGCCCCGACGCATGTCGGACACCTGTTCGAACAGGGCGCCGAACACGGCCTGATATTGTGGCGTTAAGTCTTTACGTTTGAACGGGAAACCGGTACCCAGCAGGGCGCCGTTAAGGTCACGCTGGCTCTTCACGCGCAGGCGCTTGCCGTTAAGCTGCACGCCCGCACCTTTAGTGGCGGTGAACAGCTCTTCACGCAACGGGTCATAAATAACCGCTGCCTGCACTGAACCTTTGTACTGATAAGCGATGGAGATCGCAAAATGCGGGATACCGCGCAGGTAATTGGTGGTGCCATCAAGTGGATCGATAATCCACTGGTGGTCCGCATCGTTGCCGATAATCTCGCCGCCTTCTTCCGCCAGAATGCTATGGTCGGGATAAACTTTAAGAATGTTACGAACAATCGCGCTCTCTGCCGCTTTATCAAGCTCGGTCACGAAATCGTGCTGGCTTTTCACCTGCACATTGAGGTCCACTTCGACCCCGAAATCTTTGACCAAAATTTTGCCGGCCACACGCGCTGCGCGCACCGCGATGTTTAACATGGGATGCATACCAATTACCTGTACTGTGAAAGAACATTTGTGGGCGCGGATTATAGGCTAAATTTTGGCATCAGGCAATTATCAGTTGGCGACTGCCTGCTCCGCATTGATCATTGCTTGACCAGATGTTTTTCCTGTGTTATCTAGATGTTGCGCTAAAAACTTTATTTCATAAAAATAATCAGAGCCAGGAGGGTCCCGTGGATCATTCACAAGAGCTATCGCGTGCAGAATCAAAAGCGGATAAAGCAAGTGCAGGGAAACGTAAGTGGCGTGAAATTGAAGCGATAAAAGAAAAATATCGCCTGCGTCAGGAATTACAGGAAATGGATTTCGGACTGGATCTGGAACTCGACGAACTGGAATATTGATTTAACCTGAAGTGCCCGCCCTACCAGTCGATTGGCTCATCCAGCAAGCGATTGGTTGCGGCAAAATGGCCACAGGTCAGAAAGCCCCGATGCGCCGATAGCGGTGATGGATGCGCTGTCTTCATTACATGGTGACGGTTGGCGTCAACAAAGTCGGCCTTTTTCTGTGCATAGCTGCCCCAGAGCAAAAACACCACCCCTTCGCAGTGCCGGTCGATCTGCTCGATCACCTTGTCCGTAAAACGCTCCCACCCCCAACCTGCATGGGAATGTGCTTTGCCTTCTTCCACTGTCAGTACGGCATTCAGCAATAACACCCCTTGCTCAGCCCAGTGTTCCAGGTTGCCATGATTGGGTTCTTCATAATCGGGGAAATCGTTTTTCAGTGCCTTGAAGATATTGCGCAGCGAGGGCGGCTTTTTGACGCCCTCGGGCACTGAAAAACATAAGCCGTGAGCCTGCCCGGGACCGTGATAAGGATCCTGGCCAATGATCACCACTTTCACCTTATGCAGCGGCGTCAGCCTGAAGGCATTGAAGACCTGATCAGCCGGCGGATAGATGGTTTTGCCCGCGGCGCGCTCGGCGCCCAGGCGATTCATCAGATCCTGAAAATACTGCTTTTGCTTTTCTTCGCCGACTAAATCAGACCAGTCCTGCATTTTATTCCTTACTTATCTTCTGCTTTTGGATACTTTTCAAACCAATGCAGAATATAAGCCACTTTAGCCATCAGGTTGCTGGGCCGGGTATAGATGCCATGGGGCGCATCCGGAACACGGACCATAGCGGTTTCCACGCCCGCCAGTTTCAGCGCCTGATAATACTGCTCAGACTCTGAAATCGGGGTGCGGTAATCCGACTCACCGGTCAGCAGCATAGTCGGTGTGGTCACATTGCCCACATAGCTGATCGGTGAATGCTTCATGTAGTGCTCGGTATGCTCCCATGGCACGCCAGGGAACCAGTATTTGGTAAAGTAGTTGTAGGCATCAGCAGTCAGCACGAAGCTGTACCAGTTGATAACCGGCTTCGCCACCACCGCCGCCGCAAAGCGATCGGTATGGCCGACAATCCAGGCCGTCAGTACGCCACCGCCGCTGCCGCCGGTTACATAGAGTTTGTCTTCATCAATAAAGCCTTTTTCAATCACCGCATCCACACCATCCATCAGGTCGGTATAATCATGGCTTGGGTAATTGTGGTGGATTTCCTGGGCGAAAGCCTCACCATAGCTGGTGCTGCCGCGTGGGTTGGTATACAGCACTACATTGCTTTTGGCAGCCATCAGCTGGATTTCCGCGGCAAATGAGCCGGCGTACGCGGTATGCGGCCCACCGTGGATCTCCAGAATCAGCGGGTATTTTTTGGTTGGATCAAAGCCCGGCGGATAAGCTATCCAGCCCTGGATTTTTTTGTCGTCGTGGCTGGATTCGTACCAGATCTCTTCAATCCGGGCCAGCTCCTTGAAGTTCAGCAAATCGTCGTTCAGGCTGGTCAGCTTGCGCTTCATCTTGCTGGTCTGCAGCATCAGGTCGGCCGGCCGCTGCGGATGCGCCAGGGTGAACACCAGGCTGCCGTCATCGGCTACATCATAGCTGCCACCACTGTATGGGCGCGAGTAGCTCAGGCCACCCATTTTGTCGGTCAGTACGCTATGGTTGCCACTCAGGTTCTGATAGGCAATATGGCCTTTGCCGTGCTTATCGTATGCAAAGTACAGACCGCGGCTGTCCGCTGCCCACTGGATATCACCGACGCTGTAATCCAGCTCGCCGGTTAGCAGGCGTGGCTTATCGCCGCCCAGTTCCATTACGTACAGCTGGGTCAGCTGGTAGCTCATCTTTTCGTCGTCAAAACCCAGCCAGGCGATGCGCTTGCCATCCGGGCTCACCTGCGGTGAATGATCCGGCCCCACCCGCGTGGTGATCTGGCTCACTTCACGGTCATCAATACTTACTGCATAAAGCTCTGAGTTGAGTGGCTGCTCAAAAGCATCATCGCGGCGGTTGGCCGAGAAGATGATTTCGCTGGAATCGCCGTTCCAGGTCAGGGTGCCGCCGTGATTGTAATCATCGAAGGTCAGCTGACGGGGTGAGCCGCCATTGGCCGGCATCACGTAGATCTGGCTGTAGCCTTCCGGTGCATAGCCGGCACCGTCATAGCGATAATTGTCTTTATCAATGTAACGGGCTGGCTCAGCCCATTCGGCGCCTTTGGGCTTGCCTGGCAGGCTCACCGGTGGCTTGGCCTGGCGCGGGGTGAACATGCTGAAGGCAATCCATTTACCGTCCGGCGACCAGCTTAAGTTAGACGGCGCGCTGGTGAGCCGGGTAACCGGCGCGTGCTCGCGGCTGTCAGCCCAGTACAGGTGCACCTGCATGCTGCCGCTGCGGTTGGACACAAAGGCCAGCTGCTTGCCATCGGGCGACCACACCGGCGAATGATCGATATACTGACCACCGGTCAGCGGCCGCAGCTTGCCGTTATTGTCGACCCGCCACAGGTTACCAACCCGGCGGTCGGTCATTATATCCATGTAGTTACGGACAAATACCGTGTAACCGCCATCCGGGTGTACCGCCGGGCTGCTGGCATATTCCAGCTGGAAGACATCATCGAGCTGCAATCTATTCGATTGCTGTTTGGCGCTCTGCTCAGCTGCGTTGGCGGGCAACGCATAACCTGCGGCGGCCGTAGCAGCTGCAAGCAATGCCGTAGTAAGGATGCGTTTCATGGTTAGATTCCCTTTATGTTCCCTTCGTATCATTTGAGCATCACGCAGCGAGTAGAAATACGCAAGCGCAATTCGACCAGATGCAGATTGCTCCTGTTAAACAGACCAGCGTATTACCTTTTATTTTAATCCAGCCCATAAAAACAACTCATATGAGATTCCGCACTCCCCCTGCAGGCTGGCTCAGGACGACAGGCAAGGCTTTAGGCATACCTTCTAAGGTTATCTACCAACGACTCGGTATTAGCAAAAATGAATTAATACGGACTGATCGGGCGGTCACTGGATAAAATGACTGAAGCAAGAAGACTGTACATCCAGGCACTATTACTGGATTTGTATGCATAAGATTAAATCTTATCGGCTAAACAAAAAAAGGGAAAGGCATACGCCCTTCCCTATTTGATTAGCTAACCCGGCGCTGCGCTTAGAAGCTGTAGCTGAAGCTCACCGCAGCAAAGTCACGATCCGAAGCCGGCTCGTAGTCGCTGCCGGTATTGATGTTGTAACCAACGCCGATTTTGTAAGTGCTCAGGTAGTCAAAGTCGACACTCAGGCCAATTGTTTTACGGCCTTCGAGGAAGTTCGAGTTTGACGAATAACCTTTCACGTCATGACCGAAAGCGAAAGTCGGGATCATGTTCCAGCCCTTGTACACATTCGAGTACTGACCGACTAAACGAGCGCGATAGCCCCAGGAGCTGGAGGTTACAAAACCTTCGCAGTTGATATCCGCTGATGGTGAAGGATTACCCAGCTGACGCTGATCAGCCATGCTCAGGCATTTGCCGTAGACCGGGTTACGGCCGTAGCGTTGCTCATCCAGGCCAGGCAGTGAATGCACTTTGCTCAAACCACCTTCAGCAATAAAGGTGATTCGCTCAGCACCCAGTACGTTTTCGAAGAAACGAATAGTCGTAACCTGGAACTGGCTGACATCTTGCTCATCGTAACCACTTTGCAGTTGGCCCAGGTTAGTAATCGCACCTGTGCTGTCGCGCTGGATACGGTCACTGAAGGTACTGGGCACTCCGGCACGTAAACCAGCGGTCAGGATTTCAGTGGTATTGATCTGAATCGGATGATCAGGACGGAAGCTGTACTCACCGGCTAAGGCCCACAGACCCACGTTGGTACTGAAGCTAACACCCATCACTTCGATATCTTCAGGATACTCCAGCAGGTAATTTGGTCCGGCAATCGGATAGCCATCCGGATGCGTCAGACCAGCAGATGGCTGCTGAAGCCAGTTGACCGCCGATACGATAGGCGTCTGGTTATGGATGTTCATGTAGTACGCACCGAATTCAATGTCGAGATCCATTGAATAATGACGCAGGGCAAAACCATACTGGCCGCCGTCATCCGGCTCGATATTCGCTGACCGGTCCAGATAGGTACCAAATTGCACCGACTCACGGTCGCTCAGTGATGAACCCGGATTGCCGGGTACCAGAGTCGGGTTCAGGGTAACTTTGTTACAGCCTGGTCCGCCTAAGATATCAACCGTAGAGAAGAAGGTACCGCAACCATCAAGTTTGGTGTTATCCCACTCATACTGATAAAAGACTTCTAAGCTGGTACCACCGGTCAGACCGATGTTGGCGCTGAGCATACCAACCGGCAGCAGCGCTTCTTTAATTTCAACCCCAGGACGACGAATCGCGTTTACATCAACCGGGTTAACGGCGTTAATACCGCTGAACAGGAAGGTGCTTTCACCCCAGCTCAGTACCTGACGGCCTAAGCGCACGTTGACTGGCAAATCGCCTAAATCAAAATAGCCGTAGACAAAAGCATCAAGTAACTCAAAACCAGAACCGGTCGAGTAATCATCCAGCCCATCGTTATCGAGGGTCACGTTCGGGAAATAATTGGTCGCAGTATGGCCGTGCGGCACGTCATGGTTTTTAATGACATCGTCATACCAGTACTTGAAGCGTACAAAGGCGCCGTAATCGCCACCATCAATGCTTAAGTCGTGCACACCTTTGATAACCGACGACACCATATCGCCGTTGTCATAGTTCAGGTTGCCATCGTCAGCTACACCGGACTGGCCCATGCCTCCATCCATATTACCCGGATGAATAAGGCGCAAATCACGATCTTCCATCCGCCAGGCAGCGCCGTAGGAGATAATAGAATCGAATTTAATACGGAAATCGCCGGCGGTGAACTCTGCTGCCTGTACGGCTGCAGTACTTGAGAATGCCAGCGCGATTGCTGTCGCGAGTGGTAATTTTTTTAGCATAGTTGTTCTTCTTTTCATGTTAGCCACCTAATCCCGGGAGCGTGCTTGGCTCGTTCTTAAAACGTTATAAAACAGGTGATGCGTTCAATCATGTCCGATGAGTTACAAATATGCAAGTAGTCGATTAAGAAAAGTTAACCAAAAAAAAGGCGCCGACTACTGTCAGGCGCCCTTTTCAAACAGCTAATACAACCGCATCTATAGCTGCTTCTCAAGTTCCGGCAATACATCGAACAAGTCAGCGACTAAACCATAGTCGGCAACCTGGAAGATTGGAGCTTCTTCATCTTTATTAATCGCCACGATGATTTTGGAATCTTTCATACCAGCCAGGTGCTGGATGGCACCACTGATACCAACGGCGATATACAGATCTGGTGCGACGATTTTCCCGGTCTGGCCAACCTGCATGTCATTAGGCACAAAGCCGGCATCAACAGCTGCCCGGGACGCACCAACAGCAGCGCCCAGTTTATCGGCAACTTTTTCCAGTAGCTGGAAGTTCTCACCATTTTGCATGCCGCGGCCGCCGGAAATAACCACCTGCGCTGAGGTCAGGTCAGGCCGCTCAGACTCGGCTACCTGTTCACCGACAAATTCGGCTTTATCGTTATCAATCACGATATCAACGGCTTCAGTGGTGGCACTGCCACCTTCGGCTGCGACCGCGTCGAACGCCGTAGCGCGCACGGTGATCACTTTAATGCTGTCGGCCGACTGCACGGTGGCAATAGCGTTGCCGGCATAGATCGGCCGCTTGAAGGTATCGGCACTTTCTACGCCGATAATGTCAGAGATCTGGGCCACGTCCAGCAAGGCCGCCGTGCGCGGCATAAAGTTCTTACCGGTGGTGGTGGCCGGCGCCAGAATGTGGCTATAGTCTTTACCTAACTGCGCCACCAGTTCACCAAGATTTTCCGCCAGAAAGTGTCCGTAAGCGGCATTATCGGCAACCCGTACTTTGTTTATTCCGGCAACTTTAGCCGCGGCGTCAGCAACGCTCTGACAGTCAGCACCGGCAACCAGTACATCGATGTCGCCACCAATCGCTTGAGCGGCGGTCAGCGTTTTCAGCGTCGCGGTGCTCAGTTCTTTATTATCGTGTTCTGCTATAACGAGGATGCTCATATTACTTTCGCCTCATTTTTCAGTTTATCCAGCAGTTCAGCCACATCTGCTACTTTCACGCCGGCACTGCGTTCTGCCGGTGGCTCAACATTCAGTAATTTCACGCTGCGGGTTACGCTGACACCCAGTTCATCGGTGCTCAGCACATCCAGCTGCTTACGCTTCGCCTTCATGATGTTTGGCAGCGACGCATAACGCGGTTCATTCAGACGCAGATCCGTCGTGACAATTGCCGGCAGCTGCAGCTTCACCGTTTGCAGGCCGCCGTCGACTTCACGGGTAACCTGCACGGTGCCATCAGCAACTTCGACCTTAGAGGCGAAAGTGCCTTGTGGCATGCCGGTCAGCGCGCCCAGCATCTGGCCGGTCTGATTGTTGTCAGAGTCAATCGCCTGTTTACCCAGAATCACCAGTTGCGGCTGTTCTTTCTCAACCACCGCCTTCAGTAATTTGGCTACTGCCAGTGAGTCGGGCATGTCGTCGGTTTCAACCTGGATGGCACGATCGGCGCCCAGCGCCAATGCCGTGCGCAGTTGTTCCTGCACCGCTTTCGGACCGATCGAAACAACGACCACTTCGTCAGCGATATTTTGCTCTTTCAGTCGCACCGCTTCTTCTACGGCAATTTCACAGAATGGATTCAGCGCCATTTTTACGTTGGCCAGATCAACGTCCGAACGATCCGCTTTGACGCGAACCTTCACGTTATAATCGATGACCCGTTTGACCGCCACTAATACTTTCATCGTTGTGGTTCCTGTATTTTTTTAGAATCGGGAGTGCATGCAGATTAACATTTTTTTCGGTAAAAATGGTACTCTTACGGCGTGATTTTAGCTGTTTTGGGCGTAAACTTTGTGGAGCATCAAGTGTACGGTGTACTGACGAATTCTGATCTTGAGCAACTGCGGGCCGCCATGGGCGGGCGTGAGCAGCGCATGCGTTTTCTGGTGCAACAGGCGGCTACCCTGCCCGCTTTCAGTACAACTGAACGTGCTGTCGCGCAGGAAGTATTTGGCTGTGAGGCCCGCGTGTGGCTGTTGCTGAACCTGCCGGGCGACGATACCGTTGCGGTGCGCTTTGACAGTGAATCGCGGGTTGTTAAGGGCCTGCTGGCGTTGATTCAGCAGGCGGTAAACGGCGCCTCAGCACAACAGTTAGCGGATTATGACCTGGATGCTCATCTGGCGGCACTGGGGCTGACGGATTTTGTCAGCAGTTCACGCCGTAATGGCCTGCGCGCCGCCGTCTCTCAGCTACAAGACTCAGCCGCGGGCGTGCGCTAAGGCCATTTTTTTCAGCAGCAGCGCGGTCGCATGCATAGCAAAGGTGGCGGTTACCGGCATGGTAGCGCCAAAACCTGAGCTGCAGTCCAGCCGTACTTCACCGGTGCTGGTTTTCTCAAAGGTACATTCGCCGGTGGCCGTAGGATAACGCAGTTGCTCAGTGGAGTAGACCGCGGTAATCCCGAAGCTGCGTTTGAGATTGCGCGAAAAATTATAGTCACGGCGTAAATGAGCACGTACTTTTGCCAGTAGCGGGTCCTGCGTGGCTTTGGCCAGATCACCTGACACCACCTGACCGGGGTCAAGCTGGCCGCCAGCCCCGCCGCAGGTTACCAGTGGTAATTTGCGCCTTTTACACCAGGCAATCAGCGCCGCCTTAACCTTCACACTGTCGATCGCATCCAGCACTGCGGTCACCGGCTCACCCAGGTAGCTATCCAGGTTCTCTTCACCGAGAAAATCATCAATTACCCGCACCGTACAGGCCGGGTTAATATCTCTGACGCGCTGGGCCAGTACCTCGGTTTTCAGTTGCCCCACGGTGCTGCTTAATGCCGGTAGCTGACGGTTGATATTGCTCTGGCACACGTCATCCAGATCAATCAGCGTGATGCCACCGATACCGCTGCGGACCAGCGCTTCAACTGCCCAGGAGCCAACGCCGCCAAGGCCCACCACGGCCACATGACTGTGCTGAAACCCTTCGAACGCGGTGTTGCCGTAAACCCGCTGAATACCACTGAAACGCTGATCACTCATGCCCGGTTACACCGAAAACGGATACTGAATGGCCGGATGGTGCTGATAACCATGCACCTTGAAATCATCCATGGTGACCCAGGTTTCCAGGTCTTCGAGGGTACGGATATCCGGGTTAATTTCCAGCTGCGGTGACGGATATGGCTCGCGCTTCAGTTGTTCGTGCACCATCAGATCCAGCTGATCTTCGTAGATGTGAGCGTTCACTATCTTGTGATAGGCGATGCCCGGCTTATGCCCGGTTATCTGTGCCATCAGCGCCAGAAACACGAATACCTGAATTTGATTAAAGTTAAGCCCCAGCGGCACATCACAGGAGCGCTGAAAACTGGTCAGATACAGGGTATCGCCCAGCAGCGAAAAGTTATGGGTATGCATGCAGGGACGCAGGCAGCCCATATGAAACTCGCCCGGGTTATAGAAGCTGATGATTTCACCGCGATCATCAATACCCTGCTTCAGGTTATTAACCACCTTGCGCAGTTGATCCACGGTGCCGCCATCGGGTTTGGCCCAGGCCCGGCCCTGTACGCCATACACCCGGCCCATGTCATCCTCACCCTTGCGGTGCGGGTTGTTCAGCCAGGCTTCGTTGAGGTTGGCGTTGGCATTCCAGGTGGGCGTGCCGATAGCACGGAAGTCGGCGGCGTTGTCATAGCCACGGATATAGCCAATCAGCTCAGCAATTGCCGCTTTCCAGTAGCTCTTGCGGGTGGTGATCAGCGGAAATTCATTGTTATCAACCCGGTATTCCAGGTCCGCGTTGATAACCGTCAGGCAGCGCTTGCCGGTACGTTCGTTTTCAACCCATACGCCCTCATCGACGATGCGCTGACATAAGGCCAGATACTGGTTCATGCTTTGCGCCCCTTATAAGCCATAATAATCAGCGCTGCACCGATCATCACCATCGGCAACGACAACCACTGGCCCATGGACATCCCCATAGACAGCAGCCCCAGATGCGCGTCGGGCTGGCGGAAAAATTCAACGATAAAGCGCGCCAGGCCATAACCCAAAAGGAACAGACCACTGATGGCACCGGTCGGGCGCGGCTTACGGCTGTAAAGGGCAAGAATAACAAACAGCAACAGCCCCTCCAGACCCGCCTGATACAACTGTGACGGGTGGCGTGGCTCAGGCCCGGCGGCCGGATAAATAATGGCCCATGGCACGTCGGTGACGCGGCCCCACAGCTCGCCGTTGATAAAGTTACCGATACGGCCCAGGCCCAGTCCGACAGGTACCAATGGCGCAATAAAATCACCGACCTGCAACAGCTTCATCTGCATTTTGCGGGCAAAAATCAGCAGTACGGTAATGACCCCCAGCAGGCCGCCATGGAAGGACATACCGCCACTGGTGATATCAAACAGATAAAGCGGGTTCTGCAGCAGATAATCAAACTGATAAAACACCACATAGCCGACCCGGCCACCGATAACGACGCCGATAAAGCCCCAGAACAGCAAGTCACTGAAACGATCGCGGGTCCAGCCGGCCTGCTTGTAATGCGGCATATCGCACTGGCGGTTACCCCACCACCAGGCAAACAGAAAGCCCAGCAGATACATCAGCCCGTACCAGCGCAGATCCAGCGGACCCAGACTGACAATGATGGGATCGATATTCGGGTGCACCATATAGCTATTCAAGGCCGACTCAGATTGCATGGGTTATCCTATAACCAGATTCAGTGAAATAAAGACTAAAAATAAGGCAAAGCCCAGTTGCAGGCGCTTTACCGGAATTTTTTGCGTCAGTGAAGCACCCATGGGGGCACAGACAACTGACGCCAAAGATATCGCCAGCCAGGCTTCAAAGTGCACATAGCCGAGCAGCCCGGAGCTGCTCTCCAGTTGCTGACCCAGCACGATAAAGGCAATCGCAGCGGTCAGGCCGATACTCAGGCTGCCGACGGAAGACACCGCGATTGCCTGGCGTATGGGTACCCGCAGCCGCTGTAGCAGCGGCACTGTCAGAGAACCACCGCCAATCCCCACCAGCGCCGCGAGGGTGCCCATGCCAGCGCTGATCAGCGCCATCAGGCGCTTGGAAACATCGGTCAGTGGTTCACCCGTGCGCTGCGGAATCAACATCCGCACCGCCAGAATCATCAGTACGCCGGCGAAAATTCGCTGCAGCCATTCCGGCTTCAGCAACGTCGCCAGCCAGGCGCCAAATATTGCGCCCACCATCAGCCCGGGTATCAGCCGACGGACCCAGAACCAGCTAATCTGACCGTGCTTCAGATGTGAGCGGGCGGAACTTAAGGTGGTCATCACTATGGTCGCCAGGCTGGTGGCAATCGCCATTTGCATAACCAGCTCGGGTTCTACGCCGAGTATTGGCAGCAGATAAATCAACAGGGGCACAATCACCAACCCGCCCCCGATCCCGAGCATGCCCGCCAGTAACCCCGCGACCATACCCCCGGCCAAACACCATAACCAGCCTGTGATGAGCACTCATTCTCCTTTTGCTGTCTGTTGCGATTAGCCGCCGGCGCGGACAAAGCCGCCCAGGCCGGTCTGTTCCAGTAACATCGTGACCGCCTGCCGCACTTGCTGCGGGGAGCGGGCACTTAAGCCTTTTTCCAGCAGCGCATCCAGATCCGCCGCTTTGGTATGGCGAATTATCCAGCGGATGCGGTCGATATTGTAACTGTTCATGCTGAGGGTGCGATAGCCCATCGCAACAAGAAGCAATGCGCCACCGGGCTCGCCTGCCAGCTCGCCACAGATGGACACTGGCTTGTTAAGTTCACGGCAACGTTCAGCGATTTGTTTTAACGCATGTAGCACCGCCGGATGATACGCATCATACAAACCCGCTACCCGCTGGTTGTTGCGATCAACCGCCAGCATGTACTGGGTTAAATCATTAGTGCCAACCGAGAAAAAATCAACCTTGTCGGCAACGGCGTGTAACTGATAAATCATCGCCGGCACTTCAATCATTACACCGATTTTCGGCTCCTGCACCCGTTGCTCGCCGTCCGAGTTAAACTCTTCGGCCACCTCATGGTAGGCCTGGCGTACCATCCGCGCTGACTCATCAACTTCTTCAGCGGTCGTGATCATCGGCAACAGGATCTGCAAATTATCGCGCCCTACGGACGCCCGCAGCATGGCGCGGATCTGTACCAGAAATATCTCCGGATGGTCCAGCGTCATGCGGATACCGCGCCAGCCCAGAAACGGGTTATCTTCCTCAATCGGCAGGTAGGGTAAGGGCTTGTCGCCGCCCACATCCAGCGTCCGCATAACCACCGAGCCGGCAGCAAACTGCTTTAGCACCTGACCGTATAGTTCAACCTGCTCATCTTCGGTCGGTAACCGGTCGCGCGCCATAAAAGTGATCTCGGTGCGATAAAGCCCCACCCCTTTTATGTCGAGGTCAGCCAGCCAGTCACGCTCGGTGTTCAGGCCCACATTCAAATGCAGGTCAACTTTCACACCATCGATGGTTTCAACCGGCAGGCCGCGGGCCGCCATCACTTTTTCGCGCAGCTCGAGCTCTTCTTCCGCGAGCTGTTTGTATTCGTTTTCCACCTGCAGCGGCGGGTCGACGAACACATCACCGTTATAGCCATCGACAATCAGCGTCTGGCCGCCAATATCATTGAGATCGATGTCAGTGACGCCCAGCACCGCCGGAATACCCATACTACGGGCCATAATGGCGGCATGGGAGTTGCCGGAACCGCGCAGCGACACGATGCCGGTAATGTCGGCGTGAGGCAGCTCAGCGAGCATGGCCGCGGTGACTTCTTCGGCCACCAGAATACACTGGTCCGGAGTACTGAAATGGCGGCGATCACGCTCCTGCAGATAGGAAAGGATGCGCTGGCCGAGATCGCGCACATCACTGGCGCGCTCACGGATGTATTCGTCGTCGAGGTTCTCGAACTGATTAACCAGGTTCTCAACCACCTGCTTCAATGCGGTCTGCGCGCGCCAGCCCTCGTTAATAGCCTGTTCCACTTCCTGTCCCAGGCTGGTGGAATCGAGCATGGCGTGGTAGACATCAAAAATCGCCAGGGTTTCCTGAGCCACTTGCCCCTGCATCCGCTCGCTCAATTCGTTCAGCTCCTGCCGGGTATGAGCGACCGCACTGCGGAAGCGGCGGATTTCAAATTCGGGTTTATCGGTGCGTTTAGGGGTAACGCTGCTCAGCCGGGCTGGCGGTTTAACCACATAGGCTTCGCCAATACTAACCCCGGGGGCGGCTGGCAGACCCTTTAAGGTATGCAGCCAGGCGGACTGATTGGCAGTCCGCAGTAAGCCTTTCGCTTCGGCGTGGGCAATTACCACCGCCAGCTGCGCCGCCAGGGTCACCACGAAGGCTTCTTCATCACGGGTAAAGGCGCGGGCGCTTTCCTGCTGTACCGCCAATACGCCCAACACCCGGCGCTGATGGATCACCGGCGCCGCCAGCATGGCGCAGTAGCGCTCTTCATCAACCTGCGGAAGCCGCAGAAAACTGGGGTGGGTATAGGCGTTAGCCAGGTTCAGCGGTTCTTCACGCCGGGCTGCCAGGCTGATGACGCCTTCGCCGAAGGGTACGTGTATGGGCTGGTCCGAGGTGATTTCGAGGCCGTCGGTGGCCGCCAGTGCGAACTGTTTCTGTTCATGGTCAGCCAGATAAACCGTGCAGGAGTCAGTATGCAACGCTTCTTTTACCTGACGCACCATGGTTTTCAACGCCAGCTCAAAGTCCGGCGCCTGATTCACAGCTTCGACAATGCGTTGCAGTACTCGCAGCATATTAGCGCTTCCGACGTGGTGGTCGCTGCCGCTTCTGATGCTTCGCTGGTTGCTGGCTCAACACCGGCATAACCACAGGCGCGAACTCTTTCATCACGCGCCGGTACACATCCCGTTTAAACGACACGACTTGTCGCACCGGGTACCAGTAACTGACCCAGCGCCAGTCATCAAATTCCGGGTGGCCTGAACACAGTACGTTTACGTCCTGCTCGTTACAGGCAAGTCGCAGCAAAAACCACTTTTGTTTCTGACCAATACAGGTCGGTCTCTGTTCGCGCCGAACTAACCGCTTTGGTAAACGATAGCGAAACCAGTTGCGGCTGGTGTAGACAATCTCAACTTGCTCAGGTTTTAACCCGACTTCTTCATAGAGTTCCCGGTACATGGCTTGTTCAGCGGTTTCGCCATCATCAATGCCACCTTGTGGAAACTGCCAGCTGTGTTGCCCAAATCGACGCGCCCAAAACACTTGTCCCTGCTCGTTACAGATGATGATTCCGACATTCGCCCGGAATCCTTCTGCGTCTATCACGCGGGCATCCTCATAAATTCGACTTCTGTCTGGGATTTTTCCATAATCACGCTACTAATGAAAGGAGTTATTCACTTATATGACAAAGTTGGAAACCCTGTTCCGGCGGGCCAGCGCACTGGCAGGCCGGAGCTTTGCCGAGCTGGCGGCGGACCAGGGAATAAGGGTACCGGCGGATTTGCGACGCCACAAAGGTTGGGTTGGTCAATTGCTGGAAGGAGCGCTCGGGGCCGCGGCAGGCTCGCAGGCATTGCAGGATTTTCCGGATCTGGGGGTTGAGCTGAAAACGATTCCGCTGGATCAGCGCGGCCGACCGCTGGAGACTACCTTTGTCTGCACCACGCCACTGACTCATGTGGATGATCTCACCTGGGAGAACAGTAATGTGCGCAACAAGCTGCAATGCGTACTCTGGATCCCCATAGACGGGCGCCGGCACATTCCGCTGGCCGAGCGCACCGTCGGCACCGCCTTTTTCTGGCAGCCCAGTGAAGCCCAGGAGCTGCAACTGAAACGCGACTGGCAGGAGCATATGGATCGTATTGCCCTGGGCCAGGTCGAGCAGATCACTGCGCATCAGGGCGACGTGCTGCAGCTGCGGCCGAAAGCTGCCAACGGCCGTATCAAAACGGAAGCCATAGGCGCGCACGGCCGGCTGATCCGGACCCTGCCGCGGGGCTTTTATTTAAAAACCAATTTTACCTGGCAGATTATCTGTGAGACCTTTTCTATGCAGCCAGAAGGACCCACTGAATGACCGACCCTGCCCCTGAAGTCATGCAAAAAATCAGCCCCGCCGCGCGTAAACACGGCGTAGGTTTTGCCCTGCTCGGCCTGCTGATTTTTGCCGCCAGCATGTTTTTATGGCTGATCGACGCGCCCCTGCCCACCCCGGCCTGGGCGCTGCTCTGGCTGGTCAGCGCTGGCCTGATTTTTCTGGGCTGGGCCAAGGTGTTTGAGCCTGAGGTCAGCCTCAATATCACCCCCCGGCAAATTGAATATCTGCACCACCGGGGCAGCTGGCAGCTGGACTGGGATAATCTGGTGCGCTTTGACAGTCCCCGCACCCAGAAGGGAGCAGAGACAGTGGAACTGCCTTATCTGGCTTTCTGCGTGCGCGATATCGAGCCGATTCTGAACAGCATTTCACCGCGGCTGTCGATTCACCTGATCAGTGAACAACGCCATCTGCTGACTATGGCGCTGCGCCATGAACGCCCCGACCTGCACGACTACAGTTCCTACTTTGACATCCCCGACGCCTTTTTTGCGCCCAGCGGTACCCGCTATACCGGCGTTCAGGCGCTGTTTGCCATTCGCTGCCGCCAGTTGCGCGAGTTACTGGGCTATGAACTGTACGTACCTGAAAGTGCGCTCGACCGGTCGCTGGATGATTTTATTCCGTGGCTGCGCGAGCTGCACGCCAGTCGTAACGAACATTTATAAACGTGCTACTATTGATCGACAGTTATACAGCAAAAGGATTAAAATAAGCGCATGCAAACATTAGGTTGGCGCGAATGGGGGGCTCTCCCCGATCTGGGCATTCCGGCACTGAAAATGAAAGTCGATACTGGCGCACGCACCTCCTGCCTGCACGCGTTTCGGCTTGAAGCCTTTGATAAAGATGGCGAAGACTGGTTGCGCATCTGGTTACACCCGGAGCAGGACAGTGATCGTGAGCAGATCTGCGAAGCTCGCATTCATGATCAGCGCCCGGTGACCGATTCCGGTGGCCATACAGAATTGCGGTATGTCATTAAAAGTACTCTCCGGCTGGGCTCGTTCAGCCAGCCGATAGAACTGACCCTGACCAACCGAGATACCATGAAGTTTCGTATGTTGTTAGGACGCCAGGCCATGCGCGGCTATTTTCTGGTTGATCCTGATGCATCCTATTTAATTGGCAAACCCGGAGCACGCTAATGAGAATTGCAATTTTGTCCCGTAACGCCAGGCTTTACTCAACCCGCAGGCTGGTGGAAGCTGCCGAAAAACGGGGGCACGAGGTCGATGTCCTCGACCCGCTGCGCTGCTACATGAATATCAACGCGCGTGAATCTTCGATCCACATGAAAGGGAAGGGGCTGCCCCAGTACGATGCGATCATTCCACGTATCGGCGCTTCTATTACTTTCTTTGGTACGGCGGTGCTGCGCCAGTTTGAGATGATCGGAACCTATCCGCTCAACGAGTCCGTGGCCATTTCACGTAGCCGCGACAAACTGCGCTCGCTACAGTTGCTCAGTCGCAAAGGTATTGGCCTGCCAACTACGGGCTTTGCCAGTCAGCCGCAGGATATTCCTGACTTAATGGACATGGTCGGCGGCGCACCGCTGGTCATCAAGCTGCTTGAAGGTACCCAGGGCATCGGTGTGGTACTGGCGGAAACCCGTCAGGCCGCGGAAAGCGTGATCGAGGCCTTTATGGGGCTGAACTCGCACATTATGGTGCAAGAATACATAAAAGAAGCTGGCGGCGCGGATATTCGTTGTTTCGTGATCGGCGATAAAGTTATTGCTGCCATGAAGCGCCAGGCCAAAGCCGGTGAATTTCGCTCGAACCTGCACCGCGGCGGCTCAGCCAGCCTGGTGAAGCTGACGCCGGCGGAACGGGCGATGGCGGTAAAAGCGGCCAAAACTATGGGCCTGAATGTGGCCGGTGTCGATTTGCTGCGCTCCAACCACGGCCCGCTGGTGATGGAAGTGAACTCGTCTCCTGGACTGGAAGGCATTGAGTCGGCCACTGAAAAAGACGTTGCCTCACAGATTATTTCGTTTATCGAAAAAACGGCCAAGTTACATCGTACCCGGACTAAAGGCGGCAAAGGCTGACAGTGACCAGTAAATCCAGAAAACCGATTAAGAAGCGACCTTCGTTCGTGCTGGCCGGGCAAAAAATCGCGCCCGGCTCACGCCACAGCATTAAAGTTCCGGCGGCGCGTTTATACAACGATACGCCCATGGATCTACACGCCGAAGTTTTCCATGGCTTAAAGCCCGGCCCCACCCTGCTGGTATGCGCTGCCATTCATGGCGATGAACTGAACGGCATTGAAATCTGCCGGCGCCTGATGGGGCTGATTGATCCGCTCGAACTAAGCGGCACTGTCATTATTGTGCCGGTAGTGAATGTGTTTGGCTTTATCCAGCAATCGCGCTACCTACCCGACCGTCGTGATCTGAACCGTTCGTTCCCGGGCTCCGAGCGCGGGACTTTGGGCGGCCGTCTGGCGTTTTTGTTCAATGAAACGCTGGTGCAGAGCGCCACCCATATTATTGATTTACATACCGGTGCGATTCACCGCGAAAACCTGCCGCAGATTCGGGTTGACACCGACAGCCCCGAAGCACTGGATATGGCCCATGCCTTTGGCTCGCCGGTGATTCTGCACTCCAAAGAGCGGGACGGATCGCTGCGGGCGCTGGCAACAGACCTCGGCATTCCACTGATTCTGTACGAAGCTGGTGAGGCCCTGCGCTTTAACTATGCGGCGATTAAATCCGGTGTTATCGGCGTACAAAACGTGATGAAATCACTGAAGATGCTCAAAGGCCGGCGCACCCGCCGCAATCTGAAGTCGGTGGTGGCGCTGCGTAGCGGCTGGATCCGCAACGAGTATGACGGCCTGGTAATCCCCAAAGTTGAACTGGGTCAGAGCATCAATAAAGGGCAGGTTATTGCCCAGACGGTTAATCCTCAGGGCGAAGAGCTGCATCCGATCAAAAGCCCGTATCACGGTATTATTATCGGCATCAGCAAAATTCCCGTCGCCAACGAAGGTGAAGCCTTATTTAATGTGGCTCAGTTTGATGGCGAAGGCATTGAGGAGGCGTCTGAAAACGTCGACTTATTCAGCGAATATTATGAGCGTAAACCTATTTAGATGAAACATTTGCAACCCCCTTCACAGTTAGTTCTGCGCCATAGTGAGCACTTTCAGAAACCCCTGCTACTGGTGAACGCGCCCGATCCTGAAGTGGCTGACGAGATTCCCGTCGCCGGCACCTGGAACCTGCACGCGGGCTACCATGAGCGCTGGCAGCGGCAGTCCGGGACCCCGGCTCACTTCGGTGAGACCCCACCGGCTACTGATGCCGCGGGTGCGCTGGTGTGGCTGCCAAAAGAGAAGCAGCTGACGGATTATCTGCTGCAGGCCCTGACCAGTATTGTACCGGCTGACGCACCGGTGTGGCTGGTGGGCGAAAACCGCAGTGGTATAAAAAGTATTCATAAAGTGATGCCGGAGGCCTATGCGCCGGTGCAACGGGTTACCAGTGGTAATCATTCGCTCCTGCTGTGCAGTGAATTGCGCCATACCAGCGACCAGTTCAACGTTGAGAACTACCTGCATCAGTGTGAACTCGGGCAACCCGGGCACCCGCCGCTGCAGTTATTCAGCCTGCCCGGCGTATTTGCCTTTCCCAGTATCGATAAAGGCAGCGAAATGCTGCTCAAGCATCTGCCCCGCTGGGCCCATGGCAATGTGCTGGACTTCGCCTGTGGCCACGGCGTACTGGGTGCCTGGATCAATCGGGCGGCACCGGCATTACAGGTCACTTATCTGGATGTCAGCGCCATGGCGCTGGCGGCCTGCCGCAAAACTCTGGCAGCCAACGACCTCACCGGTACCTTGCTGGCCCATGATGGTCTCAGCCCGACGCTGAAAAAATATAAATATATAGTCAGCCATCCACCCTTTCATACCGGGCTGGCGACGGACTATAAAATTGGTCAGCAGTTTTTACGTGAGGCACGCCAGCATCTGCAGCAGACCGGCGAACTCTGGCTGGTCGCCAACCGGTTTTTACCCTGGCCGGAACTCATCGTTGAATCGTTCGGCCACTGTGATCGTATCGCCGAAGACAACCGCTTCGCTGTGTACCGTGCGGTGAACAAGCCACCAGTTAAAGTCAGGGAGCGCAAACGCCGCTAATGGACGGGTTCAGCTCGATTAAACGCAATTTCTCATGGCTATTGGTGCTGGTCAGCAGCGCTATGGTGCTGTTGGGCTGTATTGTTCATGGCACGATGCACATTAATGACGTGCGCGACCGCTTGCATAGCCAGGCGCAGAACATGACCCAACTGCTAATGGGCACCGCCAGTCGGCATCTGGTCTTTAACAGCCCGGATGACCTGACCATTGCGCTGAGTCATCTCAACGCCGTGCCCTTTGTGCAGCATGTGCACGTTTATCGCAAGCAGTCAGAAGCCAGTGTCGGGCATTTCTTTGCCAGCTATAACCGCGAAGGCCTGGCACCAATCCCCAGCCGTATCGATAGAATTCAGGCTATGCCTGATGGCGTGGTGACTTTAAGCGAACGTTACGTGGAAATTGCCCGGCCCATCTATATTGGTGACCGGGTACGCGGTTATATCTACCTGCGGGGCTCGCGGGCTGAGCTTAATGCCGCCTGGACCAGCGTGTTGCTGTCCAGCTTTTTCATTGTGTTGCTGGCGGCGGTACTGACCTGGATGGTATCGCTGCGGCTACGGCAGATGTTTACCCGGCCGCTGGATGAGGCAGTAAGCAGAATCCAACAGATTGCCCGGGATAAAGACTACTCAATCCGGCTACCGGACACTCACCTGGAAGAACTGAACCGCCTGAGTACTGCCTTCAATATGCTACTGGGCCGGGTACAGCAGCATATCAACCGGCAGCAGCAGGCCGAGCAGCAAGCCAGCGAACTGAACGCGGAGCTGGAACGTCAGGTAAGTCAACGCACCATGGCCCTGAAAGAATCCAACGCCGAGTTGCTGAAGACTCTGGAAACTGTACACCAGTATCAGAGTCAGCTGGTCGAAGCGGAAAAAATGTCGTCCCTGGGTGATATGGTGGCCGGTATCGCTCACGAAGTGAATACCCCGGTGGGCCTGGTCATCACCTCGGCATCGCTGCTGCAGGATAAACTACAGGTGATGCAGCAGAAGTTTGACGAGCGCAAAGTCAGCAGTCAGGATTTCGAACGCTTTCTGGCGGCCTGCCGCGAGAACCTGCTCCTCATCAGTCGTAATATTGAGCGCACCGCTGATTTAATTACCCGTTTCCGGCAACTGGCGATGGATCAGTTTGCCGAAGAAATTCGCAGCTTTAACGTAAATACCTTCTGCGAGGATGTTACCAGCTCGCTGTATAGCCGCTTCCCGGAGCTGAAAAATCATGAACTGAATATGACCTGCGCACCGGATCTGGTGGTGAGCAGTCACCCCGGACCAATCCACCAGATTGTCAGCCAACTCGTGCAGAACTCCCTGCAGCATGCCTTCGAACCTCATGACAAAGGTCATATTTCGATTGCTATTGATTGTGTCGACGAAAATACGTTACAACTAACGTATCAGGACGATGGCGTGGGTATTCCTGAAGATATCGGGCGGCGGGCCTTTGATCCTTTTATTACCACCAAACGTGGTACGGGGGCCGCCGGACTTGGCTTGCATCTGGTTTATAACCTGGTCACCCAGGTTTTGAATGGCCGGATTGACATGCAGAGCACCCGGGATGAGGGGACCACCTTCGTGATTCGCTTCCCCATCGGGGAATGCGACCAAAGGAACTAAATTTACGTTAATTTGTGTTAAATTCTGCATGAAAAATACACATAAGTTATAATCCCATGCTACACTAGCCCTTATCACTATATTGCAACATATGTTAAGAGATACCGGAATAGCTACTATGAGCGCCAGACTACTAATTGTCGAAGATGAAGTCGTTACCCGTAATACCCTGACGCGCCTGTTTCAACAGGAAGGTTATGACGTATTTGATGCGGCCGATGGTATGCAGATGCAACGCATTATGGCCAGACAGCAGGTCGATCTGGTTATTATGGATGTTAATCTGCCCGGTAAAAGCGGCATCGAACTGGCTGAGAGCCTTCGTGAAAATGAAAATATCGGATTAATTTTCCTGACCGGCCGCGACGCTGAAGAAGATCGCCTGCTGGCGCTGGAACTGGGTGCTGATGATTATCTGATCAAACCATATAATCCAAAAGAATTGCTGATTCGGGTGCGTAACCTGTATCGCCGCATTGAAGCGATCAAAAACCAGCAAAAAACCGTTGGTCACGACAGTGTGGTATACGAATTTAATAACTGGCGCCTGGAAAGCGACAGTCGCTGCCTGTTTTCACCTGAAGGGAAGATGTTCCGTTTACCGAAGAGTGAATACCGGGCAATGGAACTGTTCCTGACGAACCCGGGCAAGATCCTCGACCGGGAAACTCTGGTTAAGAAGATGCTGGATCGTGAACTGCGTCCGGCCGATCGTACCGTCGATGTTGCGATTCGTCGTATTCGCCGTCACTTCGAAGCCTATTCCGATTCACCGAATCTCATCACCACCATCCATGGTGAAGGTTATCGGTTTGTCGGTGATGTGACTATCCGTCACCTCGAACAGCCCTCGTTAAATACGCCGGGCGTTTAACCACCGTTTTAAATGAAGTTGATGCAGGGGCAACTCAGTTGCCCACTGCTCTATCATCTGGCTCGCTTCATCCCAGTTCCAGCTTTCCCGCTCTAAATACTCCATCCGACTGGCCAGCTGTTTAAGGCCTACTGAACGACATGCGCCTTTCATTTTATGCGCCTGGCGTTTGCTCTCGGTATAGTCGCGTTCATCAAATAAGCGCCGCAATAACGCCAGATAGCCACCGATGTTCTCAGCGAAAGCCTCATACATCTCGCTCATGCCCTCATAGCCCATCAGCTCAGCATATTGCTCAAGTAATTTCTCGTTCAGCATGTCGTCCGGTGGCGCACCCGAAATCGTATTCGTCATTGCAAACTCCCTTAAAAACTACGTTCCCTGTATTTTTTCGAACAGTACAATCGAAATTCTTTTCGCTAAATATTGAACCCGATATGGCAAACTACCGTAATCCTGTTAATTCTAGTATACTAATGCCCCATTTTTGGGTAGTCGTCCTAACTTTTTGTAATGCTTTGGAGCCGTAATTGATGCCAATAGCCACACCGACGTTAATGCCAGATATCGCCAACCAGACCTTAGCTCAGACTGAGGGAGCACTGGACTGGGTGGGCATGAGTAACATTGAAATGCCGCTGGTTGTCGGAGCTGCCAACGAACCCGAACGTCCGATTAGTGCCCGCATTGATGCCTTTGTGAATCTCACCGATCCGAAGGCTAAGGGCATTCATATGTCGCGGCTGTACCTGTTATTAGAAGACCTGTCCAATAACGACGTACTCAATCACGATTCACTGCGTAAGCTCCTGCATGACTTTATTGACAGTCATGACGGGCTGGCCGATCAGGCTTACGTCAAATTTAGCTTCGACTACCATCTGCGCCGAAAAGCCCTGGTGAGCAAAAAGCCCGGCTGGAAAGCCTACCCCATAACCTTAGTCGGCCGCTATGATAACGGCAAGCTCGCTTTACAGCTAGGGGTTGAAGTACCTTATTCTTCGACCTGCCCGTGCTCGGCAGCATTGGCCCGGCAGTTGATTCAGGATGCCTTTGCTGAGCAATTTGGTACTGACGCTGAAGTTGACGCCGAACTGATCCATCGCTGGTTAGGCACCTCCCAGGGTATTGTGGCCACCCCCCACAGCCAGCGTTCGATAGCGGAAGTTAAAGTCCTGCTAAGCGACGATTTGAACGAGCTGCCGATCATTCATCTGATCGACGCCATTGAAGAAGCCCTGCAAACACCGGTGCAGGCTGCCGTCAAACGTGAAGACGAGCAGGAATTTGCGCGGTTAAATGGCCAGAACCTGATGTTCTGTGAAGACGCTGCGCGCCGGCTTAAATTTATGCTGAGCCATCAGCACGCGTTCGCTGACTTCTGGGTGCGGGTTAATCATTACGAATCTCTGCATGCTCACGATGCTGTCAGTATCGCCACCAAAGGTATACCCGGCGGCTTTCAGCCCTGATTAGTCGACCTGTTAATGCGGCTGCTGTATACTATGCGGCCGCATTTTCTTTGCTTTAGGTACTTATGGAATCTATAGATATAGTTGGCATCGGCAACGCGCTGGTCGACCAGGAATTTGAAGTCACTGACGATTTTCTCCGGCAGCATCAGATCGAAAAAGGGATGATGACGCTGATTGAAGACGCTGAGCAGGAAAAACTAATCGCTGAGCTTAGCCGTCGTGGCGAACTGAAAAAACAATCGGGCGGTGGCTCGGCTGCTAATTCGCTGGTTGGTTTCAGCCAGTTTGGCGGCAACGCATTTTACTGCTGTAAAGTTGCTGACGACGAAGCCGGCGCGTTTTACTGTAAAGACTTAGAGCGGGTAGGCATTACCACTAATACCGGCAGTTGCAAGCATGAAGGCAAAACTGGCCGTTGCCTGGTAATGGTCACCCCGGACGCCGAGCGGACCATGAGGACCTATCTCGGTATTACCGCTGATCTCTCGACTGATGAGCTGGATGAAGATGCCATTGCCCGCGCCGAATATCTCTATATTGAAGGCTATCTGGTGACCTCCCCGATTGCCCTGCAGGCCATTGCCCGCGCCAAAGAAGTGGCCCGCGCCAACGGCACTAAGATTGCCATGACCTGCTCTGATCCTGCTATGGTTAAATATTTCCGCGACGGCATCGAGGCGATCCTCGACGGCGGTGTGGACGTTATGTTCTGCAACCAGGAAGAAGCCCGTATTCTGACCGGCACCGATGATGTGCAGGAAGCACTGCAGCAACTGCAGCAACGGGCCGGTCTGGTCGCTATCACCCTAGGTAAAGATGGCGCACTGCTGGGTGATGGCACCCGTCAGGTCGCGGTACCGGGTATCAAGGTGCAAGCGGTAGACACCAATGGCGCCGGCGATATGTTTGCCGGGGCGATGATGTTCGGCCTGACCCGCAACTATCCGCTGGCCGCCTGCGGCCTGCTGGCCAGCCATGCGGCAGCGCAAATTGTTACTGAGTTTGGTCCGCGCTTAAGCGCCGATCAGCAGCAACAGTTGCTGATCCGTTTGCAGCATGAGCCGGAATTCAATTTTAAAAACGACAAGCGAGGCGTATAGATGAACAAATCACAAGATTACAAAGTAGCCGATATCGGCCTGGCCGACTGGGGTCGCAAAGAAATTTATATTGCCGAATCTGAGATGCCGGCGCTGATGACTATCCGCCGTAAATACGCTGACAGCAAGCCGCTGTCAGGCGCTAAGATCATCGGCTGTATCCACATGACCATTCAGACTGCGGTACTGATTGAAACGCTGGTAGAACTGGGCGCTGAAGTGCGCTGGTCTTCCTGTAATATCTTCTCAACCCAGGATCACGCTGCCGCGGCCATGGCTGCTGCCGGTGTGCCGGTATTCGCCTGGAAAGGCGAAACCGAAGAAGAATACGAATGGTGTCTGGAGCAAACCTGTCATAAAGACGGCGAGCTGTGGGATGCCAATATGATTCTGGACGACGGCGGCGACCTGACCTTGCTGATTCATGATAAATATCCGCAAATGCTGGATAAGGTTCATGGCATCACCGAAGAAACTACGACCGGTGTCCACCGTCTGCTGAAGATGCTGGAAAACGGTACCCTGCGGGTGCCTGCAATCAACGTCAATGACTCTGTAACGAAATCGAAAAACGACAACAAATATGGTTGCCGCCACTCACTGAACGATGCCATTAAACGTGGTACTGACCATCTGCTGTCAGGCAAGAAAGCCCTGGTTATCGGTTACGGTGACGTCGGTAAAGGTTCTGCTGCAAGTCTGCGTCAGGAAGGCATGATTGTGAAGGTCAGCGAAATCGACCCGATCTGTGCGATGCAGGCCTGTATGGATGGCTACGAAGTGGTTTCACCCTACCTGAACGGCGTGAACACCAAGAGCGAAGACGGCATCAACAAAGAGCTGCTGGGCACGACGGATCTGATCGTCACCACCACTGGTAACGTCAATGTCTGTGACCGTTTCATGCTGGCTGCACTGAAGAAAACTGCGGTAGTTTGTAACATTGGCCACTTTGATAATGAAATCGATACCGCGTTCATGCGCAAGAACTGGCGCTGGGATGAAGTGAAGCCACAGGTACATAAAATTCATCGTAGCGATGATGAGCATGACTACCTGCTGCTGTTATCAGAAGGCCGCCTGGTAAACCTTGGGAATGCGACCGGTCACCCAAGCCGTATTATGGATGGATCCTTTGCCAACCAGGTACTCGCGCAGATGCACCTGTTCCAGCAAGGCTACGCGAAACTGGATAAAGCCGAGCAGATCGAACTGTTACGGGTTGAGGTGTTACCTAAGCATCTTGATGAAGAAGTCGCCCGCTATATGGTTCAGGGCTTCGGCGGCGTAATGACCAAGCTGACCGAAGAACAGGCTGACTACATCCATGTGTCTGTTGAAGGACCATTTAAAACGGATGAATACCGCTACTGATTCGATTCACTATCGGGAACTTACGGCCGCAGACGAAGCGGCCGTAATTGTATTGGCGAACCAGGTTCACGGCGCCAATTACCTGACCGAGGTGAGTTTTGCTGATTATCTGGACCGCGGCCAGCAGGACGGGGTCAACCTCAACTGGCTGGCTTTTGCCGGTGAGCAGCTGGTGGGTGTACGTCTGACTTTCGCGCCCGGCCGCTGGGATATCGACAGCTATTGTACGCCGGCAGCCTGGCCGGTACCGGCCAGCCAGATGTGTTATTTCAAATGTGCCGCAGTTGATGACAGCATTCGTGGCGCCGGTATTGGCCGCAACCTGTTGCAACGCTCAATCGCGGCTGCGCAACAACTGGGTTGCCGTGCCGGGCTGGCTCATATCTGGATGCAGAGCCCCGCTAACAGCGCCTTTGCTTATTTCAGCCGCTGCGGTGGCAAACTGATCAAGGAACATCCGGGGCGCTGGCATGAGGCGTCCGTTCATGACGGTTATCATTGCCTGGTCTGCGACGGCATCTGCTACTGTACCGCCGGCGAGATGATCCTGCCCTTCGACAACTATTAATCACGCAGGTAGCCCCATGTACGATCCGCTGCACGATGCTTGCCCCGGCCCCGGTCAACCGGCCACGGCAAGCTATTGGCAGCAACATAGTCAGCCGCACTGGCCAGAAACGGCTACCGATTTGCCGGAACGCGCCGATGTGGTGGTGATAGGTGCGGGTTATACCGGCCTCAACGCCGCGCTGGAGTTGTCCGAACGTTATCAGCAGCAGGTGGTGGTGCTGGAAGCCAATCAGCCCGGCTGGGGCTGTTCAACGCGCAACGCCGGCTTTGCCATGCCCGGCACTGGTCGCCTTGGCTATGCCGCCTGGGCGGCGCGCTGCGGCACTGAGATTGCCATGGGTATCCGCGACGAATACCGCCACGCCTTTGACCGTCTGGAGCGGCATGTGCTGGCTTGCCCGCAGCAGGCACAGTTGCAACGGGGTGGCTATCTGAAAATCGCCCATAAACCCGGCGCGGCGGCGCCCCTGTATCAGCAATATCAGCAGCTTTGTGCCTTTGAACCTGATACCCGCTGGCTTGAGCGCGATGCCGTGCAGCGCCGGGTGTCAAGCCCCCAAGCCTGTGCTGCTATTCATTTTCCGCAAAGCTTCGGCGTCAATCCGCTGCTGGTAGCGGCGAGTGTGGCGCGCCAGGCGGTGGCCGCGGGCAGCAGGATATTGCCCGACACCCCGGTAACCGGCTGGCAGCAGGAAGGTGCCGATCAGCTCTTGCAGACAACGCGGGGAAGTATCCGCGCCGCCAGAGTAATTCTGGCTACCAACGGCTATACCCCCAACCATCTGCATCCGGCCGTCCACGGTCGCAGTCTGCCGGTACTCTCCAGTGTGCTGGTTACCCGCCCGCTCACGGCCAGTGAACTTGCCGCGACCGGCCTCAGCCCGGCCGAGCTAATCATGGATACCCGCCTGCTGAAGTACTATTTCCGCTTGCTTCCCGATGGCCGGTTATTGTTCGGCGGGCGTGGCGCTATTCACGGTAAAGATGCTGACAAGCCGCGTTATGCCCGCCATCTATTGCAGGCGCTGGCGGCGACCTTTCCGGCATTAAAGGATCTTGCCGGCGAGCAACCGGCATACTTCTGGAGTGGCTGGATCAGTGTCGCGCTGGATGAGTATCCGCGTGTTTATTCACCGGCGAGCGGTATTTTTACCAGTATGGGGTATTGTGGGGCGGGTCTGACTTTCAGCCAGCTGGCCGGGGCCCGGGTGGCGCAACTGGCAATGGGCGAGACCTTACCCGCGCTGCCATTTTACCAGTCACCATTACCACGTTTCCCGCTGCCTGGCTTACGCCGGCTTGGCCAGCGGCTTTACTATCAATATGCCCGCTGGCGTACCGGCCTGTAACAGCAACTACAGACCAAACACTACTTTCTCGCTGTTCAGCATGCGGCCAATCAGCCGCAGCAACAACATCGATACCGCGATAGTAAAGAGTCCGCTAATGAACATCGGGATCCACTGTAGCGTTTCACCTTTGATGATATCCAGCAGCGCCTGATGCTGACCGGTCAGCGGCAGATAATAGAGGATCTGGTTTTTCAGCCGCGAGAACTCCACACCGAACACGGCCAGCATAGGTACCATCAGTAAGAATGAAATGTAGGTTTGCGCTTCTTTGAAGCTTTTTGCCCGAAAGGATACAAACAGCTGCAGCGCCGTGGCAAATAGCGCCAGCGGTGTCAGCAATAGCATAATCAACAGCAGCATTGGCCATTCCAGCACCACGCTGATGCCGATGTTCTGCAGCGGCAGGAAACGGAAAATAACCGGGATCAGAATAACACTCAGGATGCCGCCAAAAATCGCAAAGCAGCTGGCGGCCAGCGCCTTGCCCCATACCAGCTGATGGCTGCTGAGCGGCTGCGACAGCAGCAACTCCAGCGAGTTTCGCTCACGTTCACCGGCGCTGATATCGATGGCCACATTCATGCCGGAAAAGAATACCGACAACAACATGAAGATCAACACGCTACCCATCAGAATTGCCGCTTTGGAGCCCTTGGTCGCGGTATCCTGCTTGACCAGATCGATGGCGGAGATCAGCTGCGGATCCAGCCCGCGCATCTGCAGCCGGATATAGCCCAGCTGGCGGCTGTAGCTCGCTACCGCCTGCTCCACCCGCCGGATCTCCGTGCGTTGCTTCTGCGCTGAAAAATCCGCGCGCAAAATAACTTCCGCCGGCTGAGCAGAGGCTACATGCTCATCCCAGTGCCCGGCAATTTCAAGGATAATGGGCTGCTGGCCGGCCGGCCAGGGTTTGTCGCGCTCGACAATGCCCTGATCTTCAAGATGTTGAATGAGCGCCGGGGCATGCTCAGCACCTTTGATGTCGATTGCCACATCACTCTCATCAGTAAGCTGACTAATCAGTACATAAAAGGCCACAGCCATCAGCAGCGGCCCGAAAAAAGCATAAGACATCGCCGCCATTACTGAGCGTTTGTCACGTAAGGCGTCTTTCAGCTCTTTGGCCCAGACTATCGATATTGGGTTACTCATGCCGCTATGCCCTCATCGGTGCCAATAATTTTCACAAAGGCTTCTTCCAGTGCTGTCTCGCCGGTCAGTTCACAGAGTTCTTCGGTAGTCCCCTGGGCGGCGACTTTCCCTTTGGCGATAACCACCACCTGATCACAAAGCGCAGCGACTTCCTGCATAACATGGCTGGAGAATAAAATGCTGGTCCCCTGCTGCCGCAATTCGCGCAACAGGTCGCGTAGTACCCGGGTGCTCATTACATCCAGTCCGCGGCTGGGTTCATCCAGAATCAAATGCTTCGGCTGATGGACAATGGCCTGGGCCAGTGCCACTTTCATGCGCTGTCCCTGGGAAAAGCCCTGGGCCCGGCGATCGGCAATAGCATCCATATCCAGCCGGCTGAGTACTTTAGCGACAGCCTGCTCGCGGCGTTCGCCCTTCATACCGTGCAAGGTGGCGAAGTAAGCAACCTGTTCACGTGCGGTCAGGCGCTCATACAGGCCGAATTTATCCGGAAAGATACCGATATGGCGACGCGCCTGCAGTGGATGCAGATTGGCGTCTACCCCATCAATCAGCGCCTGGCCGCTGTCGGCACGCAACAGGCCGTAAATGGTTCGCAGGCAGGTGGTCTTGCCGGCGCCGTTAGGGCCAAGTAATCCGGTGATCTGACCCTCAGGAGCGGCAAAGCTTAACCCGTCCAGCGCGATCACCTTACTGAATTTTTTATGTAGTGATTTGACTTCAATCATCGTGCGCTCCTTATAACCCTTTGCCGTTGCTGTTCAGGATAAAAGGGGCTGGTTGCTGACGTTGCAGGCAGCTTGCATCCAGCTTGCTGAAGTCCAGGCTGTCGATAAAGGTTGCCGCCAGCTTGTTGGCACAGGTATGACCGGCAATGGTATGGGCACCATGGTTAGCGATCAGGTGACGGCTATTACTCAGGGTCGCTGCGGCCAGTTCGCCCCAGGCCGGTGGCGTGACCGGATCAGCGGCGCCGGAAAGCAGCAGCGCCGGGATATCGCTGACGACCGGATCAAACCAGCTAGCCGGCCGTTCAGCCCGTGGCCAGACCGAGCACATTTCGACAAAGGCCTCGCCGGTGCGCCCGCCAATAAAGTTATTGGCAGCATCGGTTTCGAGCAGTTCCGGTGTGGCTCGTGGCAGGTCTTCGCTGCACAATACCGATAAGGTCAGCCCCATGTACAATTGAGATTGTGCCAGGGTGCTGCCAAGCAGGCCAATCAGTGGCGTGTAATCGCCTTGCGCAGTCTGCTGGATCACATAAGGCAGCATCTTACGGGTCGACGGATGGTAAAGGCCAACGCGCATCACCGAAGTAAAGCGACCAGCGGTTATCAGAATCTGTATGGGTTGATTGCTCAGGGGATCGGGCACAGTAAGCGGCACGGGCTCTTGTTCAAGCCGCGCCACAGTTTCTATATAGGTTTGCTCGAGTTGCGGAAAGGTCGCGGCACAGGCTTGTTGTGCGGCGCAATTGGCAAGAAGCAGTTCAAATGAATCGGCTCCATGCTGGCCGAAGGGCCCGACCACCACTTGCGGCGGTGCCACCGCGTCCAGCACTGCGCTGCGCACTGATGCCGGCGCTTCACGCATATAGACCAGCCCGGCCCTGCTACCATAGGAGCCGCCGTAAAGGTTAACCTGCGGATAGCCCAGCGCCTCCCGGACCGCTTCAAAGTCACGGATAGCATTCACCGTATGATATTGGGTCAGATCGACCTCAGCATAATCAGCGGCACAGTCCCCGGCCATTTCTGCCAAATCAATATCATCATCTGCCTTAACCAGTTCTTCCACGTGACTGAGTTCACAACCCAACGGGTTGGATTTGCCGGTACCGCGTTGATCAATCAGCAGGATATCGCGCTGCCGGCGCACGTCTTTAAACATGCGCTCAATCATTGGTGCTAATTCTGTTGCCGCCTGGCCCGGCCCGCCAGCCAGTATTAACAGGGGATCAACAGCTTTGCTTTCGCTGATTGCCGGCAGCACTGCGTAATGAATTGCGATAGTACGGCCTTCAGGTTGATCGTAATTTTCAGGCACCTCCAGACTGCCGCATTGCACGCGCTCGTCGATGCCTTCGAGGTAGCAGGGTTCCGGTTGCGCCATTGCCGATGTCGTCAGCAATAACCACAGGCTACCTGCGAACAGATGGGTAAAAGGAATAGCTATCAGCTTCATAGGTTGTTATCCGATTGTAACAATGGACGACAGTGTAACTTGTTGAAAGGGGATTAAGAAGATCAAAAATGTAACTAAACCTAATAGCGCTATGGCTTACTGAACAAGTCTGGACCGTAATACCTGGCCGATAGGGTTATCGAGCAGTTGGTGCTGGCGGGCCCATTCGTAGTCACCCGATGCCAGCAAATCTTCAGCTTCAACACTGGCGGCTATGTAGCGTCCGATTTCATAGGATTTATGGCGAAGTGCGAATTGAATCAGGGAACTGTCATTACAGCGGACGCTGGAATAGATGTCGCGCATCCGCATACGCTCAGCACGCAGTTTGCTGCGCAGGCGGTTGCTGTCGTTATCCCGCACATAAGTACAGAATACCAGCGCTAGCTCATCAGTACCCGACAGCGCCTGGGCGCGCGCCGGACTTACTGGCAGTAAGGTTCCAATAGCTGCAAGCAGAAGCAGGCAGCGGGCAACGAAGGGAAACATTAACCATCAACCTCGTTTATTAAAATTACCGGGATCAATGGTACAACTGAGGGTTCCATCCCGCAACGGAATAAAATGTTACAAACGGCCGGCTGGTTACTTTTTATTTACCTTTGGCCTCTTCTTGCCGCCGGCAATATACTAATGCTTTGAATCCATGTGGGTTTTTATCGTCAGCCGGATGTTCCGATGCGTCCAGAAGCTGCCAGTCGCCCTGCTCCTGATAGTCCGGAAAGTAGGTATCGCCGGGGGTGTCCAGGTCGATCTCACTCACGTACAACTTGTCCGCCAGGGGCAAAAATTCGGCATAAATATGGCCGCCGCCAATAACCATGAGTTCATCCACAGTACCGGCAACGTCCAGCGCCTGCTGTGGGCTGCTTACCCAAATCACGCCCTGATCATCTTTATAGGGCTGCTGATAGGCGCGGCTAAGCACGATATTGGTGCGGCCGGGCAGTGGCCGGCCCACGGATTCATAGGTAGCGCGGCCCATTACGACAGGTTTGCCCAGAGTAATGCGCTTAAAGTACTGCAGTTCGGCCGGCAGATGCCAGGGCATCTTGCCGTCCTTGCCGATGACGCGATTTTTAGCCATCGCGGCTACCAGTGAGATAAGCATGTGCGCGTTTTTTCCTATGCTGTTCTATTTCTTGTAGATAACCTCGACATCATAGTCATCTTCGTCGAAATCGTCATCATCGTCGTCTTCATCATCATCGAATGCGGCCTCACCCATCTGCTGAGTGTGGTAGTCATCCCACTTAAACTCGATGCCAGCTTTGGCTTCTTCTTCCATCTCTTCGGGCGTCTGCTGCGGCTGCTGTTCGATATAGGTCATGATCTCTTTACAAAGCGGGTCCGTGCCCTGTTTGCTGATCGCCGCGATCTGATACACCGGACCATCCCAGTTGAGGGCTGCTTTGACATCCTCAATACGGGCAGCGATTTCTTCTTCACTCAGCAAGTCGACTTTATTGACCACCAGCCAGCGAGGCTTGGCTGCCAGTGCCGGGCTGTATTTTTCCAGCTCCTGCACTATGGTCACCGCCTGCACGGCCGGGTCAGTATTATCGTAGGGCGCCAGATCGACCAGATGCAACAGCAAGCGGCAACGCTCCAGATGTTTCAGGAAGCGGATCCCCAGGCCAGCGCCTTCGGCTGCCCCTTCAATCAGGCCCGGAATATCGGCAATAACGAAGCTGGCGTGGGGCACCGGTTGCACTACGCCAAGATTCGGCACCAGGGTAGTAAATGGATAATCTGCAACTTTTGGCTTAGCTGCCGAAACCGAGCGGATGAAAGTGGACTTACCGGCATTCGGCATGCCCAGCAAGCCGACGTCGGCCAGCAGCATGAGTTCCAGCTTGAGGTTGCGGATCTCGCCCGGGGTGCCGTCGGTTTTTTGCCGTGGCGCGCGGTTAGTACTGCTTTTAAAGCGAGTATTACCGAGCCCGTGAAAGCCACCTTTAGCCACCATGCGACGCTGGCCATGACGGGTCAGGTCACCGATCACTTCACCAGTTTCGACGTCGGTGGCACGGGTGCCGACCGGTACTTTTAGCACGATATCGTCGCCGCGGCGACCGGTACAGTTTTTACCCATACCGTTCTGGCCGCGCTGGGCGCGGTGAATGCGATCAAAACGATAGGTAATCAGGGTGTTTATGTTTTCGTCTGCTTCCAGATAAACGTCGCCACCATCACCGCCATCGCCACCATCGGGACCGCCTTTGGGGATATATTTTTCACGCCGGAAACCAACGCAGCCATTACCGCCGTCGCCTGCTTCTACGCGAATTTCGACTTCATCTACAAACTTCATGATTACCTACCTGCTTACATGAAAAAACCCCGTCACGCCGGACGGGGTTTCTTGTTCTTCGTTAGTGCGAAAACTGAGTTTTATTCAGTAACGATACTAACGTATTTGCGGTTTTTAGGACCTTTTTCCGCAAAAGAAACTTTACCGTCGGTCAGGGCAAATAACGTGTGGTCACGGCCCAGGCCAACGTTGTCACCAGCGTGGAAACGTGTTCCGCGTTGACGAACGATGATGCTGCCTGCTAATACAGACTCGCCACCAAAGCGTTTTACACCCAGACGTTTACTCTCTGAGTCACGACCGTTACGAGTTGAACCACCAGCTTTTTTGTGTGCCATGTGTCGTTACTCCTTCAATTAACCGTTAATACCAGTGATTTTCACTTCGGTGAACCACTGACGATGACCTTGTTGCTTCATCGAGTGCTTACGACGACGGAACTTGATAATGTTCACTTTGTCGGCACGACCATGATTAACAACTTCCGCTTTAACAGAGCCACCAGAAACAAAAGGTGCGCCGATTTTCACGTCGTCACCGTTCGACACCATTAATACCTGGTCGAACTCAACCACTTCACCAGTGGCTTGCTCCAGCTTTTCCAGGCGGACGATTTGGCCTTCAGACACACGGTGCTGCTTACCGCCACTTTGGAATACTGCGTACATAGGTTTTCTCCGATTTGCCCGCTAGGGCAGCTTAATATTTAAATCAGGGCGCGAATTATAGGCCAATCGACCGCATGAGTAAAGAGGAAGATCACGCGATCCGGTCGACAGCGATATCGGCAAGTGCATGGAGTGCATCGCGGTATTGTGACGCCGGCAGTGTTTGCAGTTGCTCCTGCGCCAGCCGCGCTTCGGCCAGTGCCCGCTCGCGGGTATAATCGAGCGCGCCGGTGCGCCGCATAGCCGTCAGAATCGTCTGCAGTTTATCGCGGCCATCGCCCTCTTCAATTGCGGTACGAATCAATTGCTGTTCGGTGTCATCGCCATTCCACATGGCGTATAACAATGGCAGCGTCGGCTTGCCTTCAGCCAGATCATCACCGGCCTGTTTACCCATGGTTTCGCTGTCGGCAGTATAATCCAGCAAATCATCGACCAACTGAAACGCCGTACCCAGATGACGCCCGTAGGCAGCCAGCGCATCTTCCATTGCCTGCGGCTGGTCCGCCAGCACCGCCCCCAGCTGGGTCGCTGCTTCAAACAATTTACCGGTTTTGCCGTAAATCACATTAAAATAGCTGCTTTCGCTGGTATCCGGGTCGTTACAGTTCATCAGCTGCAACACCTCTCCCTCTGAAATCACGTTGGTGGCATCAGCAAGGATGCGCATCACCTTCATTGAATCCAGGGTCACCATCAGCTGAAACGCGCGGGTATACAAAAAGTCGCCGACCAGCACGCTGGCTTCGTTACCAAATACAGCGTTGGCGGTTTCCTGACCCCGCCGCAACTCGGACGCATCCACCACGTCGTCATGTAACAGGGTGGCGGTATGGATGAACTCGATAACCGTGGCTAAGGTACGATGACCCTCACCGGCGTAGCCCGCCGCGCGCGCAGCGGTAACGGCCAGCAAGGGGCGCAAACGTTTGCCGCCACTATTGACGATATAAAGCCCAAGTTGATTGATCAGCGCGACATCAGACTGTAGTTGGGCAGCGATCAACTGGTTTACACCGGTCATATCGTCTGCCATCAGCGTATTGATTTCAGATAACTTCATAACGACTTGCTGGCTGTGGACAGGAGCCTGCGATTGTACAGGAAAACGCATGTAAAAGGGTAGCAGATCGCTGCAGCTTTAATCATCCAGGTTATTCCCACGATGCAACAACATAGCAATCACAGCGCCGGCAGTAATCCCGGCCAGATGCGCGGGCACCGCGATATCACTGGTGGGTGGCAGATACAGCAGGTCATAGATGTTTTTGCCAAGTATTGGCACCAGGATCAGCCAGCCAGAGTAGCGGCCCCCCAGAATGTCCCGGATACTACCGTAAGCAAATAAGCCATACAGGGTGCCGGAAAAACCCGCGTAAATATTGACGTCGGGCTCACCGAGCATATGACCAAGACTGCTGACCAGCATGATGGGAAGCAACCAGAGCCAACTGCGCCAGCGCGGCAGGTATTCAATAAACAGCAACCACCAGAGCCATAAGCCGAGCACATTGAGCCACAGATGGGGTTGGTCAAAGTGTACCAGCTGCGCTGTCAGCAACCGCCACCATTGCCCCTGTGCGACCTGCCCGCGTTCATAAAATAACGCCCCGAACCAGCCGGGGAGAAGATAAAAGAGCCCGATCATCAGCACGCTGAGTGTGATGGCTGGTAACAAGGTTGCTCGGTTCAGCGGCAGACTGAATTTGCCGGTGAGATTGCTAACCAGAGACATGTGTAGAAGACTCCACCTGATAAAAAAACGCCGGGGGTGATGCTTATCATCACTCCCGGCGCTTAGCAGGTCAACCCTTAATTAACGCTTAGGTTATTGTTATTTAACAAAGTCTACGCCTGTCTGAATGTCTTTTTTCAGGCCGTCAAGCATATCGGCTTTGGCTTTTTCTTCTTTGGCACTGAGTTTGCCGTAAGACAGAATTTCTTCCACGCCGTTTGGACCCAGGCGCACTGGCTGAGCAAAGAATTTCGCATCGCTGCCATCGCCTTCAACGTAGGTACATTCAACCACGCTGGTGTCGCCCTGCAGGCCCCGTACCAGTGACAGACAGAAACGTGCCGCCGCCTGGCCCATAGACAGAGTCGCTGACCCGCCGCCGGCTTTGGCTTCGACAACTTCGGTACCGGCATTCTGAATGCGGTGCGTCAGATTTTCGATTTCATCATCAGAGAAGGTCACGCCTTCTACCTGAGACAATAATGGCAGAATGGTGGTACCGCTATGGCCGCCAATAACTTTTACGTCCACGTTGGCCGGGTCCATTGAGCGCAGTTCCGCAATAAAGGTCTCTGAGCGGATAACATCCAGCGTGGTCACGCCGAATAATTTGCGCTTGTTATATACGCCTTTTTTCTTAAGTACTTCAGCAGCGATTGGCACTGTGGTGTTCACCGGGTTGGTGATAACACCGATGCATGCATCCGGGCAGTTATCCGCAATAGCGGCAATCAGATCAGCGATAATACCGGCGTTGATATTGAACAGATCCGAACGGTCCATGCCAGGCTTACGCGGCACCCCGGCAGGGATCAGGACCACGTCAGCGCCAACCAGGGCCGACGCCAGGTCATCTTTACCGTAGCCTTTCACACTGACCGCAGTCGGGATGTGGCTGAGATCAACAGCAACACCTGGTACTACCGGCGCGACATCATACAGCGCCAAATCAGAGCCAGCAGGTAATTGGGTTTTTAAAAGCAGTGACAGTGCTTGGCCGATACCGCCAGCGGCACCTAAAACAGTAACTTTCATCTCAGACTCCATCCAGTTTATGTGAGGAAATTGCAGGCCGAAAACTTTACTCCACTTAGGCCCAAATTACAACCGAGAGCCCCGTGGCTAGGCGCTGGAAAACAAATCATGTACACTGGCAACATGCCTCCGGTGTGACCATTTTTGTACAGGAACAGCTATGTCTGACAATAAGAACGGCACCTTAATAGACGCCTTTAAAGAACTGCTCAATGAAGAAGCTTACGGGTCTCAGGTCGACATCGTCGATGCACTGAAAGCCAGGGGTTTTACCAATATCAGCCAGTCCAAAGTTTCGCGTCTGCTCAGTAAATATGGTGCCGTGCGCACCCGCAATGCGCGTCAGGAAATGGTCTACTGCCTGCCGGCCGAACTGGGCATCCCCTCCACCCGGGCGCCATTGACACAGCTGGTACTGGATATTCAGCATAATGATGTGATGGTCATTATCCGCACGACTCCGGGCGCCGCCCAGCTGATTGCCAGATTGCTGGATTCTGTTGGAAAAAAAGAAGGGGTACTGGGTACCATCGCCGGGGACGACACCATTTTTATTGCGCCGCTGAAAGTTTCGGAAATTGATTACACGCTGCAGAAGGTCAAAGAACTGTTCGAGAATGTGTCCTAGCGCTGGCTGTTATGCGTTGGCTTCCAGAAAATCCACAGAGGGTACGAAGTAAGCCGCGTTGCTAACCGCCTCGGTATAGTCCAGCAAGGGATCATAATCGCCCTGCTCATCAGCAACATAACGCTGCTTCAGCCAGTAAATCACCTGGGTCGGATCAGCAGCGAAATACATCCCCAGCAGCCCCTGCTCGCGCAAATTCCCCCACGGCATATTCTGCCGCAGAATGGCCAGTGGCTCACCGTCATTATTCGCCAGCCGCGCTTTCCGGGTATGGGTGACCATGCTCAATACCGCTTCACTGATACGCTCGCCGCTGATTTTCTGACGTCCGAATACGTGTTCCTGAATTTCGGTATTGAGGCGCTCCCAGCGCCGCAGGTCATGCCTGAATTTTTGCAGAAACAGATAACTACCGCCCTGAAAATAAGGGTCGTCATCGCTCTTTATCAGCGCTGTCTGCCGCCGCCGCAGCCCACGGGGATTATCCGGAGCATCAATAAAGCCCATAAGGTCACGGCCGTCCATAAAGCGGAAGGTCGGCAACTGTTCCAGCAATTCAACGTCGTGTCCCAGCCATTCCAACAGGGTACGGGCGCTTTGAAAGTTTACATCGAAGCGATCAGAGCGAATGTTTAGCATCAGGTCTACCGGCTGCCGCGGCGCCTGGCGATCGCCGTCACGCAAGTCGGGAAAGCCGGCCAGTTGCAGCGGGCGGCGGTCGGGATACAGAATATCCCAGTAGTCACTGCCGATAGCGATATAGCCGTTGAGCATGGCTTCTGAGAAGCGATCATCAAGATTCGCGATAATAGTCGGTATACGGGCAATTTTGCGCCGCACACTGTCAACATCGTCGGTCATCACATTTAATAGCAAGGTCAGACCATGTAGATTGGGCTCTGCGTAGATTCCACCTTGTGCTCGTGCCATACTCCGTCCTTAATCAAGCTGCTTGCGTTGCCGCCCGGGTCGCATACAATGCCAAACCAGTGTAACAAAAATTACCCGGAATAAATCGACAAAAATACGGAGTTTTTATGGGCTTACCTTTATCCTTTAAAACCACCCTCAGTGCCGCGGCACTGGTGACCCTGCTGGGCGGTTGCACCGCCACCGGCACCGGTGAACAGGCACCACAGTCAAGCGTGGCACAGCAAACCGCCGATGAGCGTTTTACTGACGTGGCCGACCGCATCTGGAAAAATCTCCAGGAGCAGCGTACCGGCCAGGGTAATGAGTTGCCCGACATGTCACCTGCAGCCGTGCAGGCCCGGGTCGCTGAACAACGTGAATGGCTGGCCGAGCTGCAGGCAATAGCCGCTGACCAGCTGAGTGAGCAGAACCGCATTAACCTGCGCATGCTGACCTATCGGATCAAAGATAACGTCGACAGCTACGATTATAACGAACATTTGATGCCCCTTAATGCTGAAGGCGGCTTTCACAGCGGTCTGGCCTTTATGGTGCGCAATACCGTTTTTGCCAAGCCCGAGCACTATGACGACTACCTGCAGCGGTTAGCAACGGTACCGCGCTATATGCAGCAGCAAACCGACTGGTTGCGCCGTGGCCTGGAGCAAGGCTACACCCAGCCTAAAGCTGCCATGCAGGGCTTTGAAGACAGCATCGCCGCCTTTATTGTCCAGGATCCGACCGCGAGCACTTTTTATCAGCCCTTTCTGGTCAAGCCGCACTTTATTGATGATGCGCGCTGGCAGGCACTGCAGCTACAAGCCTATAAACTGATTGATGAAACGGTTATCAGCGCCTATCAGGATTACTTTGATTTCATGGTCACTGAATATCTGCCGAACTGTCGCGAAAGCGTGGGTGCCAGTGCCCTGCCCAATGGGCGGGAGTACTATCAGAACCGTATCCGCCATTTCACCACCCTGGATCTGACTCCTGAGCAGATCCATGAGATTGGTCTGGCGGAAGTGGCGCGTATTCGTCATGAGATGATGACGGTGATTGAGATGACCGGCTTTGATGGTGACTTCAGTGCGTTCGTTGAGTTCCTGCGCACCGACCCGCAGTTCTATCCGGAAACCGCTGAAGAGCTGTTGAAAGAAGCGGCCTATATTGCCAAGCAGATGGACGGTGAACTACCGAAACTGTTCAAACTGCTGCCGCGCCAGCCGTTTGGTATCGCGCCGGTGCCGGCCGAGATTGCGCCAAAATATACCACCGGCCGCTATGCCGGAACCGGCCGTGATGATCGGGCCAGCTTCTATTGGGTTAACACCTATGCGCTGGATCGCCGGCCGCTGTATGAAATGGAAGCGCTGACCCTGCATGAAGCTATGCCGGGCCACCATCTGCAAAATGCTCTGGCTCGGGAAATGGAAGATATGCCCGACTACCGTCGCCAGATCTACATTTCAGCTTTTGGTGAAGGCTGGGGCCTGTATGCCGAGTGGCTGGGGCTGGAAGCTGGTCTTTATCAGGATCCATACAGCAATTTCGGTCGCCTGAGCTTTGAAATGTGGCGGGCGGCGCGCCTGGTCGTGGATACGGGTATGCATGCTATGGGTTGGTCGCGTGAGCAGGCGATGGCGTTTATGGCCGGTAACACCGCGCTGAGCCTGCACAACGTCAGAACCGAGATTGACCGTTATATCACCTGGCCTGGCCAGGCGTTGTCCTACAAACTGGGTGAAATCCTGATCAAGCGGCTGCGCAACGAAGCGGAAGACGCTTTAGGTGCCGATTTTGATGTGCGGGATTTTCACCACGTGGTGCTGCGCAATGGCAGCATCCCGCTGGACGTACTGGAAGTGCAGGTACGCAACTGGATTGACAGCCAGCTGGTTGAGAAGCAGGACTAAGGCTTGGTCGGCCGCGTTGGGAAAAGTACCTCGAGCGGCAACGAAGCATCCGGTGTCAGCCCCCTCTTCTCGGGGAGGGGGTTGTTGGCGCCGTCACGGACCTGATCGGCGCTGTACATGGATAAGCCCACGATCCAGCCGTTCGGCAGCGTCCGCACGGTGATCGGTGAGAAGGCTCCACGGGTGTTCTGCCCCATCAGTTTGAAGCCCCGTAGCCTGAGAGCCTGGGCCAGGTGCTCAGCCGCACTGGCGGTCACTTCGGTGATTAGCACCGTACCATGCTGATATAAGTTGCTGAGATCCGGCCCCCGCCGGCTCGCTTTTACCTTGTGTTCTCCGATAATCGCCAGCGGTTGGTCGCGCCAGCTCAGGCTGTCGGCCAACTGGCTCGCCAGCAGCACACTACCACCCTCGTTATAACGCAGGTCAACCAACAGCTCCGGTGGTTGCCCCAATAGCCGGCCGGTTTTTTCCAGGTCGGCCGCGACCGCGCTGAGTGCCTGCTCCAGACACCGGTGATCCGCAGCGCTATAGTTGGGTTCGTCAGATAGCTCCTGCAAGTTCAGGATCCCAAGATAATACCGCTTATCCTCTAGTAATCCCCACCATAGTTTTTGCTCGCAGGACGATGCCAGCCTGCTCGCCCTGAGCTCGCTCATCAGGTCGCGGCGCGCCCAGGCACGCTGTGCTTCGCCGACCGCAAAGGTACTTACGCTATGATAATTTCCCAGTGCCCGCGACAGCAGAAAGGCGTGTTCGTCGCCGCCTTCATCAAGCACCGTCGCTAACAGCTGAAACAAGCTGAGGTTTTCGGCCAGTGGCGAATCAGCTAATTCGGTGTCCAGTCGTTCAGCTTCGTAGCGCCAGCGCAGCAAATCTGTGTATGGAACCGGCTGGCCGAATTGCGCCAGGGTATAAGTCAGGGTATCCAGGTTCAGCTGCGCGCTTTCGACCGGGCTGACTTTACAGTTGCCGGGCAAAAAGGGTTCGCGGATAAAAACCAGCGGCAAGCCGTCGGAGCGCCGTTGCAGGCTGATACTTTGATAATCAGCATAGACCCAGTCATGCTGCCCTGCAGCAGCCTCAGCGGTCATAACTTTGGGTAACAGGCCGGCAGCGGCCTTAATACAGCTGGCGGGGGTCCACTGATAACGGGTTGCAATCTGCTCATCGACCTGCAGATAGGCCTGATAGCGATGCGACCAGTATGTACCGTCGATAAGAGTGACAGATGGCGGATTGCCCGCGCTGGTGCAACCCACCATCAGTATGCCTGCTAAGCCGGCCAGAATACCCGCGATAAAACTGGCAATAAAACCGGCCTTACTGCGATTGCGCACTGCTTAGAGGTATCTGTCGTAAAGCAATTGCAAGGTCGCTTCAGCCGCTAACTTGCCTTGCCCGGCCCAGATTTCCAATGGATTTTCGATAATGTCATAGCCGTTAGCGCCAGCCTCTACGCCGGCGAAATTCTGCGGTCGCTGCTCGCTGTAGCCCGAGGCTCCTGCCCGATATTCTTTGTAGGCTTCAGGAATAGCGACCCGATCATCGGCCAGCAGGGTGGCATCTTCGAGCGACGTCATAGTCACCTGATAGCCAATCGGCTCGAACTGATATTTTTGTTCCCGATACGGCAACACTTCAATCAGTAGCTTCGAATGCTTGCGCAGCATGTCCATCTCCAGCCGCTGGCCATCATCCTGTGGATTGCGATTACTGGTTTCACGAATCTCAGAATCCAACAACCGTAGCGCTACCGCCCGATTAACCAGCCGCACACCGTATTGCAGAAGCGTACTCTGATAACCGCGCTGGTACTCATCCCACTGCTCGGGAGTTAACAGCGGTGAGCGCCGCGGAACCCCGTAAACGCGGTTCTCCACACCAACCTGAACACTCTGCGACTCAGGTACAAAAGTACCCTCTGTTCCCGTGGCCGTGGCGTTAATATTCAGCCGTCGGTGCATGTGCCAGTCGGACACCATGTCGGAGAAAGGCTCGCCAACCAGCATGATCAGCTTGGGTTTGCCCGCCTCGTCATAAGCCTTACGAAAAGTCGCTTCGTCGATGCGCAGCATAGTTATATGCTTCACTTCAGCGGCCCGTTGTTTATCAAAATAAGGATCCGACAGCATTTTGCCTGCTGGTGAATCCTGTGCCAGTGCAGCGACGCTGACGGCCGCCGCGATACCAGCAATTAAGCTGTTAAATTTTGATTGCCGTTTCATAATTAACGACCCTCTCTAAGCTCCACCAGAAAATACTGGGCACGGTTATTGAGCGATGTTTCGCGGTAGACTGCAGTGCCGTTTGCCGGAATATAAACCCGCCGCCACATACTTTCATCCATTAATGGGGCCTGGTCAGCGTCAAAAAACATCGCTTTGCCTTCCACCTGTAAATCATAGTCGGTACGGTTACGAAGCGTTGTCCAGACTTCAAGCTGACCGGTTTCGGTATTACGGATGCCACTGCGATCAATAGTTACTTTTACTGTATCGCGAACCCGCTCGCCAAATGGCGTACGGGTAATATCAGTGCGGTTCAGCGCATGATCAATAAATACAATGGTATTCATTTCATTGGTCTGGGTACGCTGCACCGGATGGCTGCCGGCGTAGCCGTTCTGGGTGCTGTTACAGCCGCTGAGCACAGCGGTCAGAGCCATTACTGCCAACATATTTGTTTTTATACTTTTAGTCATAAAGAGAACCTCAACAGACGACCCTGCTTAGCGGGGCCGCGAACTATGCCAGATAATATGATTGCCCTGCGGATCCTGATAATGCCGGAACACGCCTGACGGATGGTTGACTGTATTACCTTGCAGATCCAGGTAGGCCGCGCGCCAGCTCTCCGCATTAGCTGGGGTGGTGCGCTGACTAACCACATGCACCGCATCGGGTAAGCGTGACCAGTAACGGGTATCGGCCCGCGGTTTAACTTGTTGCGACAGCGCCATGCTGGCTACACCGATAAGCGCCAGGGTATTACCGACCTGGCCGGTACTGCCACTGCTCAATGGCGCGTAAACGTTCGCTGCAACACCCAGTTGCGCCAAAGCTTTGCCCACGTCAGCCGTGTTTTGTGCAAAGGCAGCCTTGCCCTCAACGATGGCATCGACCGGCCGGCCACCGCGGGAGGTTGCCTGCCAGTAAATATTCTCCACCGGTGGTACCGCGACCACCTCAGCGCCGGTGTGAATAACGACCTGCTTTTCCGTAAATTGCTTACCCGGGCGGAAGACCAGCTGATAATGTCCCATGCCATCAGCCAGCTTGCGTGGTGCGGTGCCGGTTTCAGCAATAATCAGAACATTGTCATCAGGCGCGGGGATCGGATAATCCGGTCGTAGCGCACGCAGTTCGTCGTAGGCTTCCTGCGCCAGGCCAGTGCTACCCATCTTTTGCGCTGACCAGCCGGCCAGTAACATCATCAGGGCAAAGTCCGAGCGGTTCTGCTCCTCTTCAGCAAAGGCGTCCTGCATCAGGCCACTGATAAAGCTGGCCCGGGCATTATCGTATTCGCCATCGATCAGATAGATGAGCCCCCGGTAGTAATAAGCCATGGTGCGCTCATAGGGTTCGCCTTTGAAATCCTTGCGGCCTTCTTCGTGCCACAGGCTGCGAGCCTCGGTGGCAGAGTCGTTATTGGCGTACACGGTTTCAATGCGGGCGAGGGCCACATCGAAACTTTCGCGGGCTTCATCCAGGTCGCCGTGATAAAAAGCCGCAGTACCGATCTCCATCCGGTTCAGTACTTCATTACGCTGACCTTCCTGGAATAGCTTCTGGTATAACGGCTGCAGGTACGCCGGCTTGCCGGCCAGCGTATCCTGTTCCTGGGTATTTAATGCTAACGGCTGGTACTGCGCAGGACCTGTGGCACCACAGCCAGCCAGACCGAACGCCAGTACCGCACTAGCGATATACCACGTCGTCCTGGGCAGTTTTCTGGAATTCATAAATACCACTCCAAACGTAGGTGCCGAGTTCAAGATCAATCAGCTCAAAAGTGATCTGATGGTAACGTGAGCGTTCCTGACTGCCCGTGTCCATCTTGTCCAGTGACATAATACGGCCAACTAACCGGAAGTCCGCGCCTGCTGTCGCTGCAGTGGTGCGGATAGTTCCGCCGTCAACCACGCCACGTCGTTTCAGTTCGCGTTCTTTCTCGACCATGTTGGCGTACTCGCGACCAACAAATACCAGCCGGCCATTGGCGGCGCGGTTCAGGTTAATCCGCAGCCGATCAGTCAGCATGTTCTTGTTAATGCGCGACGAGCTCTCGTTGGTGAAGTATTCACTGTCAATAATCACGCGAGGGGATATTTCGCGTCCCACCAGCATGGGGTTACTCAGCATATCCCGCATCATCTGATCGGTGACTGCCATGATGTCCTGTGATTCAACGCCAACGCCCTGAATTTTGCCCGGCTGTCTGGCATCTTCATAGACGGTCGCACGGCCTGCAGTGTTGTCAATGCGAGTGCCGGCACAGCCCACCAGAGTAGTGGCAGCCGCGGCTGCCACCAGGATCATTAACTTGTTCATAGTGAGTTCCTTACTTCCTTAGTAACCGATCAGGCTGTTGCTGCGGGGTGCTGCCGCACCGCTAACGGCCACCCCGGCCGAGGCTTGCTGCAAGGCAACGTAATAGACCTGTTTCAGTTCCGGGTAGATACTCATTGCGGACTCCAGCGCATCAGCATAGTGCGGGTGTGCCGAGTGGGTTACGTACATCCACACTGAGAGTTCTTCAAGGGTGTTAAAGGAGATATCTGAAGTGCCGCGCAGCACTTCTTCACCACCAGCCATTTCCAGCGCCACTTCACGGCCTACTGCGTTGCCAACTTCCTGGCCAATCCAGCCGCCGACGAACGGAATATTTTCTGCCAGCTTCTGGCCAGCGTAGGCACCGGCCATACCGCCGATTGCGCCGCCCATTTCAGCATTTACGGCATTGTTTACCCACTCGGCCAACACGCCGTCAGTCGTATAGGGACTCATATACTGGCCGGTATTACCCTGAATCGGGGCTGGCGCAGTTAATTGATAAGGCTGGGCAATTTGAGGCCCCATCGCGGCACAAGCAGTCAGCAGTACGGCAACGGAAGCGATAAGGAGTAGTTTGATTGTATTCATAGGGGCGCTCTCCACTGAGCAAAAGACAAGGCCTGTCAGGCTGTTGGTGTTATAACGAATGATGTTGAATTGATCATATGGTGATCAATGAGGTTAGAATTGTTCAACTCACTTTATTTTGCAAGCGGATTTTTTAAAAAATTTTACTTTTTAAAAAATCCCGCTGTATCTGGCTGATGCAGCGGGATTTTTATTTTTACTGAAGCTATTTAACGCTTATCAGGCAACGTTTAAGGTTGGGATGATATTTTTCTTCGCTTCAGTTTCAGCGGCGAGGAACGCATCCATCTGGTCAAAATTCAGGTATTTGTAAACCTCACCCGCCATGGCATTAATGTCCGCTGCATATTCCAGATATTCTGCCGGAGTTGGCAGCTTACCGAGAATCGCTCCGACTGCTGCCAGTTCGGCAGAAGTCAGGTAGACATTGGCGCCATCACCCAGGCGGTTCGGGAAGTTCCGCGTTGAGGTCGACAGTACTGTCGCGCCTGGCTCAACCCGGGCCTGGTTACCCATACACAGCGAGCAGCCTGGCATTTCGGTGCGCACGCCATTGTTGGCGTAGATGCTGTAATAGCCTTCTTCGCGCAACTGGGCTTCGTCCATCTTGGTCGGTGGCGCAATCCACAGCCGGGTTTTCAGCTCTTCGGTGTTCTTCTCCAGCAGCTTACCGGCAGCGCGGAAGTGACCGATATTGGTCATGCATGAACCGATGAAAACTTCATCCACTTTATCGCCAGCCACTTCGCTCAGGAATTTGGCATCATCCGGGTCGTTCGGGCAACAGACGATCGGCTCTTTGATTTCGCTCAGGTCGATCTCGATCACTTCAGCGTATTCCGCATCGGCATCGGCGCGCATCAGCGACGGATTAGCCAGCCAGTCTTCCATTTTGCGGGCACGACGCTCAAGGGTACGGACATCGCCGTAGCCTTCGTTGATCATCCAGCGCAGCATGGTGATGTTCGAGCGCAGGTATTCCGCGACTGATTCTTCTGACAGATTAATGGTACAACCAGCGGCAGAACGCTCAGCTGAGGCATCCGACAATTCAAATGCCTGCTCTACGGTCAGGTGGTCCAGGCCTTCGATTTCCAGGATGCGGCCCGAGAAGGCATTCTTTTTGCCACGCTTCTCAACAGTCAGCAGACCTTCTTTAATGGCAAAGGCAGGAATCGCATGCACCAGATCACGCAGGGTAATGCCTGGCTGCATTTCACCCTTAAAGCGCACCAGTACCGACTCCGGCATATCCAGCGGCATGACGCCGGTAGCTGCTGCAAAGGCAACCAGACCAGAACCGGCCGGGAACGAAATACCCAGCGGGAAGCGGGTATGTGAATCGCCGCCGGTACCCACGGTATCAGGCAGCAGCATACGGTTCAGCCAGCTATGGATAATGCCGTCGCCCGGACGCAGGCTGACGCCGCCACGGTTCATAATGAAGTCCGGTAGGGTGTGCTGGGTTTCCACATCGACCGGCTTCGGGTATGCCGCGGTGTGACAGAACGACTGCATGGTCAGATCGGCAGTGAAGCCCAGACAGGCCAGGTCTTTCAGTTCGTCCCGGGTCATCGGGCCGGTGGTGTCCTGCGAGCCGACCGTGGTCATTTTAGGTTCACAGTAAGTGCCGGGCCGGACGCCGTTAACGCCACAGGCTTTACCGACCATTTTCTGGGCCAGGGTGTAGCCCTTGCCGGTGTCAGCCGGTTGCTCAGGCTTCAGGAACAGATCAGAAGGCCCCAGGCCTAAGGTTTCCCGCGCTTTTTCAGTCAGCGCGCGGCCGATAATCAGGTTGATCCGGCCGCCGGCGCGTACTTCATCCAGGATCACCCGTGAGGCATAATCATACTCAGCCAGCACATCGCCCTGCTGATTTTCGATTTTGCCCTGGTACGGATAAATGGTGATCACATCACCCATGTTCATCTGGTCGACGTCGGCTTCAAATACCAGCGCGCCGGCATCTTTCATGGTGTTGAAGAAAATTGGTGCCACTTTGCTGCCGATACAGATGCCACCAGCGCGTTTGTTCGGGGTACCCGGCATGTCTTCGCCGATAAACCACAGCACTGAGTTAGTCGCTGACTTACGCGATGAACCGGTACCTACTACGTCACCAACAAAAGCAACCGGGTGGCCTTTTTGCTTCAGCTCTTCGATTTGCTTGGCCGCATCGGTGATGCCTTCGCGTGGCATTTTGTACATGGCTTTGGCATGCAGGGGGATATCCGGACGCGACCAGGCATCAGGTGCCGGTGACAGGTCATCAGTGTTGGTTTCGCCGGTTACCTTAAATACGGTGGCGGTGATTTGCTCTGGCAGCTTGTCGCGGCCGGTGAACCACTCGGCGTTGGTCCAGGATTCAATCACTTCTTTAGCGAGCGCGTTGCCCGCCTGCATTTTCTCTTCAACGTCATGATAGGCGTCGAACATCAGCAGGGTATGCTTCAGTTCATGCGCGGCCAGCTCAGCCAGCTCCGGGTGATCCAGCAGATCAACCAAGGTCACGATGTTGTAACCACCGTGCATATTGCCCAGCAATTTAACGGCGTCCTGTTTCGAAATCAGCGGTGAGCTGCTTTCGCCTTTAACGATGGCATCCAGAAAACCGGCTTTTACATACGCGGCTTCATCTACACCAGGCGGCACGCGCTCGGCCAGCAATTCCACCAGAAAGGCTTCTTCGCCTGCGGGTGGGTTCTTCAATAATTCAACTAAATCAGCAACTTGCTCTGCTGTGAGTGGCTTTGGTGGAATGCCTTCGGCAGCCCGCTCTTCGACATGCTTACGATATTCTTGCAGCACTGATGACCCCTTTTGCTGTTGCGGTTTAAAAATTGGCGCAATTATAGGGGTTTTAGGGTCGGAATAGAATTCTTCGCGGTCATAAACTGCTAATGTTTATGATAAATCCGGTGAATGGGCAAAAGCGCCCCAGATCAGTTGTCCCGCCGGCCCGGCGATCCGATCGGCCGAACGCACCAGATGCACCTCCAGATGCACTTCGTTGATAAACCCCGGGATCTCGATCTGGCGCAAGGCGCCCCGCGCAATCGCGTCATTAACCAGGTCGCCGGGGCAGATGCCCCACCCCATGCCTGCCAGCAACAGTTCACGCTGGGTGATGGAGTCATTAACCCGGATGCGCTGCTGGCCGGGCATACGAATCATCCGGTCCAGATTGATGCCGATATCCTGATCCTGCGGAATCAACATGGGCAGATCCAGTAACTCATGGCGCTGGGTTGGCATACCGCCATAGCGCTCGACCAGCTCGGGCGCGATGACCACCAGTAACTCAAAGGGCCTGACCAGCCGCGTTTCAAAATCACCGTACTGCCGAAAAATTGGCAGCCAGGGGCACAGGGCCAGATCAGCGTGTCCATTGCTGACACTGCGTAACGACTTCAACTGTGATTCACCGCTGAGTAGCAGTTCGGTGGCCGGGTAGCTTTGCTGCACCTGCCGCATCGCCGCGAACAACAAGGATGGCGAACAGGTATGGTCGTATGCGATCCGGAGCTGAGGTTCGGCGCCGCTCTGTAACTGCAGCGTCAGCGACTGCAGCCGTTGCTGCTGCCGCAGGACCTCGCGCGCCTGGCGCAGGAACTGCTCGCCGCGGGTTGTGAGACCCAGCCGGTAGGTATCGCGATCAAATATCGGAAAACCAGCCTCCTCTTCCAGCTTTTTCAGCGCCATACTGACCGCTGCCTGAGTACGGTGAAGCTTGCTGGCGGCCCCTTGCAGCGAGCCGGTATCGGCCAGCGCATCGAGCATTTGTAGCTGCTGAATTTTCATAAGTTTTTCTTAATATGTGGATAATATAAATTAAATATTACTTTACATCTTTATAGCCTAGAATAGCCAGCATAAGTTGCCAACATAAATTGCCAACAAGTAAGTTGGTCGTGCGCACTGAATCCGGAGTCTGCAAATGAAAACCCTGGTTAGCTATATGCTGTTTCTTGGCGGCCTCACCGCGCTCACTGCCTGCAGTGACGCCGCTTCTACTGATACCGGTCGGGATACGGTACAGCCCGTTAAACTCTATCAGGTGCAAGCAAACGACTCGGCCCGGTTACGGAGTTTTCCGGCCGTGGTCGAAGCGGCGGAAGTCGCGCAGCTGGCTTTCCGCGTTGGCGGCGAGATCGCGGAATTTCCTGCCCGCCCCGGCGACCAGGTCAAACAAGGGCAGCTAATCGCCAGGCTGGATCCCACTGATTATCAGCTGCTGGTGAATCAGGCCGAAGCCCAGTATAACCTCGCCGAAGCACAGTTTCAGCGCACTAAAAACCTGGTGGCTAACGAGGTGATATCACCTCAGCAATTTGATGAAGTTCGTGCCAATATGGAGATCAGCAAAGCGCGGCTTGATACCGCCCGCGCCAACCTGGGCTACACTGAATTGCGGGCGCCGTTCGCGGGCACTGTCGCCCATATGTTTGTCGAGCAGCATGAAACCGTACAGCCGCAGCGCCCCATCGTCACCTTGCAGCTGGACGACGCTATTGATGTCAGCATCCGGGTTCCTGAAAACCTGTTCGCTCAGGTACAGCGCCAGATTGGCTATCAACCCGATGTTATATTCCCAGCCGCGCCGGGTCAGCAGTTCAAAGCGACACTCAAAGAATGGGATGCCATGGCAGACCCTGTTTCCAATACCTTTAAGGTCGTTTTTACGTTACCTAAGCCACCGGCTGTTAACCTGTTGCCCGGGATGTCCGCCGCGGTGCTGGTCGATACCCATGCCGTTATGACCGCTCCGGACACTACCCTGCTGATACCCGCCAGCGCGGTATTTGCGCCGGCCGAACAGCCGGCCGACGCCGGTTTTCAGGTGTGGCTGTACCAGCCAGATACTGGCACCGTTACCAGGCGGGCGGTGGTTATCGGTGATATTACCAGTGCCGGCATTGAAATTATCGAAGGCCTCGCAATTGGTGACCAGGTGGTGGTCGCCGGCGTTTACCAGCTTAACGAAGGCCAGCCGGTAAGGCCCTGGGTCAAGGAGCCTGGTCTGTAATGAACATTGCCCGTTATAGTATAAAACGCAGCACCACCAGTTGGCTGTTTTTACTGATTTTGCTGGTGGGCGGCATCATTGCGCTGCTCTCCATTGGCCGGCTGGAAGATCCCGAATTTACCCTGAAGCAGGCTATGGTGGTTACCCCCTATCCGGGTGCCACCGCGCAGCAGGTTGAAGAGGAAGTCACCTACCGGCTCGAGAACGCCATACAGGAGCTGAGTTATGTTGACCATATCACCTCGGTTTCCAAGCCCGGCTTAAGCCAGATCATGATTGAGATGCGCAGTACCTTCCGCAAGCCGGATATGCCCCAGATCTGGGATGAACTACGCCGCAAAATCAACGATACCAGGAACCAGTTGCCGCCCGGCACAGGCGAACCTGTGGTCCATGATGATTTTGCTGACGTCTACGGCGTACTGCTGGCAATAACCGGCCCTGGCTATAGTTATCAGGATATTTCTGATTACACCGATTATCTGCGCCGTGAGCTGGTGCTGGTAAAAGGTATCGGCAAGGTGATGGTCAGTGGCAAGCAACAGGAACAGGTAACCGTTGAAGTATCACGGGTAAAACTGGCTAATTTTGGTATTCCCCCGCAGCAGGTGATTAACCTGCTGCAAACCCAGAACCTGGTCAGCGATGCCGGCCGTGTGATGCTCGGCGACGAGCGCTTACGCATTCAGACCACTGGCGAATTTGCCAGCGTAGATGAACTGGCTGAGTTGCTTATCAGCAACCCCGGTGCTGACGAGCGTATTAAGCTACGCGACGTGGCCACCATCAGCCGTGACTATCAGCTTATTCCCGATCATCTGCTGCGTTTCAACGGTGAGCCGGCGCTCTGGCTTGGCATTTCTTTCGCCGAAGACGTGAACGTGGTTGAGGTTGGCAGCCGCCTGATGGAACGTCTGGAGGAGCTGAAATTCGCCCAGCCCGTGGGTATGACGGTGCGCAAAATTTACGACCAGCCGGCGGAAGTTGAGAAATCTGTCACCAGCTTTCTGATTAACCTGGCTGAAGCTGTTGCTATTGTGGTAGTGGCGTTGCTGCTGACTATGGGCCTGCGCAGCGGGGTGCTTATCGGCGGCGTCTTGCTGCTCACGGTCCTGGGCAGTTTTATGTTGATGTACCTGGCGGATATCCAGTTGCAGCGGGTGTCGCTGGGCGCGCTTATTATTGCCCTGGGCATGCTGGTTGATAATGCCATCGTGATTGCCGACGGTATGCTCGTGGGTATCCGCCGGGGGCTGACCCGCATTCAGGCGGCGTCTCAGGTGGTGCAACAGAACATGTGGCCGTTACTGGGGGCAACCTTCATTGCCATCATTGCCTTTGCGCCAATCGGCCTATCCGAGGATGCCAGCGGTGAGTTTGCCAATTCCCTGTTCTGGGTGCTTTTTATCTCGCTGCTGCTGAGTTGGTTTACCGCCATTACCCTGGTACCTTTTCTCGGAAATATCTTATATCGCCGCGACGCCCGGGCGCGTTCGGCCGCTCAGCAGCCGGAAGATCAACAGCATATTTATGATCACTGGCTGTTTCGTCATTACCGGCGTGCGCTTAAGCTGTTTTTGAACTGGCGTAAAACGACCGTACTGGCCATGTTGTTATTACTGGTAGTAGCCGTGACGGGCTTTACCCAGGTCAAGCAGTCGTTTTTCCCCCCCTCAAACACGCCCATAGCTTATGTTGATCTCTGGTATCCTCAGGGCACCGACATCCGGGCCACTGCCAACAAGGTGCAGCAGCTTGAACAGCATCTGACCAGCACATACCTGGATCAAGGCCAGCTCGAGTTTGTGGCTACAACTATCGGCCGCGGCGGCCCGCGCTTTACCCTGACCTATGTGGTGGAAAAATCCTACGAAGGCTACGCCCAGTTGATTCTGCGCGGACCGGACACTGAAACCCTGGATCAGGTATTACTGCAGCTAGGCGACCACATTCGTCTGCGGCAGCCCGATGTGGATGTTAAGTTCAAGCGGGTTGAAATGGGTCCTGCTCAGGCGGCTAAGATTGAAGCACGGTTTAGCGGCCCGGATCCACTGGTGCTGCGCCAACTGAGCGCCCGCACCCGGGAGATTCTGGCGGCCGATCCCGGCACCCGAAATATCCGCGACGACTGGCGCCAGCGCACCAAGGTACTGGCGCCTGAATTCCATGAAGCTGCGGCACGCCGCCTGGGTATAACAAAAGCTGACGTCAATGAAGTGCTGAAGCGCAATTTTTCCGGCCAGGCCGTGGGGGTATACCGGGATGGCACTGACCTGCTACCGATAGTCGTCAGAGCGCCGGCAGCAGAGCGTGCTGATCTTGATAACTGGCAGGAGCTGCAGGTGTACAGCTCGGCGCTGCAACAGTCGATTCCGCTGGGTCAGGTGGTACAGGATATTAAGCTGACCGCAGCCGATGATCTGATCCTGCGGCGCGATCGCAAGCGCACTTTAACCGTGATGGCCGATCATAATATCTTCGGTGACGAAACCCCGGCCATGGTGCTGGAGCGGGTGCGCCCGGCAATTGAAGCGATTCCGTTGCCCGTCGGCTATCAGCTGAAATGGGGTGGTGAATACGAAGCCTCTGCCAAAGCAACCGGCGCGGTGTTCGACGCCCTGCCGCTGGCATTTTTGGTGATGTTTGTGCTGACCGTGCTGCTGTTCAGTTCCATTCGTCAGGCTGGGGTGCTCTGGGCCACGGTCCCGCTCAGTATCATTGGCGTCACCCTGGGTCTGTGGCTAACCGGTCAGCCGTTCGGCTTTATGGCCTTGCTGGGCTTTCTCAGCTTATCGGGTATGTTGATTAAAAACGGGGTGGTGCTGCTGGAACAGGTGCGCACCGAGCGCGCCAGCGGCAAAGATCAGCTGCTCTCCCTGATAGATGCCTCAGTGAGCCGGGTGCGGCCTGTGGCGATGGCCGCAGCCACTACCATCGTTGGTATGACGCCCTTGTTATTTGATGACTTTTTCGCCAGTATGGCGGTAGTCATTATGTTCGGCCTCGGGTTTGCCACAGTGCTAACCCTGGTCATCGTTCCGGTCATGTATGCAATGGTGATGCGAGTGAAATGAGCCGTGCCCGCTGGTTGCAGATAACAGGTAGTGCCTTACTCGTGCTATGGCTGCTCGGCGAGCAGGCAGGCTTCTGGCCCAGCCCGATACTGCAACGACTGGAATGGATCAGTTACGACCAGCGGGTCAATGCCACCCTACCCCATGCCGCACCTGAGCAAATCGTGGTGATCGATATTGATGAGGCCAGCCTGCAGCAACTCGGTCAGTGGCCCTGGCCCCGCGCCCAGGTTGCTGAACTTATCCGCACCCTGTTTGAAGACTACCAGATCCAGCTGCTGGGCATGGATCTGGTCTTTGCCGAACAGGAACAGAACTTACTGATTGAGCAATGGCAGCAGTTGCGTCAGGCCTATCCCGCACTGGCAAACAGCGACCCGCCCGTTGGTGGTGATGCGTTGCTGGCCCGCACTCTGGCAGCCTATCCGGTCATAATGGGTTTTTATTTTGAGCGAACCCGTGCTGCCGATACCGCCAACGCCACCGCCAGTACCGGGGTTTTGCCCGCGCCGTTAGCGGTTCAGCAGCCGGCGCCGCCGCTGGCGGTGTTGCCACTCATCAAACCCGATCGTTATTCAGCTAATTTAGAAATTTTACAGCAGGCCGCCCTTGGTGCTGGCTTTTTCGATAATCCCACCGTTGATGCCGACGGTATTTTCCGCCGGGTACCGCTGGTGCAGTCCTATAACGATCAGCTATACCCATCGCTGCCACTGGCTATGTTTCAGCTGTTACTGGGGCAGCCGCCGGTGCAGCCCGATGCGCATTTTGCCGGCGGCGTCTGGCAACTGGAGGGTTTGGATTTTGGCGGCTATTACTTTCCCACCGACCCGCAAGCCGCAGTGCTGGTGCCCTGGTATGGTCCCCGCAATACCTTTATACGAGTCAGCGTAGCTGATGTGCTCAGTGGTCGCGTCGCTCCCGCTCAACTTGCTGGCAGCATCGCCTTACTCGGAGCCTCAGCGCCGGGACTGATGGATTTGCGCTCGACGCCTGTAAACGCAATATTTCCCGGCGTTGAAATTCAAGCTTCCCTGCTGGCTGGCATGTTGCAGATGAAGTTTAAGCATCAGCCCGGTTATGCCATGGGGGCTACTGTTGTGGGCCTGTTGCTGCTGGGGCTGATAATGACCTGGCTCTACCCGCACCTGCCGGCACTCTGGATGCTGGCCGTCAGTGGTGCATTATTAATCGCCCATGGGGCGGGTAATCTTTATGCCTGGCAGCAGGGGCTGGTGCTGCCATTGGCGTCGGGTATTTTGTTAATCCTGCTCCTTACCGGCTGGCATCTGGCTGGCAATTTCTGGCGCGAATCAGCAGCCAAGCGCCAGGTTGCCGCTCAGTTCGGCCTCTATGTACCGCCAGAACTGGTAGAGGATATTGTCGCCCACCCCGAAGCCCGGGATCTGACCGGTCAGGTCAAAGCACTGACCGTGCTGTTTTCTGATGTCCGTGGTTTTACCGCCTTCGCCGAGCAGGTGCCACCAGCGCAACTGACCAGCGTCATGAACCAGTTGCTGTCACCAGTAACCCGGGCTATTCACGACCACCGCGGCACCATCGATAAATATATGGGCGATGCGGTAATGGCGTTCTGGGGCGCTCCGCTGCCTGATGCTGACCACGCCTGGCATGCCATTCAGGGTGCGCTGGCGATGCAACAGGCGCTGGCGGAAACCAATCAGCAGTTCCGCCAACAGAATCTGCCGGCATTAAAAATGGGAATCGGCATTCATACCGGGCCGATGAACGTTGGCAACATGGGCTCAGACTTCCGCATGGCTTATACGGTGCTCGGTGATAATGTGAATCTGGGTTCACGAATTGAAGGCCTGACCAAGATCTACGGTACGCCCATTCTGATCAGCGACGATACCCGGCAGGCGCTAACGGGCGCACAGCGCCAGCAACTGCACCTACGCCCGGTTGATAAAGTGCGCGTGAAAGGGCGCGATGCGCCGGTGATGCTGTATCAGGTACTCATTGAGAAGCCTGATCAGCAGGCGCTGAACGCTGTTAACAGCGGCTGGCAGGCTTACCATGAACGCGACTTTGCCGACGCCCGCAGTTACTATGAAGAATTACTCAAGGCTGATCCTGATGACGCATTAGCCTTGCTGTTCCGCGATCGTTGCCACTATTATTTACAAGAGCCCCCGCCAGCGGACTGGGACGGGGTTTTTACTCACGAACAAAAATAACGAGGCCCGGGACTATGGCCACTACAGAATTGCTGGAAAGCATCCGCTATCTGAATAAAATTGGCATCGCGCTGTCGGCAGAACGCGATCATATTAAGCTGCTGGAACTTATCCTCAGCAGCGCCCGCACCCTGACGGGAGCCGACGCTGGTTCATTGTATTTAGTTGAAGAGAAGCAACTACGCTTTGCGCTGGTGCAAAATGATAGCCTCAATATTCATTATGGCGGCAGCGGCAAGCCGCTGACTGAAAACTTTAAACCGTTACCGCTTTATTTAGCGGACGATCAGCCCAACGACAGGTTAATCGTCGCCAACAGTGTGTTACATGAAAAAACCCTGGTGGTAGACGACGCCTATGACGCGGACGGCTACGATTTTTCCGGAACCCGGGCCTTTGATGAGAAAACCGGTTACCGCACCCAGTCAGTATTAGTGGTACCACTGAAGAATCACGAGAACGAGGTGATCGCGGCCTTACAACTGATCAACAGGCTGGACAATGGGCGCACTGTGGCCTTTCAAAGTGGTGATATTGAACTGGCCCAATCCCTTGCTTCACAGGCTGCGGTGGCCCTGACCAATCAGCGCCTGATTGAAGAGTTACACCATCTGTTTGAAAGTTTCACCCAGGTTATTGCCAACGCCATTGATGCGAAATCACCGCAAACGGGGGCCCATTGCCGGCGGGTTCCGGAGCTAACCCTGATGATTGCCGATGCCGCAAATGGCGCCGGCTACCCGGGCCTGCCAGACTTTAAGCTCAATAGTGAAGAGCGCTATGAACTGGCTACCGCAGCCTGGATGCATGACTGCGGCAAGATCGTCACCCCGCCCCACGTGGTGGAGAAAAGCCGCAAGTTAGAAACCATTTACGATCGCATTGAAACCATTGCCGCCCGGTTCGCGGCGCTGGCGCAGACTCCTGAATGGCAGGACAAACAGCAGCAACTGCAGGACGACCTGGAATTTCTGGAGCAAACGAACCGGGGTGGTGAGTTTATGAGCGACGCCGCCATGGAGCGGGTCAGAAATATAGCAAGCCGCCGGTACCCTGACTTGCAGGGTAACTTGCGGCCGTTATTAACCGGCGAAGAAGTCGATTATTTATGTATACGCAAAGGGACCCTGACCAACGACGAGCGGCAGATCATGAAAGATCATATGGTGCACACCATTGATATGCTTGAGCAACTGCCCTTCCCGAAACATTTACGACGGGTTCCGGAATATGCCGGCGGCCACCACGAGCGCATGGACGGCAAGGGTTATCCCCGCGGCCTGACCCGCGAACAGATGTCGATTCCGGCGCGGATGATGGGCATCGCGGATGTTTTCGAAGCCCTGACGGCCCCCGAGCGCAGTTACAAAAAGCCGATGCCCTTGTCGCAAAGCCTGACCATTATGGGCCGCATGGTGGAAGACAATCACCTGGACCCGGATCTGTTCCGGCTGTTTGTGGACAAGCAGGTGTACCTGACCTACGCCCGCGAATTTCTTACCTCGGATCAGATCGATAAAATTGATCTGACGCAACTTCCGGGATACCAAAACACATGAATATTAAGGTTCTCGGCTGCAGCGGTGGCATTGGTGGTACCGGCGGCACCACCTGCTTACAACTCAGCGACCAGGTACTGATTGACGCCGGTTCGGGCCTGGGGGAGCTTTCCTTGTCCGAAATGAAGGGAGTGCGGCATGTATTACTCACCCACGCCCACATGGATCATATTTGTTTCTTGCCGATGTTCCTGGCCAATATCATTGGTCAACAATCAGAGCCGGTTACTGTATATGGCTCTGAAGATACCCTGGCGATGATTAAAAAACACCTGTTTAACTGGGAAATCTGGCCCGACTTCACCCAGCTACCCGATCGCATCAACCCGTGCCTGAAACTACAGACCATCACCGATGCTGATCTGCTGGTGCTGGATGACATGCTCTTGCGCCCTTTTGTGGTGGATCACGCTGTCAGCACCTTCGGCTATTCAATACGCAAAGCAAACCGCCATACGGTATTTACTGCCGATACTGGCTACGACCCGCGCCTGGTCATCCAGCTGGACACATTGGGCGACATTGATGATCTTATCCTCGAATGTTCGTTTCCGGATCATCTGCAGGAATTGGCCAAAACTTCTGGTCACTTAACCCCGCAACTGGCGAGCCGACTGGTGACCGAATTGGCTACCCCTCCCGGGCAAGTCTGGATCACGCATTTAAAACCGTCCTACGAAAACGAATTACGGCAAGTGCTGAGCGCCACTGCCGCTACCCGTCACTGGAAACTCATCGCCGGCGAGCCCTGAACCGGCCCGCTGCCCAATCGCTAAACACCTGATGTACAAAAGTTGCACAAATACCATGGCTGGCCTAACATTGTCATAACAATTATAAGGACAGATTCAGACTATGACTATTCGCGATATTCTCTTGCTGGGATGCCTGCTTTGCGCGGTTCCCGTCAGCGCCCAGAATACGAGCTCGCCGCAGTCTGCAACAGTTCCTGAACTCGGGGAATTTTTGCGCGACACGCGCCAGCAATTGCAGGACGGCGAGACTGAGGCAGCTCTCAGTGCCTTACAGCAAGCGGAATACGAATATGCCGGCATTGCCCGTTTTGATTACTGGTATGGCGTCGTAGCGTTACGGGCCGGGCAGCCGACCCTGGCCTCGCTGGCGCTGGAGCGCGCTATCTTATCGGATCCCAATCATGCTGGTGCACGCCTTGAACTGGCTGCCAGCTACCTGGCACTTAACCGGTTGGATAAAGCCGAAGCCGAACTGGACTACCTGGCGCGTTTTAGCCCGCCCCCCGCAGCACAAGAGGCCATGGCCCGTTATCGCACTGAAATAGCCGAACGCCGTCAGCGAGCCGCGGAAGGCGCCCATCTGGTCATGCTCAGTCTGGATTATGGCTACGACAGCAACTACCTCAATTACCCCAGCAGTTTTGATCTCTTTGATAATACCTTTCTGGAAGGCCTGGCTATTCTGGAAGCAGACGATACCCAGTTCGGCACCGCCCGGGGCGTGTGGTTTCATCAGCGCGATCTGGACGCCAATCAATTTGTCGAATTTTCCCTGGCCGGACAGGCTCGCCTGAATCAGGACTCCGAGGCCAGCGCCTTTGATACCACTATTATACAGGGCAGCGCGGCTTACGGGCTGCGGCTTGATGCCAAAAACACCCTGCGCTATGGCCTGGATCTTGGTCAGGTGTGGCTGGATAGTGACGATTTTCGTTCGCATGTCGGCCTGCTGCTGGGCTGGCAGCATGCGTACAACATGCAGCATACCTTGATTGCCAATCTGCGCGCCCGGGATTTCAGTTTTGATTCCTCCCGCAACGATTATCGCGGCAGCCAGCTTGAGTTCGAGTGGCAATATCAGCTGCAGCCCGAGCTGCTGTTACGATCCCGCTACGCCTTTGAGGCGGAACGGGTAACTAATAGTCCGTTCCGCCCCGGTGGTGATGCCATACGTAATTATCTGTCGGTACAAGCTGACTATCAGGCATCAGCCAAACATCACTGGTTGGGCAGCCTTAACTACCATCGCCTGAAATATATGACTGAAGGCTTTGCGATATTTAATCACGGCGTTGCTGAGCAACGTGACGATGACACACTGACCACCCGCCTGGAATGGACTTATCTGATCTCTCCGCAGTGGCGAACCGGGATTTCCGGGCTGTACCGGGATCAGAGTTCCACCATCGACTTCTTTAATCTCGATCAGACCTTAGTGCAATGGACGGTGACTTATGTTTACTAATCAAATGCGCCATGCCTGCCGGATAACCTTGCTGACTATTGGCCTGGCGCTGATAAGCGGTGTGGCTCAGGCAAACGAACTGGCCGCCCGGGTGCTGTTCGTATTCGGCGAAGTGACTATTGATCGCAACGATGAAACCTTAACCGCAGCCCGCAACACTCAGGTACTGGTCGGCGACAGAATTATTACCACCGAAGGGGCTAGCGTGCAGTTGCGCTTTACCGACGACAGCCTGATCGCTTTACGCCCCTCATCTGAATTTGTCGTGCGCAAGCACGTTTACGACCCTGAGGACCCGGCCAGTGGTGAGCAGAGTTCGGAGCTGATTCGCGGTGGCTTCCGGGCTATCACCGGTGCCATGGCCACCGCTGTCCCGGCTTCCGTCGAATTTAAAACCCCTGTCGCTACTATGGGTATCCGCGGCACTGAGTTCCGCCTGGTGCACGTACCACCCGGCAGCGAAAGCCAATTTAATTCAGTCCCTTCGGGCAGCTATTTGCTGGTGGCTACCGGCCGCATGATAATGTTTAACCGCGCCGGCCAGCAACTGGTTAACGCCGGCCAGAGCTTCTTTGTGGCCGATGCCGACACGCCACCGCAAACGCTGCCCGTTGACCCTGATAAAGTTTTTGCTGACGACGGCACCACTGAAGAGGGCTCCACGGAAGACGATGAACCGGCGCCAGCGACACCGGTTACGCCGGCTAATACTGACAGCGGTACCTCTCCGCCGCAAAGTCAGCCGGTCACCATCCCCGAACAGGCGCAACAGGACGCCGGGCAGCAGCAAGCGGTGAAAGAAGCAGAAAAACATACGCCTGAGCCGGAACCAGAGCCCGACCCTGTCTTGCCCGGGTACGGCCTCAACAGTAGCGCCCATGGTTACCTGCAGCGCAGCAGCGCAGCCAACGCCACCTTTAACGATGCCGGCGAGCTGACTGCGCTGACCACAGAAGCCTTTAGCTTTACCGCTAATGACGGTGCCGGGCCCGGCTTCGCCCAACAACTTGATGCCGATGGCTGGCATCCCGGATCAGCCAACCAGATTTATCAGGGCTTCTGGCAGGCCGATGACTTCACGCTGACGCTGAATGGTTTCACAGCCCCTGACGCAGACAGTTTTCACTACTTACTGGCCAACTACAGCGTCGCCGATATCGCCGAACTGAACCAGCTCACCGAACAGTATTATCAGCAGCAAACCTTACTGCTTAACCTGCAACCGAATTATGGTGTGCGCTTTGATGATGGCAGTATCGCCGAGCTCTCGTCGGACAGTACCTTAACGATTGACTTCACGACCGGGACTCTGACCCTTGACCTGCCTTTCACCTATGGTGACGACACAACTCGCGCCTTACAGGGCAGCGCCAGCTTCGCTGACATTTTTGCCGGCGCGATGACGCTGAGCGAGCTCGGCGCTAACCCTATTGTTAGCGAAGCCTTGCTATACGGCAGCTTCAGCGGTGACGCTGACTGGGGTATTGATGGCTTCCTGGCCGGTCTCTACCTGTTACTTAACAACGATGGTGATGAGCTGGCCGGTTGGGGGACCCTATTATTCAGCAATAACTGCTGGTTTAATTTCCCCTGTCAGATCCTTGCGACCGACTACCGCAGCATGCAGCAGCTGAACTGGAACAATGGTGGCAGCATGAGCAGCCTGCCGGAACTGACCATAGCTGCCGGCGCACCGGACACCTGGTTGCAGTCCACAACGGAGGGCGTAACCGGCGCCTTGCTGGCACAGCAGGCCGATACCGCGGCCGGCTCCTATCGTTTCCTCGGACTTGATCCCGAAGGGTTGATTGGCGGTGATGCTGATCACCGGCTGTCTGTTGAAACCGTCAACGGCCCTCTGGAAATCTACTGGGGCTATTGGCAGCCAGGCAGTTATCAGCTGCGCCTGCTGGAAGAAACAGAGACTGGCTATAGCTTCAGTGATCTGAACAATGATGCAAATTATCACTTCGTCGCCGCCAGTGATTTGGCACCAGCAACCCTGCCCGATAACGGCGTTTTTAATTTCAGCCTCGCTGGTGGTACCGGTTTAATTGGGGATGACTCGCAGACCCAGGCAACCAGCACCGGCGGACAGATCATTGTCGACTTCACTAACGCCAAGGTACTGGTCATGCTGTTGTTCGACGTTGAGGGCCAGTCTGGCAACCTGTCCGCATTCAGTGACATTACCGCGCTGTTAAATCAGTCTGAGTCCGGCTTAGAACTTGTCGGTGAGGGCTATTTCAGCAGCGGTCGCCTGCTCGGTCAGTTCGTCGGTGGTGATTTTGATGCCCTGCTGGGCCTGCTAACCGCCGCCTCTGAAACCGAACAATTTCGCGGCAGCCTGGTCTTTACTCAGGATCCCGTGCTGGGTACCGCTATCGCTGAGCTCGGTGTGCAAAACGGCGGTATGCTGGGCATGAACCAGGCGCTGGCAATTCTTAGTGACGCAGAGAACACCAGGGTATTGAGCTCGTTATTTGATATTCAGGAGTTCGTTCCCGTTGGGCAGACCGGCGCTGCCGGTAGCATGGAACTAAGCGCGCTGTTTAACCTTGATGAGGATGACTTCTGGTTCGGCGATATTGAGGTGCCGACCGCAACCGACCCCATAGCTATACGTTTTGGTGCTTTCGCCCCCGGCACTTATGAGCTCAGCGACAGTAATGGTGGGGCGGCGGATACCAGTAGTCCGTACTATTTTGCCCTGACCGATTCGCTGACCCCTGCTACCACTACCCTACCGACCGGAGCCTGGACCTATGATCTTTTTGCCGGTAGCCCGCTGGAAAGTCAGTCTTCGACTAACGTCTTTGGTTTTTCCGGTCAGGTGCTGGTGAACTTCGATACCGGCGGTGTTGGTATTGCCCTGCAATTGGGCAGCTACACTGAGAACGAGGCAGAACCATTACTTGGCAGCCTGTTTGGTAGCACCAGTGTTGCTGAACTATTCAGTGCCGAGGTTATCAGCCTGCTGGGCGCTGGTTACTTTGAAGGTGGTGGCGGCAGCTTATCAGCGCGTTTCGCTGGCCAGGATTTCGACGCCATTATTGCAATTTTAAGTGCCTACACAGCCGGAGAAACGGAGTTTTATCAGGGTGCTGGCGTGTTTGCCAGCGCTGCAGAACTGCACGCGTTGCCCGACTTAGGAGAGCAGTGGGCGACCGCCGGCCTACTCGGTGGTAACGGAGAGCTGTTCTGGCAGGCAGAAGCCAGTGAGGTTTTCGGCAGTCTCTACACTGATGAGTTCACCGGCGAGTCCAACCTTCTCATCAGACAGGTCAACGGTGGTGATTATGTCAGTACCCTGGCGGATACTTCACAGAGCTATTACAGTTACCGCGTCTCTCTGCCAGGCAGTGAACCCGGCTCAGAAGTCTGGGTTCAGTGGAATCTCTGGGAGCCCCACGGCTATTACCTGCAGGAGCGGGACGATCAAGGTAACCTTATTTTGCGGGATAACAGTCAGCCGGTCATTCAGTTATTGGCTTCTGAACTGACACCGATGACAGTGACACCGTTACAGAACCAGCTGTATTTCAGTTTGTACCTGTCGGACGGTTTTTACTTCAACGGCAATGACAGCGAAACGACCGACACCTGGTATCTCGACGATGCTGCCCTGCTGGTTGATTTTGCCGATGATTCAGTCACCGTCTCAGTAAGCTTTAGCCAGTGGATCGACAACGTATTAAATGAGGGTTACCTGAAGGGTGAAGCCTCGGTAGCTAACCTCTTCACTGGCAGCGCCATTGAACTTACCGGTTACGATGGTTTTGCCGGAGGCGGCGGCCGCCTGTCCGGGTTGTTTATGGGACCTGAGTATCAGGGCATAATGGCATTACTGAAAGCCTGGACCGCAGAACAGCAGCAGGAGCTTTTTGGCATGATGGTGCTTAATCAGCGGCCGGTGCAAAGCCTTGCTGACCTGGGCTGGACCACTGCCGGTGGGGTATTATCTGTCAACAATGAGCTGGTTATTTCCTCACTGCCCGCTAATGTCCTGTTAGCCGGTGATAACTATGGTGGTAATTATGGTGGCAACGAATCAATTGCAGATGGCGGCTCTTTCTACTATGCCAGTCTGCTGCGTATTACCACTGATGATTTCTCCGTCAATTCAACCCGCAGCTATAGTGGTTTTTTTGATCCCCTGCCCCTGCCAGGCGCCAGTCAGGATGTTCAGGTGCGCTGGGGCTACTGGGATCAACAAGCCTACAGCTTTGACCAGCCGGGCTATAGTAATGACAGCACGTTCTGGCACATTGGCGCAGACCAGCTAACCCCTCTGACTGCACCACTGCCAGCTGGCACGATCAACTTTGATCTCTATCTGGCAGCGATGTCCCCTGACGAAAAAAGCTATGCGGGCTATACCTATATGGATAGCGCTGGGCTGGCGGTTGATTTTGACTCGGGCAGTTTTGATCTGAACATGAGCTTTCTCCGCTATCTTGATACCGGCAGCGGTCAGCCAGAATTTGGCGATCTCAATGGCTCGGGTCTGGTTGCCGATTTGTTTGAAAATAACACCATTAGCCTGAGCGGAACGGGCTTGTTTAACGCCGGCGGCGGCGAATTCACTGGTCGCTTTATCGGCAGTGACTTTGACGGCGTTATGGGGCTGTTCCGCGGCTGGACCGGCAATGATTCTCTGTATTCCGGAGCGGTCGTCTTCAGTCGTGCTGATATTGCCGCAGCGACAACCGAAGCGGACTGGGGTTACTGGCAAGTTGACGAGCTGCATATGTCAGGCTATCAGCAACTTTCGCAGCAGTCCTTGCAGCGGCCGGAGCCATTGCCGCCTGAAATTCTGCTACAGCGCAGCTTGCTGAATGGTGATCTGGGGCAACACCAGGCGTTGCAGCGGTCACTGCAACGTCTGGCTGAAGATGCGGCTACCCTGCATCCCGGACAGCCACGTATTATTTTAGATCCTTAGCGGCAGCGCCTTAACCGGTCTGCCGACGCAACCGGAACTGCCAGTAGGCGTAATAAACCGCTGGCAGGACCAGTAGCGATAGTAATGGCGCCAGCACCATGCCGCCAATCATCGGCGCGGCAATACGCTGCATGACTTCGCTACCGGTACCGTGGCTCAGCATGATAGGTAACAGGCCGGCGATAATGGTAATAACCGTCATCGCTTTTGGCCGCACCCGTAACACCGCACCTTCCATAACGGCTTCGTGCAGGGTCTGTTCGTTACGTACGATGCGATCCCGCCAGGCGTTATTCAGGTACAACAACATCACGACCCCGAACTCGGCGGCAACACCGGCCAGCGCAATCATCCCGACCATGACCGCAATCGACAGATTAAAGCCCAGATACCAGATGAACCAAAGACTACCGGCCAGAGCTAGCGGCAGGGTGGCCATGATCAGAATCGCCTGTTTCACTGAGCGGAAGGTCAGGTACAGCAGCACTAGGATAATCGCCAGGGTCAGCGGTATGACTTCCTTTAACTTCGCGCTGACGCGCTCCATCGATTCGTATTGCCCCGACCAGCTCAGGCTATACCGCGGCGGCAGTTCATAGCCTGCCAGTAATGGCTCGGCAGTAGTCAGGAACTCGCCCACGGACATATCCGGCTGCACATCGATAAACACCCAGCCGGTCGGCCGCGCATTTTCGCTACGGATCATCCCGGGTCCTTCCACCACCTCAATGGTACTGACCTGCTCCAGCGTGACCCAGGCTCCCGCGCTACTGATAACCGGTAACTGCCGGATACTTTCGACGTGATCCCGGTATGCCCGCGGGTAACGCAGGGTGATCGGATAACGCTCGGTGCCTTCAACAGTTTCGTCGATCATGGCCCCGCCAATGGCGTACTGGATCATGCGTTGAATGTCGACCTGCTGTATACCGTAACGGGCAGCTTTAGCTAAATCCGGCCGGATCTCAATATAGCGCCCCGATGCCGGCCGCTCAGCAAATACTGACGCCACCCCGGGAGCTTTTGCCAACCGTTGTTCAAGCTCCGCACCGATACGCTGAATTTCAGCCAGATCAGGCCCGGCAATCTTCAGCCCCAGCGGGGTTTTCAGGCCGGTCGAGAGCATATCAATACGGGTTTTGATCGGTTGCACCCAGGCATTGGTGATACCCGGCACCCGCACCGTAGCATCCAGTTCAGCGATGATATCCTGCAGGGTAACGCCTTCGCGCCACTCGCTTTCGGGTTTCAGCTGAATAGTGGTTTCCAGCATGGTCAGCGGCGCCGGATCCGTCGCGGTATCCGCACGACCGGTTTTGCCGAATACCCGTTTAACCTCGGGCACCTGCATGATCAGCCGATCCGTCCGCTGCAGCAGCTCACCCACAGCAGCCGGGCTGATGCCCGGCATGGTGGTGGGCATGTAAAGCAAATCCCCCTCCTGCATCGCCGGCATAAACTCAGTACCCAGTTTGGAATATGGGTAAAAGCTACTGACGGCAATCAATATCGCCACCACCACGGTGGATTTCGGAAACTTCAGCACCAGCGTCAGTACCGGCCGGTACAAAAAGATCAAAAAACGCGTCAGCGGGTTGCGCTGTTCACTGATGATTTTGCCGCGTACAAAAAAGCCCATCAGCACCGGCACCAGCGTGATAGATAACAAGGCGGCAGCTGCCATGGCAAAGGTCTTAGTATAGGCCAGCGGACTAAATAGGCGGCCTTCCTGATCTTCCAGTGCGAATACCGGAATAAAACTTAAGGTGATAATCAACAGTGACAGGAACAAGGCCGGCCCGACTTCACTGGTCGCCTTGCCGATGAGCTGCCAGTGCACCGCGCCTTTGGGTTCAGTGCCATGCTGCTCACGGTAGTGCTCAAGGTGTTTGTGGGCGTTTTCCACCATAACAATGGCAGCATCCACCAGCGCACCTATGGCGATAGCGATACCACCCAGGCTCATGATGTTGGCGTTGATGCCGAGGCTGCGCATCACCATAAAACTCATCAGCACCGCCAGCGGCAGCGTAATAATAGCAACTAACGCTGAGCGTACGTGTAACAGAAACAGGATAGTAACCAGTGCGACCAGTCCCATTTCTTCGATTAGCTTCTCGGTGAGGTTATCGACCGCGCGGTTAATGAGATCAGAGCGATCATATGTAGGGACAATTTCAACCCCGTCCGGCAGGCCTTGTTGCAGCCCCTTGAGTTTTTCCTTCACCCGCTCTATGGTCGCCAGGGCGTTTTCGCCATGACGCATCACCACGATACCGCCAACCACTTCGCCCTCACCGTTGAGCTCTGCGATACCGCGCCGGCTTTCAGGTCCGCGCCGCACGCGCGCAACATCAGCAAGGGTAATAACCGCACCGGCCTCACTACGCACAGGTAATGGCAGGGTCCGCAGGTCCTCCAGTGACTGAATGTAACCAGTGCCACGAACCATGTACTCGGCTTCCGCCATTTCCACAATACCACCGCCAACTTCGCGGTTAGCGCTGGTGATAGCCTGCTGGATCTGCTCCATGGTCAGGCCGTAGGCTTGCATCAGCTTAGGGTCAACCACCACCTGATAGGCCTGTACCATGCCACCCACAGTGGCAACTTCAGACACCCCCGCAACACTCTGCAACTCCTGCTTGAGGAACCAGTTTTGCAGGCTGGTGAGTTCGCCGAGGTTATGAGTGCCACTGCGATCCACCAGCGCATACTGAAATACCCAGCCCACGCCACTGGCGTCAGGGCCCAGCGAGGGGGTCACCCCGGCCGGCAACCGATCACTGGCCTGGTTCAGATATTCCAGTACCCGGCTGCGAGCCCAGTAAATATCGGTGCCATCCTCGAACAGAATGTACAGATAAGAATCGCCGAAAAACGAATAGCCGCGTACCTGGGTTGAACCCGGTACCGACAGCATCAGGTTGGCCAACGGCCAGGTAACCTGCTCTTCGACTAACTGCGGCGCTTGTCCCGGGTAAGGTGTTTTAACAATAACCTGGACGTCAGACAGATCGGGGATCGCGTCCAGCGGGGTGGTCATCATCGCCCGCCAGCCCATCCAGGCCGCAAAAATAGCGGCGATGATCACCAGCATACGGTTTGCCAGTGACCATTGAATGATCTTAGTGAGCATGGCCATCTCCTGCAGGCTGCGGTTGACGCAGACGGCTGCCGCGCAAGCTGGCTTCCGAATCCAGCAGGAACTGACCGGAGGTCACGACTGTCTCGCCGGCACTCAGGCCATGCAAAACTTCAGCCTGATCACCAACAATAAGCCCTACGTGGACATCCCGTTGTTCAAAGCTCTGATCCGGGCGCTGTACGATCACCCGATTCTTCTCACCGACAATAATCAGACTCTCCAGCGGCACTGTCAGCACCTCACGTTTCGGCCCGCCATAGAGCGCTACGTTCGCCTGCATGCCCACCAGCAAGTTGGACTGGTCACTTGTTTTTGGCAACTTGATGCGGACCCGTTGCGTACGCGCCACCGGATCCAGCTCCGGATAGATATAATCCACCCGGGTTTCGTAGTCGTGCAGTCCGGCTTCCGCCAGGGTTACATCCGCAGGGGCTTCAACCTGCAGCCAGTTGCTATAACGCTCGGGTACATCGGCAATCAGCCACATACTGTTATCAGCGGTAATGGTCATGACCTGGGTACCGGGTTCAACGTACATGCCTTCAGCCACACCCAGTTCGGTCACCGTACCGCTCTGGGGAGCGAACACGGCAACCTGATACATCAGTTCTTTGGTTTCCTGCAGGGTTTTGATCTGCGCGTCGTTCATACCCAATAACTTAAGCCGCAGCTTACCATCGCGAATCAGACGCTCGCGCTGAATGTTACTGAACGCACTAAGGGCATCAAGAGTCTGCAGAAAGTCCTGCTGCGCCACCACCAGCTCACGACTATAGATTTCAAACACCTTATCGCCCTGATTTACCCGCTCACCGACACTGCGCACGTTCAGCGTTTCAAGCCAGCCAGAGGCTCGCGGATGCACGTGGATGCGGGCATTATCGTTCCACTGCACGGTGGCGATGGTGGGGTAATAGCGCCAGAGCGTGTCGTAATTCACCACCGCTGTGGTGATACCGAGATTTTGCTGCATTTGCCCGCTTACTTCGACACGGATCTCTTCAACCATGACTTGCGGCTCAAGGTCCATGCCACAGATGGGGCAATTACCAGGTTCATCGCGCACGATGTGGCTGTGCATGGGACACACATATTGAATGCCCTCTTCGGCTTCGACTACGATATCTTCGTGATCATGAGGATGTGCCATGTCCTGCGCTATAGCTGGAACTACAGCGAGTTGCAAAGCCAACAGGGCAATTAAAAAGTAGCGGTGTAACATACAAAAACTCCTGCAAAAATAAACTACGGCTATCAGGCGATAGCGGAAACAATCAGCTTATTGCAGGTAGAGGGGGACGATCCTGACGTTCAATCCGGGTTAACGGAGAGGTGATTTCGGCGGGCCAGTAAGCCTGGTCAGCGAGGTTCGAATGCAGTAACCGAACTGTCATGAGCCCCGAGGCAAATGAACTGCAATGGTGCTGGCAATCGGTACAATTGGGTTCGCAATCCTGATGTTGCATCTGCGTGGCTTTGGCCATGCTTTGCTCATCACAGCAGTCATGCTCAGCGGCTGCGGCAGTCTGATGATGGCCCTGATCGGCAGCAACAGCCTGTGCCGGGGCCGCAATCGGCCCCAGCATCAGACTTACTATGATCAGCATCAGAAATGTTTTCATAGCCTCAGTATACGCAATTTATTACCAGATAGTCACGCGTTCTTCTGGTGGTAAATACAATTCATCACCAGGTTTAACGTCAAAGGCTTCATAAAATGCCGGAATATTTACTACCGTACCATTTACCCGGTAGTCAGCCGGTGAATGGGGATCGCTCAACACCTGGTTGCGAACATACTCGTCCCGTGCCTTATTCTTCCACGCCTGCGCCCAGCCAAGGAATACCCGCTGTTCACCGGTAAAGCCATCGATCACCGGCGCAGACTCATCACCGAGTGAGTTCTGATAAGCGCGATAAGCGATCGTCAGACCGGCCAGATCACCGATGTTTTCGCCTAAGGTCAGCTTACCGTTGATAAACACATCATCAATGACTTCGTAACCGTCATACTGCGCGGCGAGCTTGCCACCACGCTCATCAAAGGCGTTACGATCTTCTTCGGTCCACCAGCTACGCAGGTTGCCTTCGCCATCGTATTTTGAACCCTGATCATCAAAGCCATGACCCAGTTCGTGCCCGATAACCGCGCCGATGGCGCCGTAGTTCACGGCATCTTCCGCATTCATATTAAAGAATGGCGGCTGCAGGATGCCTGCCGGGAATACGATTTCATTGCGCACCGGGCTGTAATAGGCGTTTACCGTTTGTGGCGTCATGCCCCAGTCCTCTTCATCAACAGGCTTACCGATTTTGCTGACGTTTTCTTCGTAATCAAAGGCTCTTGAGCGCTTGTAATTGCCAACCAGATCGTCTGCTGCAACCGCCAGCCCGGAATAATCACGCCACTCACTCGGATAGCCGATATAAGGAGTAAATTTACTCAATTTTTCCAAAGCTTTTTGCTTGGTTTCCGCTGTCATCCACTCCAGATCTTTAATCGAGTCGCCGTAAGCTACAATCAGATTATCAACCAGCTCTTCCATCCGCGCTTTGGCTTCCGGCGGGAAGTATTCAGCCACATAAACCTGGCCCAGAACTTCACCTAAAGCGTTATCCGTGGCTGATACGCCACGCTTCCAGCGCTCTTCCTGCTCTGGGGTGCCTTGCAATACCGCACCGTAAAAGGCAAAGCGCCGGTCATTGATTTCTTCAGTCAGTGCGCTTGAGAAACGGTCCACCAACTTCAGGGTCATGTAGTGCTTCCAGGTTTCCAGCGGCACATTGTCAAACAATTCGCCAAAAGCGCTGAAGTAAGATGGCTGGCGCACGATCGCCGCATCAGCTACTGCGATCCCGGCTGGTTCAGCAAAAGCAGCGAAGTCGAAGCTGCCAAACAATTCCTGCAGTTCAGCGGTCGTGTGCTTATTATAGGTTTTGTCGGCGTTACGGCTTTCTACCCGGCTCCACTGAATTTCCGCCATTTTGGTTTCAAGTTCGACAATGGCCTGAGCAGCAGCTTCGGCATCCTTGTAGCCAACCAGTTCGAGCATGTCGGCGATGTAGTCCTGATACTGGGCCCGGATCTCGTTAAATTTCTCTTCGTCTTTCAGATAGTAGTCACGATCCGGCAGACCCAGCCCTGACTGGGACATGTACATGGCGTTGGTTTCAGGATCCTTGGCATCCGGGTAGACATAGAAGCCGAATGGATTGCTCACGCCCATGCGCGCATGAGTGGCCATGTGAACCGCCGCATCGGTGTGGTTTTCCAGCACCGCAATGGCCTCCAGATCACCGGCGATGGGGGTGATACCCAGACTATTCAGGCGTTCAACATCCATGAAGCTGTTGTAGAAATTGCCGATTTTAGCTTCGTTGCTGCGCGGCTCAGGATCGCTGGCGGCCGCAGTTTCAATGATTTTGCGCAGGCGTTCCTGGTTTTCATCACGCAACTCATGGAAAGAGCCAATCCGTGATTTATCCGCAGGCAGTTCAGTACGCTCGTACCAGCCGCCATTAACGTAAGTGAACAGATCATCCTGCGGCCGTACTTCAGTATTAAAATTTTCCAGTCTCAGACCCGACGTCAGTTCCTGTTGCTGTTGTTCTGTAGCTTGCGTCTGGTCAGTCTGCTGGGGGGAGCATGCTGCAACACCCAGTGCCAGCGCTACGCTCAGTGCTAAAGTTGATACTTTATTCATGTAGGTTGTTTCCGTTTTATAGAATAAGTTTATGCCCTTAAGACCATACTTGATTGGTACCCGACAGACAATAAAAAACCGGTCGCTGCGCCGCAACGACCGGTTGATTCATCGAACTTTACCGCTAAGCCTGCAGGCTTATTTCTTTTTTACAGCTTTTTTGTTCGGTAAGTCAGTAATAGAGCCTTCATAGACTTCCGCGGCCAGACCAACAGATTCATGCAGCGTTGGGTGGGCGTGAATAGTCAGGGCGATGTCTTCAGCATCACAGCCCATCTCGATCGCCAGGCAGATTTCGCCCATTAGTTCGCCACCGTTAGAGCCCACTACAGCGCCGCCGATAATGCGGTTGTTTTTATCAAACAACAGCTTGGTCATACCGTCGGTCGACCCCTGGGCAATTGCCCGGCCTGAAGCAGACCATGGGAATACCGCTGTGTGATATTCAATGCCCTGCTCTTTGGCTTCTTTCTCAGTAACACCAGCCCATGCCACTTCCGGGTCAGTATAGGCAATCGAAGGAATCACTTTTGGATCAAAATAGTGCTTCTTGCCGGCAATGACTTCAGCCGCTACGTGGCCCTCATGGGTCCCTTTGTGCGCCAGCATCGGCTGACCGACCACATCGCCGATAGCGAAGATATGCTTGGCACTGGTGCGCATTTGCTTATCGACTTCGATAAAGCCGCGATCGCTGACTTTAACACCGGCGTTTTCTGCACCGATTTTCTTACCGTTTGGTGAACGACCAACAGCGACCAGCACGGCGTCATAGCGAACCGGCTTCTCCGGGGCGTCTTTACCTTCAAAAGTCACATGCACGCCGTCTTTCTTGGCTTCAACTTTAGTGGCTTTGGTGTTCAGCCAGATATTGTCAAAACGCTTATTGGCGGTTTTCATGAAAGCTTTCATGATGTCTTTGTCAGCCGGTGGGATCAGCTGATCCGTCATTTCGACCACATCAACTTTGGCGCCCAGCGAGCTGTATACGTTGCCCATTTCCAGGCCGATAATACCGCCGCCAAGCAACAGCATACGGTCCGGGATGAAGCGCAGTTCCAGTGCTGCAGTCGAGTCCCAGATACGCTCGTCTTCGTGTGGCACGAACGGCAGTTTGATCGACTCAGAACCCACTGCAATGATGGCGTTCTTGAAGTTAACCTTGGTATCGCCGTCATCGCCTTTTACGGTGATGCAGGTGTCACTGGTGAACTCGCCATAGCCATTCACCACTTTAACTTTACGCATTTTGGACATCTGATCCAGACCGCCGGTCAGCTGACCAACAACTTTTTCTTTATGCTTGCGCATCTGATCAAGGTCGATTTTCGGATCACCGAAATCAACGCCTTCGCTTTTCATATGCTTGGCATCGTCAATGTGCTTGGCAATGTGCAGCAGCGCTTTGGACGGGATACAGCCAACGTTCAGACACACACCACCTAAGGTGCTATAGCGCTCAATCAGGACAGTGTCCAGGCCTAAATCGGCAGCGCGGAACGCCGCAGAGTATCCACCAGGACCAGAACCAAGTACCACTACCTCGGCGTTAATTTCTTTGCTCATGACGACCTCTTTTATTCATTCAAATCGGGGCGAAAATGCGATGGGCTGCATTATAACAGCCCCATCGCTAATTGTTTACTTTACAGCACAAGTTTCCGTATATCGGACAGCACATTGCTCAGGTAGACACTGAACCGCGCCGCCAGAGCACCGTCGATAACGCGGTGATCGTAAGACAAGCTCAACGGCAGCGTCAGCCGCGGCTCAAATTCGTCGCCATTCCACTTCGGCTTCATTTCGCTTTTGGAAACACCGAGGATAGCCACATCAGGGGCGTTGACGATAGGTGTGAACGCAGTACCGCCAATGCCGCCCAGGCTGGAAATCGAGAAGCAACCACCCTGCATATCCTGGCTTTTCAGCTTGCCATCGCGGGCCCTTGCGCTAATGTCCGCCAACTCCTCCGATAACGCATAGATGCCTTTTTTATCGACATCACGCACCACCGGCACGACCAGACCATTTGGCGTATCCACCGCAATACCCAGGTGGATATACTTCTTCATAATCAGGTGCTCGCCGTCTTCGGCCAGTGACGAATTGAACTGCGGGTATTCCTGCAGCGCTTTGGCCACGGCTTTCATGATGAACACCAGCGGCGTGATCTTGATGCCGTCTTTTTTCTTCGCCTGAGCTTCGTTCTCGCTCTTGCGGAAAGCTTCCAGCTCAGTGATATCGGCTTCGTCAAACTGTGTCACGTGCGGGATGGTTACCCAGTTGCGATGCAGGTTGGGGCCGGAAATTTTCTGGATCCGGGTCAGCGGCACTTCTTCGACTTCACCAAACTTGCTGAAGTCGACTTTTGGCTGCGCAATCACCTGCAGGCCACCAGCGCCTTTCGCCGAGCTGCCACCGGTCGCTTTCGGCCGTGACAGTTCGTATTTGACGTAATCCTGCACGTCTTCTTTGAGGATCCGGTCTTTGCGGCCAGAGCCTTCAACCTGATTCAGGTCGACGCCAAACTCGCGGGCCAGACGCCGTACCGCCGGCGATGCATAGGCCAGGCCTTCGGCTTTGGTCTTGCGGTCCATCGGATGGTCAGGAACCGGCGGCTTACGGATGCCCATGGCTTCTTCCGGCGAGAACTCCGGCTCGTTCTGATCATAGGCCTTGCCGCGTTGCTGGGATTTATCCCGGCGATCCGACGGGTCGTATTCTTGGTCTTTGCCTTCGTCAGATTGCTCTTTCTTCGGCTCTTCTTTTTTCTCTTCTTTCTTCTCTTTTTTATCTTCTGACTTTTTGCCAGCGCTCTTGATCTTCAGTTTGAGGATCAACGAGCCTTCTTTGACCTTATCGCCGACACTGACTTCGACAGAGTCCACCACACCCGCTTCCGGGCTCGGTACATCCATTGTAGCTTTGTCGGTTTCCAAGGTGATCAGGCCGTCTTCTTTGCTGATTTCATCGCCTTCACTGACCAGCACTTCAATAATTTCGACTTCGTCAGCTTCGCCAATGTCAGGAACCTTGACTTCGATGACTTTGCTTTCACCTTCAGCTTCATCTTCATCTTCTTCAGAGCTTTCAGTGTCAGCAGCACGTTCTTTGTGCTCTTTTTCGTCTTCTTCGTCTGTATCCTGCTGCTCGTCCTGCTCCGGCTCCTGATCTTTTTCTTCAGCTTTATCTTCTTCGCCGTCGTCCGCATCGCCGTCGCCGGCTGCTTCAAACATTGCGATTAAATCGCCTTCGCTGATCTTATCGCCGGTTTTTACTTTGAGCTCGGCGACTTTGCCGGCAAAAGGTGCCGGAATATCCATCGATGCCTTGTCACTTTCGACAGTGATCATGGCGTCTTCCTGCTCCAGCTGGTCGCCTTCGCTGACCAGGACCTCAATCACTTCAACTTCTTCGCCGCCCAAATCGGGGGCCAGCACTTCTTTTAAATCTGCCATGGTTGCCTCCGCTCCCGTTGCTTAAGCGTAAAGTGGGTTGAGTTTATCAGTATCGATATCGAAATCTTTGATCGCTTTAGCAACCACTTTCTTATCGATATCACCGGCTTTTGCCAGCTCGCTCAGTGCGGCCACGACAATGTACTGCGGGTTCACTTCGAAGTGACGACGCAGATTTTCGCGGCTGTCCGAGCGGCCGAAGCCATCTGTACCCAATACGCGGTATGGTGTTGGGACCCAGGCGCGGATTTGATCTGCATACAACTTCATGTAATCCGTAGCGGCAATAGTTGGGCCTTTGGCCTTTTTCAATACTTCAGTCACATAAGCAGTTTTAGCTTTCTTATCCGGATGCAACATGTTGTAGCGATCCACGTCCAGGCCGTCACGGGCCAGTTCGTTGAACGAGGTGGTGCTATAAACGGTTGCTGAGATACCGTAGTCATCCGCCAGCAGTTTGGCGGCTTCACGTACCTGCTGTAAAATCGTACCCGAGCCTAACAGCTGTACTTCGCCTTTCGCTTTCTTGGCTTTATGTTGTTCAAGCTCATAGATGCCCTTCAGGATGCCCTCTTCAACACCTTCCGGCATTTCCGGCTGCAGGTAGTTCTCGTTCATGACCGTCAGATAGTAGAAGACGTTTTCCTGATCTTCGTACATGCGGCGCATACCGTCCTGCACAATCACCGCCACTTCATAACCGAAGGTCGGGTCATAGGTCAGGCAGTTTGGCACAGTGTTAAACAGGATATGGCTGCTGCCGTCCTGGTGTTGCAGGCCTTCACCGTTGAGCGTGGTGCGCCCGGCAGTACCACCAACCAGAAAGCCTCGGGCTTGCATGTCGCCGGCGGCCCAGACCAGGTCACCAACGCGTTGGAAGCCGAACATCGAGTAGTAGATGTAAAACGGAATCATCGGCTCGTCGTTGTTGGCGTAGCTGGTTGCCGCAGCGACCCAGGAGGCCATAGCACCAAGTTCGTTGATGCCTTCCTGCAATACCTGACCTTGCTTGTCTTCGCGGTAATAAGCGACCTGATCAGCATCCTGCGGCTCGTATTTCTGGCCCTGGCTGGAATAAATGCCGACCTGACGGAACAGACCTTCCATCCCGAAGGTACGGGCCTCATCAGGAATAATCGGCACAATGCGCTCACCGATTTTCTTATCTTTAAGCAAGGCATTCAGTACCCGTACAAAGGCCATGGTGGTGGAGATCTGACGCTCTCCCGAGCCCTTGGTCACCACCTCAAAAGCTTTCAGTGACGGCACTTCAAGTTCGACCTTGGTCTTTGGTTTGCGGACCGGCATATAGCCGCCCAGAGCTTCGCGACGTTCGCGCAGGTATTTCATTTCTTCGCTGTCGTCAGGGAACTTGTATAGCGGGATATCTTCCAGCTCACTGTCCTTGATCGGAATATTAAAACGGTCACGGAAGTGCTTGATGGCATCCATGTCCATTTTCTTCACCTGGTGAGCGATGTTTTTACCTTCGCCCGCTGAGCCCATACCGTAACCTTTCACGGTTTTCGCCAGGATGACCTGCGGCCGACCTTTGGTGTTTACCGCTTTGTGGTAAGCAGCATAAACCTTCACCGGGTCATGGCCACCGCGGTTCAGACGCCAGATATCTTCATCAGACAGATTAGCGACCATAGCTTCGGTTTCTTTGGTTTTGCCGAAGAAGTTTTCGCGGGTATAGGCACCGCCTTTGGCTTTGTAGTTCTGGTATTCGCCATCCACGCTGTCCTGCATGATTTGCGCCAGCTTGCCTTCGGTATCCCGGTATAACAGTGGATCCCAGTAGCGGCCCCAAATCACTTTAATAACTTCCCAGCCGGCACCACGGAAGGTGCCTTCAAGTTCCTGAATGATCTTGCCGTTGCCGCGCACCGGACCATCCAGACGCTGCAGATTACAGTTGACGATAAAGGTCAGGTTATCCAGCCCTTCTCGGGTAGCCAGACCAATTGCGCCAAGGCTTTCCGGCTCATCCACTTCACCATCCCCTAAGAAGCAGTAAACGCGCTGGTTTGAGCAATCTTTAATGCCTCGGTCGGTGAGATACTTCAGGTACCGCGCCTGATAGATAGCCTGAATGGGGCCAAGTCCCATAGATACGGTCGGGAACTGCCAGAAGTCCGGCATGAGTTTCGGGTGCGGGTACGACGACAGGCCTTTGCCGTCAACTTCCTGGCGGAAGTTATCCATCTGTTCTTCACTGATCCGGCCCTCGAGGAACGCGCGGGCATAAATACCCGGTGACGCATGCCCCTGAATAAACAGAAAGTCGCCGCCGTCTTTGTCCGTCGGAGCACGGAAGAAATGGTTGAAGCCAACATCGTAAAGCATGGCCGACGACGCAAAACTGGAAATATGGCCGCCCAGTTCGAGTTCTTTTTTCGAGGCACGCAATACCATCGCCAGAGCGTTCCAGCGGATCGCCGCGCGGATCCGGGACTCCATGCTTTGATTTCCCGGTACCGTAGGCTCCTGACTGGCCGGAATGGTATTCAGATAGGCTGTGGTTGCTGCATAAGGCAAGAAGGCACCGCTGCGGCGGGCTTTCTCGATCAGCGATTCCAGCAGAAAATGGCCGCGTTCAGGGCCGTCTTCTTCCAGTACGACCTCAAGCGCGTCAATCCACTCGCGCGTTTCCTGTGGGTCGATGTCATCTTTCAAATGATCAGTCATACTTAATCCTTACCCTGTCTGAGTTCGGCGTAGCGACCGCTGAATGCGTGACTGTTCACGATTCGAGGTAAGCAACGCATGTTCAATATAGGCCAGCAGCTGGTGACAGGCTTCGCGCGCCTGTTCCGGCTCGCCGGCAGTAATCGCAGCGACAATTTGCCGCCGGTGTTCATGAAGCTGCTGCATGATGCCCGGCTTGTGCGCCAGATCCTGCAGGTTTTGCTCAATATTCTTAACCAGTAGTGGTTGCATACTGCGAACCAGATGCAGCAGGATCACGTTATGTGAGGCCTCGCAAATCCGCAGATTAAAGTCGACTAAAGCCTGCGCCTGTGACTTGAGTTCAGCGCCCGGGTCTTCAGCGATGTTCCGGAAACTCTGTTCAATCTGCTCCAGATCCTGAGCGGTGCCGCGCAGCGCGGCATAGTAGGATGAAATGCCTTCCAGGGCGTGGCGGAATTCCAGCAAATCAAATTGTGATTCCGGATGCTTGGCCAGCAGTTCTAACAGCGGCTCGGCAACCCGTTGTTGCATGTTATCGCAGACATAGGTGCCGCCGCCCTGACGACGCTCAAGTAAACCCCGGGCTTCGAGCTTTTGAATGGCTTCGCGCAAACTGGGGCGCGAAACTGAGAATTTATGGGCAAGATCACGCTCAGACGGTAACCGGGCACCGGCTGCCAGGGTACCGTCAACGATCATGGCTTCAATGCGTTCCATGATCACATCGGACAGTTTTGTCTGTTGTATACGTTCAAAAGCCATAGATTGTGACCGTGTTGGTAAGACCAATTACCCACACATTGTAGATCAAGTTGCGCTAAAGCCCAAACTTTTCTCGATCAGAACCAGCCGCCGATAGTTAACACGGCCAGTAATACGATGAATAACAGCATGTTGCGTTTAACTAAGGCAACTGTGGTCAGAGCAGTACTGGTTATATCATCTTCATGATTAGGCGTCAGATCTTCGGCCGCCGCAGCGATTTTAGTTGCCGCAGCATAGTTGCCCTGGGGTACGTTACCGATGGAACTCAGCCATAACGGCGCTGCTCTGGAGAAATTCCCCACCAACAGAAAGCCTAAGGTCATGATGCGCGTGGGCAGCCAGTCAATGACCTGCTCGGCAGTGGACCAGCGTTCGTTGCGCGGATGCCGCATGTCTCGCAGGGTGGCATAAACCAGCGCGCCGACCACGCCAAATAGCAGAAAATAGACAAACACAGCAAAGTAATAACGCAAGTGGATCCACAGCAGGACATTTGCGACGGGGGCCTCTTCATGGCGTTCTGCCAGCTTCTGTAATTTATGCAGATGCGCACGAGCGGTTTCCTGGTCGCCACTGGTGGCGGCATCAAGATAATTGCGATAGGCGGTGCGCGCGGCGGGGACACGAATGGACAGAAACAGTGCCGCAGCACTTACCACAAAGGTCAACAGAGTGTTATCAGACAGAGCCAGCACAAACCAGACTATCAATGCCGGAACTATGGCCCACAGGACTCTTCCCAGACGATGCTGTCGCCATTCTTCAACTTTACCACCGGCAATCTGCAGATGCTGCCAGCGCAGCACCAGCCGTCGCCACTCCCAGTTGCGGCCAAGCTGCACCGTGCGCTCTAACGAGTAAGCTAGTAAAATTGCCAGCAAGTACATAATATTATCCTGTCAGTTGCTCATAAAAGTAGGCCCAGTCAAAGGCCGGACCCGGATCGGTTTTCCGTACCGGGGCAATGTGCTGATGACCTACAATACGCTGTCGGCTCAGCTGTGGATAGGCCGTAATGAGCTCAGCAGCAATCTGTGCAAGTTGTTGATACTGTTCCTTAGTGTAGGGCGCTGTGTCGGTTCCCTCAAGTTCGATACCAATGGCAAAGTCATTACAACGCCGCCGGCCGGCGTAACTTGAGCGGCCAGCATGCCAGGCGCGCCGGTGGAAAGGCACGTATTGCACCACGTCACCGTCGCGCCGGATCAGGCAGTGGGCCGACACCCGCAGGCCTTTTAGTGGTACAAACTCAGGGTGGGCCTGATGGTCCAGCTGCCCCATGAACAGATCGTCAATGTAGGGCCCGCCAAACTCCCCCGCCGGTAGGCTGATACCGTGTATCACCAGTAAACTGATATCGCCGGGATCGGGTCTGTTATCCTGATGGGGGGATTGCCTTGGTGTGGCTTCTTGTAACCAGCCTGCTTTAATCATGGTGTAGATCCGACTATGCTGAGATGCACATCCTAGCGCGGCACAGGCGATGGGGTAAAGTAACACCGATGACTTGTTGAAACCCGGAGCACTTAGCGTCGATAATAGCTGCATACCTTTTTAACTGCACCTGACGGAGCCGCAGACCCATTATGATGGATACCCGTGTAGAAACTGAATTATTGACTCTAGATCGCCAGCAGATGGTCCAGCGGGCGCTGACTGAGGACTTAAACGGCGTGCAGCCGGAAAACGATATCACCGCACAGCTCATTCCAGCAGCGCAGCATGCCCGGGCCACTATTATCACCCGTGAAGATGCTGTGCTGTGTGGTCGCGCCTGGGTTGAACAGGTCTTTCTGCAACTGGGCGGCCAGGTCCATATCAGGTGGCAGGCTGATGACGGCGATGTTATTACCGCCGGCAGTACCATTTGCGAACTCGAAGGGCCCGCCCGTACCATCCTCACCGGCGAACGGACCGCCCTGAATTTTCTACAGACGTTATCCGGAGTGGCTACCACCACCGCTGAATATGTTGCTCACTTAACAGGTACGACCACTCGCTTACTGGACACCCGCAAAACGGTGCCCGGTTTACGTACTGCACTGAAGTACGCGGTTGTTTGTGGTGGCGGTCATAATCACCGGGTGGGTCTGTACGATGCCTATCTGATTAAAGAAAACCATATTATGGCTTGTGGAAGTATTGCCGCCGCGGTGGCCAAAGCGCGCGAATTAAATCCCGGCAAGCCGGTCGAAGTGGAAGTGGAAAACCTTACGGAGTACCAGTTGGCGCTGGATGCGGGAGCAGATATCATCATGCTCGACAACTTTTCAATTGAAGACATCCGCAGCGCGGTGAGCGCTCGTAGCCCGAGCACGCAACTTGAAGTGTCCGGCAATATTACCCACCAACGCTTAAGGGAACTTGCAGCCACCGGCGTTGACTTTATTTCGTCCGGTGCGCTGACCAAACATATTCAGGCAACTGATCTTTCGCTGCGGTTTGATGTTGCATAACTATTGACGAAGTCTGGCAATCTGCTATGTTTGAAGTGCAATGCGCAATCGCGAAACGGATTCGTGATTTGCCAGGCGTGCTTTAAAGGCAAAATTGTCGAAAGGCAATGACGCAAAACCTCCGGTCCTAACTCACCCGGGATAACACCTGAAGTGAACGGATAGCGGGGCTGCAGGCTAAAGTCTGGTGGATGGAGTGGCTTCTCGGCAGTTTTCAGTCGTAAAGCAAAACCACTTGTCTTTCGGCTAGTGCAGTTAAATTTTGTTGTATGGATGTTAGGCTTACAACAATGGACGCCACAACTATACAACAATAAATACAATTGGAGTTTTTCGGGAGATAATTTATGAACATGAACAAACAACGTGGTTTTACTTTAATCGAGTTGATGATTGTTGTCGCAATCATCGGTATCCTGGCCGCCGTAGCCATTCCTATGTACAGCGATTACACCCAGCGGGCGAAAGCCAGCACCGGGTTAGCGGCACTGGCGTCATACAAAACGCATGTCGCGCTGTGCTATCAGAACGAAGGCGTGCTGGCCAACTGTGATGCGGGCACTAACCGCATTCCCGCCGACCAGACTGCAATCAGCACCATTTCAGGGCTGAACTCAGTAACTGTTGCGGACGGGGTGATCACCGCTCAACTGGAAGCTGTTGATACAGCAGGCGCTAATATCACCGTTCAGCTGACTCCTGATGTAACTAGCGGCACCAATGTAGGCTGGGCGATCAGCTGTAGCGATTACGGTTCTGACGGTAGCGACAGCCGCGTCGATGGCTGTACTTCGGCATATACAGCTCCAACAGCTTAATGGATTAAACAAACTATGCAGCAGGCTCGTTCTGGCCTGCTGCATTCTTATTTAACTTAAGGTCTGTCATGCTGCATCACTCCCTCGCGGCGCTGTTGCTGCGTGATAAAAAGGTCCCGGAAGCGCAGCTCACTGCGACCAGTGAATATGCCTGGGAAGCTAAACTGCCTTTTACCAGCGTGCTGCTGGACCGCAAATTATTAAACCCAGAAGAACTTGCTGCATTCTGTTATAAAGAATCCAACTGTGCCTGGCTGGATCTTAATGCCTTCAACCCTGATGTAGTGCCCACCGAATTTATTAATGAACGCCTGATCCGCAAAAACCATGCGGTTCCTCTGTACCAGCGGGGCAATATACTCTATATCGCGGTTTCGGATCCGACCCGCATCGAAACGCTGGATGAATTTCAGTTCCGTACCCGCATGCAGACCGAAGCAGTACTGGTCGAGGAACATAAGCTACAGAAACTAATTGATAAACTGCTCGAAAGCGAAAGCTCAATGCTGGGGGTTACCGCTGAGGACGAGCAGGAGCTTCGTGATATTGACGCCCTGGACCAGGGTGGGGAAGATGCCGGCTCAGTAGCCGCGGAAGTCAAAAATGACGCACCAATCGTTATCTATATCAACAAACTGCTATTGGATGCCATTAAGCGCGGCGCCTCTGACTTACACTTCGAGCCTTATGAAACCGAATACCGGGTACGCTTTCGTATCGACGGCGTATTACATGAAATCGCCCGGCCACCGGTAACTCTGACTGGCCGTATCGCTGCCCGGCTGAAGGTGATGGCGCAGCTGGATATCGCCGAACGCCGCCTGCCTCAGGATGGCCGCATTAAGCTCAAGCTCTCTAAGCATAAGGCCATTGATTTCCGGGTCAGTTCACTACCGACCCTCTATGGCGAGAAGCTGGTGCTGCGGATCCTCGACTCCGCCGCGGCCATGATGGGTATTGAATCCCTCGGTTATGAGTCCGAGCAGCAGGAACGTTTTGAAACAGCGCTGACCAAGCCCCAAGGCATGATTCTGGTAACCGGCCCCACGGGCTCGGGTAAAACCGTGTCCCTGTATACGGGTCTTAATATTCTCAATACCCCGGAGCGTAATATTTCTACCGCCGAAGATCCGGTCGAAATTAACCTGCAGGGTATTAATCAGGTACAGATTAACGTCAAGGCCGGGCTGGGCTTTGCCGACGCCCTGCGCTCGTTCCTGCGCCAGGATCCCGATGTGGTCATGGTGGGCGAGATCCGTGATCTGGAAACGGCTGAAATTGCCATCAAGGCTGCGCAGACCGGTCACCTGGTGCTCTCCACCCTGCATACCAACTCCGCCGCAGAGACCCTGACCCGGCTGATGAACATGGGGGTTCCCGCGTACAACATCGCCGGCTCAGTTACCCTGATCATCGCGCAGCGCCTCGCCCGGCGATTATGTAATATATGCAAGGAGCCGGAACAGTTACCCGAGGAAGAGTTGCTGCGTCAGGGTTTTACCAAAGAGCAGATTCCGGAACTGAATATTCACAAAGCGGTGGGCTGCGATCAGTGCACCGGCGGTTATAAAGGTCGTACAGGTATTTACGAGGTTATGCCGATTACCTCAGCTATCCAGGAACTTATAATGACTAGTGCCGGCGCCCAGAAAATCGCAAAACAGGCGCAAAGTGAGGGGATTCACTCGTTGCGGCAGTCTGCATTGCGCAAAGTGGCCTCTGGTTTGATAAGTTTAATTGAGGCCAACCGGGTCACCAGCTCTTAAGGGTAATTCATGGCAAAGAAACCAGATAAGAAAATAGCAGAAATTACCGAATTTACCTGGTCGGGGATTAATCGCCGCGGCGCGAAAGTCAAAGGCGTGATGCGTGGCAATAATGAAAAACAAGTCCGCACCAAGTTACGCGACCAGGGGGTTACCCCGAAAAAGGTTAAGAAGAAAGCTCAGCCGTTGTTTGGCGGCAAAAAAATTAAAGGCGGCGATATTGCCCTCTTTACCCGTCAGATCGCCACCATGCTGGAAGCTGGCGTACCCTTATTGCAGGGTCTCGAAATGGTCGCTAAGGGGACAGATAACCCCAAAATACGCGATTTGATGCTGAATATTGCTAACGATGTGGGCGCTGGTTCACCGCTGGCAGACGCCCTGCGTAAACATCCGCGTATTTTTGACGACCTTTATTGCGATTTGGTCGAATCGGGCGAGCAGTCCGGTTCACTCGAATCCATTTTTGATCGTATTGCCACTTACCGCGAAAAATCAGAAGCGTTGAAGGCCAAGATTAAGAAAGCGCTGGTCTATCCGGCATCGGTCATCGTGGTAGCCCTGGCGGTCACTGTGATCCTCCTGGTCTATGTCGTGCCGCAATTTGAAGCCGTGTTCGCCGACTTTGGTGCTGAGCTGCCGGCTATTACCCAGTTTGTCGTGACCTTATCAGAAGTGGTGCAACAGTACTTTATCTATGTATTGGGTGTGTTAGTGGTGGCTGGCTGGCTGTTCAAAAAGGCCCATCAGCGAAGCCCGAAGCTGCGCGACCGGGTCGACCATATCATGCTTAAGATCCCAGTCATCGGTAATATCCTGCATAAAGCGGCGGTAGCCCGCTTTACCCGTACCCTGTCAACGACGTTCGCCGCCGGTGTGCCGCTGATCAATGCGCTTGAATCCGCCTCCGGCGCCGCCGGTAACGCCCTGTACCGGGACGCGATTTTGCAGATCCGGGAAGAAGTCACCTCGGGGATGCAGATGAACACCGCTATGCAAAATACCGATGTGTTTCCGACTATGGCGACGCAGATGGTGTATATCGGCGAAGAATCCGGCTCACTGGACGATATGCTCGCCAAAGTGGCCAGCATCTATGAACGCGAAGTCGATGATCTGGTGGATAACCTGACCGCGCTGCTGGAACCGATGATCATGGTTGTCATCGGGGTGCTGGTTGGCGGTCTGATTGTGGCCATGTATCTGCCGATATTTAGTCTCGGCCAGGTGGTGGGCTAGAATCTATGGATTTAATCAGTTTATACCCGGCACTGAATCCCTGGGTCACTTTGTTCGGCGTGTTGCTGGGGCTGGTGGTCGGCAGTTTTCTCAATGTTGTGATTGGCCGCTATCCGGTGATGCTGCAACGCCAGTGGCAGCGCGAATGTGCCGAGTTAACCGGGCAACCGGCGGCCGCAGCTGATACCGCCCTGTTTAACCTGGCAACCCCGGGCTCGCACTGCCCCAGGTGCCAACAGCCTATCGCGTGGTATGACAACATCCCCCTATTGAGTTGGATCTGGCTAAAAGCGCAGTGTCGCCACTGTAAAACCCGAATCTCTGCCCGCTACCCTGTGATTGAGCTACTCACCGGCATCACGTTCGGCATACTGACCTGGTATTTGGGTGGCTCGGCCGAATTGCTCTGGTACCTGATTCTCGCGAGCATTCTGATCAGCCTGTTTTTTATTGACCTGGACCATATGCTGCTGCCGGATCAACTCACCTTGTCAATGCTCTGGCTGGGTCTGCTGGTAGCACTTACCGGCGGTCCGGTGCCCCTTGCCGACGCAGTGATTGGTGCCATCAGCGGCTATCTGTTTTTATGGACTGTGTACTGGGCCTTTAAACTTATTACCGGTAAAGAAGGTATGGGCTACGGTGACTTTAAACTGCTGGCCGCCTTCGGCGCCTGGGCCGGTTATCAGATGCTACCGGTTATCATTATCGCCGCCGCCGGCAGTGGCGCAGTGCTGGGCCTGCTTATTCAGGCACTTGATCGCAAGCGCCGCGGTCAGCCTATTCCGTTCGGCCCCTTTCTGATCAGTGGCGGTGTGATTGCACTCATTTGGGGCGAGCAGTTGCTGTACGGCTACTGGACCTGGCTGCAACGCTGATGTGGGTGCTAGGCGTAACCGGCGGCATCGGCAGCGGTAAAACCACTGTTACTGACCTGTTTGCCGCCCTTGGCATCGTGGTGGTCGACGCCGACCGCATTGCGCGTGCGATCATGGAGCCCGGCTCAACAGCACTGAACGCGGTAAGCGAGCGCTATGGCGCGCAGGCTTTGCTAACGGACGGCACTCTGAACCGGCGCTGGCTGCGTGAACGAGTGTTCAGCGACCCGACGGAAAAAGCCTGGCTCAATCAACTTACCCACCCGCTAATCCGCCAGCAGTTGCTGGAGCAACTTAAACAAGCCCGCTCACCTTACGTGATTTTGTCCGCTCCGCTGTTACTTGAAAATAAGCTAACGACATTATGCGACCGGGTATTGGTGGTTGATGTCAGCCCGACGACCCAACGCGAGCGCACCATGGCCCGCGATCAGGTGAGTAGCGCCCAGGTTGAGGCTATTATCCAAGCCCAGGCGAGCCGCGCCGAGCGCCTGGCTGCCGCTGACGATATCATTCACAACGACGGTCCACAGCACGAATTAGGACCCCAGGTGGAGCACTTACATGAGCTTTACCTGAAGCTGGCGTCGCCGGCATTGCAACCTGACGGTAAGCCGCTATGATAGAGCCTATGACAGGCCAAATTAGCTCAACAATTACCTATGAGTACCCGCTTCATGAGCGGGTGCGCACCTATTTACGCCTGGAGCATTTGCTCGCGGCACTGCAACCCGAAGTACCCGTCGACAGCGGCAACTATACCCGTTACTTCAGCGCGCTCTTTGCAATTCTGGATTTGTGTGAGCGCAGTGACGTGCGCACTGACGTGCAAAAAGATCTCGACAAGCGCCGTGCACAGCTGCAGATCTGGTCACAGCATCCCGATGTAAATCAACAGCAACTGGCATTAACCAGTGAGCGGGTTCGCCGTGCGCTGCAGGCAATCCAACCTATCAGCCGGGTTGGCAGCGCACTCAAGCAGGATCGCCTGCTGGGGCCCATTCGCCAACGCTTTGCTATGCCAGGTGGCACCTGCAATTTTGATTTACCCCAGTTGCATTTCTGGCTGCATCAGGCACAGGAAATGCGTGATGCTGATTGTCTGCGCTGGTGGCAGGAACTGTCGGTATTATTATCAGGATTAGTGCTGGAACTTGAGTTACTGCGGGGGCAATCGCGTTTCCGTGCCCTCACTGCCGAAGCTGGCATGCTGCAGGAAAGCACGGAGCCGTTATCGCTGCTACGACTGCAGGTTGATAAGGATATACCGGCATATCCGGTTATGAGTGGCCATAAGCAGCGCTTCAGTATCCGCTTCCTGCGCTATGAGCCGGTCGACGGGCGGGCTTCCTATGAACAGGATGTTCAGCTGGCACTGGCACTCTGTCCGTAACCCGCGGCGCTGTTATAAACCCGGGAAGGCCAGATCCTGTATTTTGCCGATGATGTCCTGATTTGCTTCGGGAAAACGATAAGCGCCAAGCTCCGGTACTGATACCCAGCGCCATTCCTGCCCTTCACGCTGTTGCACCTGGCCATTAAAACGGGTTACCCGCCACACATCCAGCAGTACCCGTTTATCGGCGTAGTCGTGATAAATGACCGTCAGCGGCGTGGCATCCTGCACATCAATATTGCATTCTTCACGTAATTCACGGCACAGCGCCCGGTAAACTGCTTCACCAGGCTCAACCTTACCACCCGGGAATTCCCACTTATCACCCTGATGCAGGTGCTGATGCCGGCGGCTGATAAAAATCTGGCCATCAGCGTTTTCAATAACGCCGACGGCCACATGAATTCGATCAGAGTTTGCCATGACACTGCTTGAATTTTTTACCTGAGCCACAAGGGCAAGGATCGTTGCGCCCTACTTTGCCATAGTCGTTTGACTGCTGGGGGCTGTCAGCACCGCTGGTGCTGCTGCCTTCATGCTTGAATTCTTTGGGCAGCGCAGCCGCTTTCTTACGGCGTTGTTCCTCAACGGCTTCAACATCATCTTCAGCCCGCACACGAACCTTACTCAGCACAGTGATCACATCCAGCTTCAGCGCTTCAAGCATGTCGGCAAATAGCTCAAAGGCTTCCCGCTTATATTCCTGCTTTGGATTCTTCTGCGCATAACCGCGCAGGTGAATACCCTGGCGCAGATGATCCATCGCCGCCAGATGCTCTTTCCAGTGCGAATCAAGGCTCTGCAGCATAATGGCTTTTTCAAACTGACGGATCACTTCAGAACCAACCTGCTCTTCTTTGCGTTTATAGGTTTCTTCCAGTTCTTTCAGAATCCGTTCACGTAGCGTCTCTTCGTGCAGCTTGTCGTCTTCATCCAGCCATTTCTGAACCGGTAATGGTGCATCAAAGTCCAGTCGCAGGCGTTCTTCCAGGCCTTCTATATTCCACATTTCTTCCAGTGACTGGGGCGGGATATATTCGCTGATCATCTGATCAATTACATCGACCCGAATCACTTTTATGGTTTCAGAAATGTCGCCTTCATCAAGCAGTTCGTTGCGTTGCTCGTAAACCACCTTACGCTGGTCATTCGCAACGTCATCGTATTCCAGCAACTGTTTACGGACATCGAAGTTACGACCTTCTACTTTGCGCTGAGCATTCTCGATAGCCCGGGTTACCCAGGGATGCTCAATGGCTTCGCCGCGCTTCATGCCCAGCCGTTTCATCATGCTGGCCATACGTTCAGAGGCAAAGATACGCATCAGGCTGTCTTCCAGTGACAGGTAAAAACGTGACGAGCCCGGATCGCCCTGACGACCGGCACGACCCCGCAGCTGGTTATCAATCCGGCGGGATTCATGACGCTCAGTGCCGATAATATGCAGGCCGCCCGCGGCGACTACGGCATCATGACGTTGCTGCCAGTCCGACTTCAGTTTCTCAATTTTCTCCGGGGTCGGATCGTCGAGGTTTTCAATCTCAACCTGAAGGTTGCCGCCCAGTACGATATCGGTACCACGACCGGCCATGTTGGTAGCAATAGTCACAGCGCCTGGCATACCGGCGTTAGCCACAATCTCAGCTTCCCGTGCATGGAACTTGGCGTTCAATACGTTATGGGGAATCTTCCGCTTTTTCAGTAATTTCGACAGAAGCTCTGAGGTTTCAATGGATATAGTACCCACCAATACCGGACGCTTATCTTCACGGCAGCTCTCGATATCTTCAACAATAGCTTCAAACTTTTCTTCGGTGGTAATGAAAATCAAGTCGGCCCGATCATCACGAACCATTGGCCGGTTAGTTGGTACCACCACAGTTTCGAGGCCATAAATCGACTGGAACTCGAACGCTTCGGTATCGGCCGTACCTGTCATCCCCGCCAGCTTGGTATACAAGCGGAAATAATTCTGGAAGGTAATGGACGCCAGGGTCTGGTTTTCGTTTTGAATCTTCACGCCTTCTTTGGCTTCGATGGCCTGGTGCAGGCCCTCAGACCAGCGGCGGCCTTCCATCGTCCGACCGGTATGCTCATCAACAATTACAATCTGGTCGTCTTTAACAATGTAGTCCACGTCGCGCTGGAACAGATGATTGGCGCGAAGCGCTGCATTCACGTGGTGCAACAGCGTGATGTTACTGGCAGAGTAGAGGGAATCATCCTCTGCCAGCATACCGCGCTCTTTCAGGATCTGTTCAACGTGCTCCTGACCATGCTCGGTCAGATGCAATTGCTTAGCTTTTTCATCTATAGTGAAATCGCCCTCGCCTTGTTCTTCTTCAGTGTCTTCTTTTTCCTGACGTTCCAGCAGTGGCACTATGGCATTCATTTTTTCATAGAGCTCAGAGCTGTCTTCCGCCGCACCTGAAATAACCAGTGGTGTGCGGGCTTCGTCAATCAGAATGGAGTCGACTTCATCAACGATAGCGTAGTAGAGCGAGCTTTGGACGCGGTCTTTGGGGCTGAACGCCATATTGTCGCGCAGATAGTCAAAGCCGAACTCGTTGTTCGTGCCGTAGGTAATATCAGCCTGATAGGCCGCTTTTTTATCCTGAGCTGACATGCCCGGAATATTAAAAGCGACAGTCATGCCGAGAAATTCAAACAACGGCCGGTTGGTTTCGGCATCACGCCGCGCCAGGTAATCGTTCACGGTAACGATGTGCACACCTTCCCCGGTGAGCGCGTTCAGATAAGCTGGCAAGGTCGCGGTCAGGGTTTTACCCTCACCGGTCCGCATTTCAGCAATACGATTATCATTGAGGATCATGGCGCCCAGCAACTGCACATCGAAGGGCCGCATGCCAAACACCCGGCGACTCGCCTCGCGCACGGTGGCGAAGGCTTCCGGGATTAAATCATCAAGGGTTTCGTTTTGCTCAAGCCGCTGTTTAAATTCAACGGTTTTTTGTTTGAGTTCGCTGTCGCTGAGAGCTTCAAACTCGGGCTCAAGCTCATTGATACGTTGTACATTCTTTTGCAGACCTTTAAGAATGCGATCGTTGCGGCTTCCAAATACTTTGCGGAATAAACTACCTAACATGTGAATTATAAGTCCTGTAGTAACAACCGAAACGCCTTAGTTGGCGTCGCGATAAACATATTTATAGGGATCAATCTGCTTATTATTGCGCAGCACTTCGTAATGTACATGTGGCCCCGTCGAACGGCCGGTGTTGCCAAGCACTGCAATCTGCTGACCGCGGGTGACGACGTCGCCCTCTTTTACCAGCAATTCATCACAGTGCCCATAGCGGGTTTTCAGACCAGCACCGTGGTCAATTTCAATCAACTTACCATACCCATAGCGCTCGCCCGACCAGGTCACTACCCCGGCGCCGGTAGCGAATACGCCAGCGCCTTCCTCCAGGCTGGCAAAATCAAGGCCCTTGTGCATCGCCGGGTTACCGTTAAATGGGTCTTTGCGAACACCATATTGCGAAGACAACCAGCCTGATTGGATCGGACGACCAGCAACAAAGCTCTCTGCAGAGATATGGTGACTCATCATCACAGACTCAAGGATTGCCAGTTGTTTTTGTTTGTCCGATAGTTGCCCCAGCATCCCGTCAATATTCTGCAACAGATCCTCCACCCGCACTTCCGGGGCATCAGCAATCGTTGCTTCGGGGCCACCAACAGCCATAGGCCCTGCACTGAAATCGAACTCACCGTTATCCACCTCGGCAACCTTTGCCAGGCGCTGACTAAGGGCGTCCAACCGCCGCATCTGCGACTGCATCTCGCCCAGATAAATCGTCATCGCGGTGAGTTTCTTTTCGGTCTGGTTTTTAAGCTCCAGCACGGCCGCTTCCTGCGCCGCCAGCGCGATTTGCTCTTTGGTGATGGTCTGTCGAGCGATAGTCGGATCGACACCGCTGTAGGCCCAGGGCTTAGTAAAAGCCAGTGTCACGAGCACGGCTATACTTGCCAGTGATAGCAAACGCCGTTGACTCAGGCGGAAACCGAATTTAACTTTGGTGCCTCGATAGAAGACTGATAGACTCATGCAATCTCTCGTTGCTAAAAAAAAACCATGGCACGTAACCGCCCCCGCACAACTCAACAACTTATAGCTGGCCAACAGTTACGGCGTTTTGCTGACTTTACCGACCAACACCGTCGCTGGCAACAGCTATTACAGTCTTGCTTCCTCAAGCTACAGCTGGAGCCGTTACTGGAGCACTGCGAGGTGCTCAATATTCGTGCACATAATCTGATCCTGCAGGTTTCATCCGGCGCCATCGCGCAACGGATAAAAACGCATCAAGCGCGCATTATAACGCATTTTCAACCTGAAGCTACGGTAGAACTCGAACGACTGGAAATCCGTATTCGTCCGGCCCATAAACCCGCGACTCTGCGCACGGCTACAGCCAGTGCTGAGCCAGCAACGGAGAGGGTACGGGAAGAACAGGATGCGGTCAGTAGACTGCGCGAGCAGGCGGCCTTATGTGACGAGCCGCTACGGACGCAGCTGCTCGCCCTGGCACAAAAATACGAGGATAACTAAGTTAAGATCAGGCGAGAGCCGGCGCAGTAAAAGCAATTGGTGCGGCAGCTTTGGGCTCTTCAAAGGTCACAAACTCCCAGGCTTCCTGGTTCTGCAAAATCGCCCGTAACAGCTGATTGTTCAGCGCATGGCCTGATTTATATGCCCGCAGGTGGCCAAGAATAGCGTAACCACACATATAAAGGTCACCAACCGCATCCAGCATTTTATGTTTTACGAATTCGTCGTCGTAACGCAAACCATCGCTGTTCAGAATACGGAACTCATCCAATACTACAGCGTTATCAAAACTACCGCCAAGTGCCAGATTATTGGCCCGCAGTGATTCTATATCTTTCATAAAACCAAAGGTGCGGGCCCGGCTAATCTGTTTGATAAAATTGCGGCTGCTGAAATCCATGCTGGTCACCTGTTTGGTGTCAGCAATCGCCGGGTGGTCGAAATCGATGGCAAAATCGATGCGGAAACCATGATGGGGTAGTAGTTCCGCCCATTTGTCATCTTCTTCAACCCGTACCGGTTGCTTGATCCGGATAAACTTTTTCGCTGCCTGTTGCTCCTGAATTCCCGCGCTCTGTAGCAGGTAAATAAACGGATGCGAGCTACCGTCCATGATCGGGATTTCGTGGCTGTCGACTTCAATGATCAGATTATCAATGCCCATCGCCGCAAGCGCTGCAAGCAGGTGCTCAACGGTGGAAACGCGGACATTATCTTCGTTGATCAGACAGGTACACATGCGGGTATCCTTGACCAGTTCAGCACTGGCGGGAATATCCACAGCAGGAGTCAGATCGACGCGGCGGAACACCAGCCCGGTATTAACCGGAGCCGGGCGCAGGGTCAACTGAACCTTGTTGCCTTTATGCAGGCCCACACCAGTGGTTGCAATAGGCTGTTTAATTGTACGCTGTTTAATCATGGTTACTCTTTTTTCACCTTTATTAATCTGATCTGACCAGTAAAACGCGCATAGTTTACCCAAAACAAGCGAAAATCGCAATTTTATCCATGGGTTTACCTTATTTTTACGATTGCCAGTGCCGTTAGTCGACCTGGCGGCGTAAAAATGCAGGAATATCCAGGTAGTCCATGTCTTTACCGCTGCTTGCTTTGGGCTTGGTCGCTGGTTTGGTCGCTTCCGGCTCAGCTTCAGCATTAGCGTTGGCATCGACCTCTTCTTCTTCGAAGATTTGACGGGCCGTGGCGGCGGTTTCATAACTACCAGCTGAACGTGAGTAGCCGCTGCCGCTGCGCATACCAGCGCTCTGGTTCGCGTTATTCACCAGCGAAATGTCCGGCTTTCGCTCAGCGCCAATACCAGTAGCGACCACAGTTACCCGCAGTTCTTCTGACATTTCGGTATCGATAACGGTACCAACGATAACCGTCGCATTCTCAGAGGCGAAAGCTTTCACAGTATTACCGACGATTTCAAACTCTTCGATGCTTAAGTCCATACCAGCGGTGATATTGACCAGCACACCACGTGCACCTGACAGGTCGATATCTTCCAGTAGCGGGCTGTTGATCGCCATTTCAGCGGCTTCCTGAGCCCGGTCTTCACCGCGCGCCACACCAGTACCCATCATTGCGGTACCCATTTCACGCATAACCGCACGCACGTCGGCGAAGTCGACGTTGATCAGACCGGTTTTGGTGATCAGTTCGGCAATGCCCTGCACAGCGCCCAGCAGCACGTTGTTTGCGGCGCCGAAAGCGTCCAGCAAACTGGTACCTTTACCGAGAACCTTCAGTAACTTCTCATTAGGTATGGTGATCAGTGAGTCAACAAAACGGCTCAGCTGGGCGATACCTTCATCGGCCACAGCCATGCGCTTGCGCCCTTCAAACGGGAAGGGTTTGGTCACAACGGCCACCGTCAGAATACCCAGCTCACGGGCAACCTCAGCCACCACCGGCGCCGCACCGGTACCGGTACCACCACCCATCCCTGCGGCAATAAATACCATATCTGCACCGGTCAGATGCTTTTTCAGCTCTTCACGGCTCTCTTCTGCAGCCTGGCGCCCCACTTCAGGGTTCGCGCCGGCTCCCAGGCCTTTCGTTACATCGCTGCCCAGCTGCACAGTAATATGCGCACCGTGATCGCGTAACGACTGCGCGTCGGTATTAGCGACAATAAACTGTACGCCTTCAATAGACTGGCTGATCATATGTTTAACGGCATTACCGCCGCCACCACCCACACCGACGACCTTGATTACGGCGTCGTTGTCGAAATTGTCGAGTACTTCAAATACGTCTGACATTATAGTTCTCCTTTTACCTGCTCATTGTACTACTTGTTGTACTACCCCAAAACACTGTTTTTCATTTATATAGTTATTAAAATTCGCCTTTAAACCAACCGTGAACGCGCTTCCACAACCCGATCACGTTGGCGGCTCCCGCTTCTTTCTGGCGGTTCTGCACATCCTGCTGGCCGTAACGTAACAAACCAACAGCTGTTGCATAAGTGGGATCCTGAACATAGTCGCTCAGCCCCTTCATGCCGAGTGGCTCGCCCAGGCGAACCGGCATCTGAAAAATTTCTTCGGCAAACTCAATCGCACCTTCCATGCGACCGCAGCCGCCGGTCAGTACGATGCCTGCGGCAATCTGTTCATCCAGGCCGCTCTGCTTAATTTCATCGCGGATGAGTTCGAACAATTCCTGGTATCTTGGCTCCACCACCTCGGCCAGAATGTGGCGCTGCATAATACGCGACGGCCGACCACCCACTGACGGCACTTCGATATTGTCGTCTTTGCTGACCAGCTCACGCAGTGCACAAGCATATTTGGTTTTAATATCTTCAGCATGATTCAGCGGCGTACGGAAAATTTTGGCAATATCGCTGGTGACCTGGTTACCCGCTGCAGGAATCACCGCGGTATGGCGCAATACGCCCTGGGTATAAATACAGATATCTATAGTGCCTGCCCCCATATCGACCAGCGCCACGCCTAAGTCTTTTTCATCATCGGTCAGCACTGAATAGCTGGATGCCAACGCTGAGAAGATCAGCCGGTCGACACTCAGGCCGCAACGCTCGACAGCCTTGACGATATTTTTGGCCATATCATTGGCGCAGGTGATGATATGCACTTTAGATTCCATCCGCACCCCCGACATACCGATCGGGCTTTTAATGCTCTCCTGCGAATCGATAACAAACTCCTGTGGCAGCACATGCAGAATGCGGCGTTCCTGCGCGATCGGGACCGATTTGGCAGCGTGGATCACGCTGTCGACATCATCCTGCGTCACTTCGGCTTCATTAATAGGCACCATGCCACTTTCGTTCTGACAGGAGATATGGCGTCCGGAAATGTTCAGATATACCGAGGCAATGCGGCAGTCGGCCATCAGCTCGGCCTCTTCAACCGCCCGCTGAATCGACTGCACCACCAGGTTCAGGTCATTCACGCCACCTTTGTCCATGCCCCGCGCAGCGGCAGCACCGACACCGATTACGCTGATCTCATTGTCGGCCATAACTTCACCGATCAATGTCACCACCTTGCTGGTACCGATATCAAGGCCTACAACCATGTTCCGTTCTGCTGCTTTTGACATCTTAAGTTAACTCTCTTTTGGTTGCTTTGCCGCAGTGCGCCAGCTTACAGCGACTCCGGTGTCATAACGTAAATCGACATATTCAATAAGCGCGTCGCGATGCGCTTCAATCTGCGGATACAAATCGATAAAACGTTGTACCCGTTCCAGTAATCCTTCGCGCCCTAACCGCAGTTCAATACCCGACTGCAACACCACATCAACCGCAAAGCGCTCTGATAGCTGCAAACTGCTAATCCAGTGCCCGTTCAGTTCCAGCAATTGCTGTACGTTCTGAAACTGAGCGAGGGTCTCATCGAGCGCATGCTCCGGACCACTCAGATAAGGTAGCGGCACCGTTAACACCGCCTTATCCGCTTCAAATATTTCGCCCTGCGCATTAATCAGTGCGCGCGGTCGCTGTTGCACATTCCAGTGTGCCAGTGGCTGCTGCTCGACCAGGAAAACCTTCAGAATATCCGGCCATTCTTTACGTACCGATGCCCGCGCCACCCAGGGCAATCCCTCAATACGACTGCGGATACCGTCAACATCCGCAGAGAAAAAGCTACCTAACTCGGTATCGGTCAGCGCCTGCCGCACTTCGTCCCGGCTGACGTACTCAAGTTCGCCCTGCACCACCAACTTGCGCAGCGGCACTTCATTGGCGTCCATTGCCAGGTAATACAGCCATACACTGCCGGCAATAGCACCGACCACCACGCTGAGAAAGAACACCAGTCCCAGCCAGAACTGCCAGCGCATCGCGGCCATGTCAGACTTCGCTGAGCTCGAGTATGCGCAGCACCAGTTGCTCAAAGCTCATGCCGCGGGCCCGTGCCGCCATAGGTACCAGACTTTTAGCTGTCATCCCCGGCACCATGTTTGCTTCCAACAGACGAAAGGCCCCTTCACCATCACACATGACGTCGACGCGGCCCCAGCCCCGTCCGCCTAGCGCCCGGAAAGCACTTACCGCCAGATGCTGCAACGCCTGTTCAGCGGAAGGGCTTAATCCGGCCGGACAATGGTACTGGGTGTCCGTTGCCTGATATTTAGCGTCATAATCATAAAACTCATGGGTGGTCTGCAAGCGAATCGACGGTAAGGCCTCATCGCCCAGAATCGCCACCGTATACTCGGCGCCCCCCAGCCAGCTCTCAACCAGTGCTTCCGCATCATATTGGTGAGCCAGCTGCAGCGCTGCGTGCAACTGGTTCACGGTACTGGCCGAACTCATGCCAATACTGGAGCCTTCCTGGGCCGGCTTGACCATCACTTTGCCCCCCAATTCCGCCAGCATGGCTTCGATGTCCTGCGCCGGACCGTCGCGCCGCACCACCAGGCTCGGAGCAACCGGCAGGCCTGCAGCCTGCCATACCTGCTTGGTCCGCACTTTATCCATTGCCAGCGCACAACCCAACACCCCACTGCCGGTATAGGGAATATTCAGATACTGCAAAGCCCCCTGCATCGCACCATCCTCGCCCCCCCGACCGTGTAATACGATAAAGGCACGGTCGAACCGCTCCGCCACCAGATCGGTCAAGGTCCGGCGCGCCGGGTCAAAAGCTTGGGCGTTGATCCCCTGAGCCTGCAATGCATGCAACACGGCGGTCCCGGAACGCAGGGACACCTCGCGTTCGGCGGAGTTACCACCGAGTAAAACGGCTACCTTGCCTGGCTCTCTCATTGGTCCTTCCCCGTTTGTGATGCTGCGGCTGATAATTCACGCAGCGCTTGTGGCTGCAGGGCGGATTGCTGAAGTTCCTGTGCCAGGGCACCGATGTTGCCGGCACCCTGCGCCAGCACTAAGTCACCGGGACGGACAACATCAGCCAGTGCCGCCATCAGTTCACTGCGGCTGCCAGCATAAATAGGCTCCACCTGACCGCGCATCCGTAATGAACGAGCCAGAGAGCGGCTGTCCGCGCCACTGACGGGCGCTTCACCGGCGCTGTAAACGTCAAGCAGTAACAGCACATCCACCTGCGCCAGCACCTGCACAAAATCATCGTAAAGGTCGCGCGTTCGCGAGTAGCGATGAGGCTGAAAAGCCATGACCAACCGCCGCTCTGGCCATCCGGCACGGGCCGCTGCAATGGTCGCCGCCACTTCTGAAGGGTGATGTCCGTAGTCATCCACCAGCATTACCTCGCCCTGCGCATCTTCTCGCTCCAGCTGATAACTACCCAGATGCTGAAAACGCCGTCCGATACCACCAAATTTGCGCAACGCGCGGGTTATCGCGGCGTCATTCAGGCCTTCGTCAGTAGCGACCGCGATTGCCGCCAGCGCATTTAACACGTTATGACGGCCAGGTAAGTTGACGGTGACCGCTAGCGGCTGGCGATCGCGGCGATGCACTGTAAAATGGCTCTGGCCGCCGGTTTGCCGGTAATCGGAGCCACGCACGTCGGCATCTTCGCTAAAGCCGTAAGTTATGAGCTGGCGACCAACCCGGGGTAATAACTCACGCACCACCGGGTCATCCACGCACATCACTGCCAGACCATAAAACGGCAGGTTATGCAGAAATTCAATGTAGGTATCCAGTAACTTGTTAAAGTCACCACCGTAGGTATCCATGTGGTCGGCTTCAATATTCGTTATCACTGATACCATCGGCTGCAGGTGCAGGAAGGACGCATCTGACTCATCGGCTTCGGCGATCAGATATTTGCTGGTACCCAGCCTGGCATTAGTGCCGGCACTGTTCAGCAGGCCGCCAATAACAAACGTCGGATCCAGTTCGCCTTCAGCAAAGATACTGGCGATAAGCGAAGTGGTGGTCGTTTTACCGTGGGTGCCAGCCACTGCCACGCCGTGCCGGAAACGCATCAGTTCAGCGAGCATCTCAGCGCGCCGTACCTGTGGGATAAAAGCCTCCTGAGCGGCGATCAGCTCCGGGTTATCCGCCGCTATTGCCGACGACACCACAATCACGTCAGCGCCTTTCACGTTACTGGCCGCATGGCCAATAAAGATATGGGCGCCGAAGTTGCGTAGCCGCCGTGTGTTCGCATTGTCAGCAATATCTGAACCGGCAATTTCATAGCCCTGATTAAGCAGTACCTCAGCGATACCGCCCATGCCCGCGCCGCCAATACCAACAAAGTGGATACGCCGCACCCGGCGCATCTCAGGTACATTGACTACAGTAAATGGCGCTGTATTACTTCTGATCATAATCGCCTGCCTTTGATTGTTCCGCTTTGGCCCAGCGTTCACACTGACTAACCACAGCTTCGGTGGCATCAGGGCGCGCAACTTTGCCGGCATTTCTTCGTAGCTGCAGCAATAGGTGTGGTTGTGAGCGCAGCTCGCCAAGCAACTTGGTCAGTGGTTTAATCGCTTTTAGTTCAGACTGCGGCAGTAGATAGCCGGCACCGGCCGTGACCAGTTCCCTGGCGTTGGCGGTCTGATGATCATCCACGGCGTGCGGCAAGGGGACAAAAATTGCCGGTGTGCCCACAACCGCCAGTTCACTGACCGTTAGTGCCCCGGCCCGGCAGATGACCACGTCGGCCTGGCGGTAGGCATGATGCATAGCCTCAATAAATTCAACAACCTGTACCTGCTCAATGCCTGCCTGCTGGTATGCCTGCTCAACCGCGGCAATGCGGCCGATACCGCACTGGTGCATGATTTTCAGCTGGCCTTTATCGTTTAACCGGCTGACTGCTGCGGGGACGGCTTCATTAAGTGCCTGGGCGCCGAGGCTGCCGCCAACCACCAGAATTCTGAAGCTTGCTTGCTCCGCCGGCTCATTAATGATCTCGCTCAGCCAGTCTTCCCGCAACGGATTGCCTGTAACTTCAGCGTTTTTCAGCTGGTTTTTAGCAGCCGTAAAGCCCACCATGGTATGGCTGGCAACCCGCGCCAGCAGTTTATTCGTCAAGCCGGCTACCGCATTCTGTTCATGGACAAGCAGCGGGATTCCGCTCCAACGCGCGGCCAGCCCGGCCGGGCCACAAACATAGCCGCCAAAAGTCAGTACCAGTTGACTACGGTGCTGTCGTAGCAGTGTGCGGCACTGCAGAAAGGCCCGGAATAACTGCCAGGGCGCGCGCAGCTTACGCATCAGCCCATGGCCGCGCATGCCGCGCATATCAATTTGTTCGAGCATGAAGCCAGCGGCAGGCACTATGCGCGCTTCCAGCCGTTGTTCGGTGGTACCCAGCCAGACGACCTGCCAGCCATAGCGGCGCAGACGCTCTGCCACGGCCAGTGCAGGAAACACATGACCACCGGTGCCAGCTGCTGCAATCAGGATCCGGTTCATCGGCTCCCCCCGCGCCGGGGCGCTACTTTTAACTGGGCCAAGCGCACTTCATAATCGATGCGCAACAGTATGCCGACCGCAATACAACTGATCAGCAGGCTGGTACCGCCATAACTGATGAGCGGCAGGGTCAGGCCTTTGGTTGGCAGCAAGCCGGCGGCCGCACCGATATTCACCATGGCCTGGAAAGCGAACCAGATACCAATGCCATAGGCGACAAAACCACCGAACTGCAGTTTATTCTGCTGGTCGCTTTGCAGAGCCCGGTGACCGAGCTGCATGGCCCGCAATACCAGACCAAAAACCAATATCAGAATTACCAGGATGCCGATAAAGCCGAGCTCTTCGCCAACCACCGCCATAATAAAATCAGTGTGGGCTTCGGGCAAATATTGTAACTTCTGGATGCTGTTGCCCAGGCCCTGTCCGAACCAGTCGCCGCGGCCAAAGGCCATGAGTGACTGGGTCAACTGATAGCCACTACCAAAGGGATCCTGCCAGGGGTCGAGGAACGAGACGATACGGCGCATCCGGTAAGGTTCGTAGATGATGAGCGCTGTCAGTACCAGCGCGAATACGATAATAACCCCAAAGAACTGCCACAGACGGGCTCCGGCTAAAAATAGCATGCCCACGACGATGCAGGACATCACAACCAGCGAGCCAAAATCAGGTTGCAACAGTAATAACAGGGCAAAACAAAACAGCACTGCCAGTGGTTTGATAAAGCCACGCAGGTTTTCCTGCACCTGATCAAAACGCCGATGTAAATAGCTGGCCATGTAAATAAGGAAGAAGAGTTTAGCCAGTTCGGCGGTCTGCAGGGTCACCGGACCAACGCGGATCCAGCGTTTGGCGCCATTGACTTCATGGCCGATCACCAACACCATCACTAACATACCCAGCGCGATCAGCAGCAGCGCAGCACTGCCATTGAACCAGAAACGCACCGGGATCTGCACCACCAGCGCCAGCATACCCAGTCCCAGCACCAGATACATGCTGTGCCGCATAACAAAATGAAATGGGTTATCGGTCAAACGCTCACCGACCGGGAACGAAGCCGAGGCCACCATCACCAGACCAATCGCCAGTAAGCTCAAACTGAGCCACAGCAGGGCCCGATCGTAAAGCGCGTTTCCCTGTGGCCACCACCACTGCCGTATGCGCAGCCAGGGTGACTGCTGCAGTGCGGCTTGCTGAATACCCAGTTCGAGTTGTTGCTCGCTACGCATGGCAGGCCTCCACGGCTTGCCGGAACTGCTCGCCCCGGTCTTCATAGTTGCGGAACATATCCAGACTGGCGCACGCTGGCGATAGCAGTACCATACTACCTTCAGTAGCCAGGGTCTTGGCTACAGCGACAGCTTCACGCAGAGAACCAACTTTGTGTGCGGCCGGGTGATGAGCGGCTATACGATCACCATCTTTACCCAGCGTAATCAGTACATCTACCTGGCTCAGGGCGTCGCGGAACTGATTGAAGTCAGCGCCCTTGCCATCACCGCCGGCGATCAGCAGCAACTTGCCGGGAACCAGTTCCCGCACGCCTTTTATCGCGGCTTCAGCGGCGCCGATATTCGTCGCCTTGGAATCATTAACCCACTGTACACCCTGATATTCACCAATAAGCTCGCAGCGATGCGGCAAGCCGCGGAACTGCCGCACCGCCTCGACTACTGACGGCGGCTCGATACCAACCGCCGATACCAGTGCCAGGGCGGCCTGGACATTCAGTAAGTTGTGTATGCCGGTTAACTGTAATTCCGATGCGTTGAGTAAAACCTCGCCGTTCCAACCTATCGCTGGCTGCCCTTGCTGCTGGTGCAGACCGAACAGACCGGGCAACTCAGCATCGCTTTCATCAGCTCCGAAGCTCAACTGTTGATCCAGCGGCAGGTCCCGTGGCGCGGTCACCCGCTGTTCACGATTCCACACGGCAGTGCGGGTAAAGTTGTATATTCGCTGTTTGGACGCAGCGTAATCCTGAGCGGTCGCGTAACGGTCCAGGTGATCATCACTGATGTTCAGTATGGTGGCGGCGCTGAGCTTGAGGTTATGAATCAGGTCCAGCTGGAAGCTTGAGAGTTCCAGCACATAGATCTCAACCTGGTCCTCAGCGTCGCTCATGAGCAGATCCAGAACCGGAACCCCGATGTTACCGCCTACGGCCACTTTGCGGCCAGCCGCCTGTACCAGTTCGCCAACCAGCCGGGTTACGGTAGATTTTCCGTTCGATCCGGTAATGCCGATAATTGGCTTACTGACCGCCGCACCGAAAATTTCAATGTCTCCGGTCAGCGGGATCTCGGCATCTTGAGCCAGCTGAATAGCTTCCAGGCGAGTATCAATGCCGGGGCTGAGGATAAGTAAATCCATCTCCACCAGCAGTCCCGCGTCAAGGGGACCGGTGTGCACTTCGATGTCGGGATCAAGTTCCTGCAACGCAGCGAGGCCAGCAGGCGCAGAGCGGGTATCAAAAACAACTGGTGTCAGCCCCCTGCTCAGCAGGTAGCGAACACACGACAGACCGGTCTGGCCGAGGCCGACCACTCCGATAGTGTCATATGTGTCGAGTGCTGCCAGTTGCTGCATTATTTTATCCTGATCATCTTAGTTTAAGTGAAGCCAGCGCGATCAATACGAACACCAGCGACAAAATCCAGAAGCGCACGATGACGCGCGGCTCCGGCCAGCCTTTCAGTTCGTAGTGATGATGAATAGGGGCCATGCGAAAAACCCGTTTGCCGCGTAGTTTGTACGAGCCTACCTGCAGCATGACCGAAACCGTTTCCATCACGAACACGCCGCCCATGATAAAGAGAATGAGTTCCTGCCGGACCATCACGGCAATAACACCCAGCGCCGCACCTAAGGCAAGTGATCCCACATCGCCCATAAACACCAGTGCCGGGTAGGTGTTAAACCATAAAAAGCCTAGGCCGGCACCGCAAATTGCGGTACAGACCACAATGAGTTCACCGGCCAGTGGCAGGTGGGGGATATTCAGGTAGCCGGCAAAATTCATGTTGCCCGAGGCATAAGCGAAAATACCCAGCGCCGCGGCCACCATAATAGTCGGCACGATCGCCAGCCCATCCAGGCCGTCGGTGAGGTTCACCGCATTGCTGGTGCCAACAATCACAAAGTACGCCAGCAGGATATACAGCAAGCCTAACTGCGGCATGACCTCCTTAAAGAACGGCACCAGCAGCTGAGTTTCAGCACCAATGGTGGCATTGGCATACAAAAATATCGCCGCGACCGTGGCAATGGCCGACTGCCAGAAGTACTTCCAGCGCGCCGGCAGGCCGCGGGAGTTTTTCTGGACCACTTTGCGGTAATCATCGATGAAGCCAACCAGGCCAAAACCGATCACGACGCCCAGTACCACCTGCACGTAACGGTTAGCGAGATCGGCCCAGAGCAGCGTTGACACGACTATCGAAGCAATAATTAATAAGCCGCCCATGGTCGGCGTGCCCGCTTTGCTCAGATGCGACTGTGGCCCGTCATCGCGCACCGACTGCCCAATCTGCAAGCGTTGCAGGTAGCGAATCAGATGAGGACCTATCCACAGCGATAGCATTAATGCGGTGAGGACGCTCAGGATGGCGCGCATCGTCAGGTACGAGAAGACGTTGAACGCCGTTGCGAATTGGGTCAGATATTCCGCAAGCCACACTAACATGCGTGGGTTCCTTTTCCGGTTAAGCCGGGCTGTAAGTCAGTGGTGCGCAACTGCAACGCCTCGATCACCCGTTCCATATGGGCGCTGCGTGATCCTTTCACCAGAATGGTGACCGGAGCTGCAGCGTTAGAAACAGTTTCAACGATGGCTTCAACCAGGCGCTCCAGGTATGAAAAGTGACGACCTCCGCGGCCGTTGAACACTTCACTGGCGCTCTGACTCAACACCCCCAGGGTATATAAATTATCGATGCCGGCAGTGATCGCATAGGCACCAACCTCTTCGTGATATTGTCTGGCCTGGCTACCCAGTTCACCCATATCGCCCAGCACCATCATCCGGTAGCCGGGATAAACCGCAAGCATATCCAGTGCTGCCTTAACGGAGCCGACATTGGCATTATAACTGTCGTCGATAAGCTTAACGCCGGGGTTGACCTGAATGACCTGTAAACGACCGGACACTGGCGTTAAATTAGCCAGTGCGGTGCGGGCATCAGACAGCGGACAACCTACCGCAACTGCGGCACTAATGGCTACCAGCGCATTGTCAACATTGTGTAAACCCGGCAAATTTAACTGAATTTTTTCCTGTAGTGCCGTCCCGGTCAGGGTTGCTGGTAAATGCACCGTGAAGCCGGCACAGCCATGTTCATTGAGCTCAATATTGCTGGCCGCAATTGCGGGCTCGTTTTGTTCATTGCCACTGCGCCCGAAAGTCAGATGACGGCGGTCGGCAAGGTTCTGCTGCCAGCAGCCGGCGAATTGCGAATTGGCCGGCGTCAGGGCCAGCCCGCCGTCGCCCAGACCGCGGAAGATCTCGGATTTGGCGCGGAAAACCCCGTGCAGGTCACCGAAGCCTTCAACATGGGCCGGGGCTACATTATTGATAATAGCCACCTCAGGCTTGGTCAACCGGGTGGTGTAGGCGATTTCGCCCTGGTGATTGGCGCCAAGCTCAATGACTGCAAAGTCGTGATCTGGTTCCAGCCGCAGTAACGTCAGTGGCACACCAATATCGTTATTAAAATTACCGGCCGTTGCCAGCACCTTGCCCTGGGTACGGAGAATCGCTGCCAGCATCTCTTTAACTGTGGTTTTGCCACTGCTGCCGGTTATGGCAATTGTTTTCGGTTGCACTTGCGCTTTTACTGCGGCGCCCAGCTCGCCCAGCGCCTGATGGGTGTCGGCCACCAGAATTTGCGGCACCGGCACGTCGAGCCGGCGACTGACCACTAAGGCGGCGGCGCCTTTTTCAACCGCCTGCGCGGCAAAATCGTGCGCGTCAAAATTTGGCCCCTTCAATGCGATAAAAAGGCATCCGGAGGGCAGTTGGCGGGTATCGGTACTCACCGTTTCGATGCTGAGATTATCACCGTGCAGTTCGCCGCCAACAGCCTTACAAATCCAGCGTAGATCGGTATTTATCATGCTCGCCCCTCCCGCGTCTGCTGCTGCGCAAACCAGTTGGCAACCAGTCGGCGTTCGTCGTAAGGCAGACGCTGTTGCCCCACTACCTGATAATCTTCGTGGCCTTTACCAGCCAGCAGCACGATGTCGTCGCCGCCCGCCTTGGCGATGGTTGCCAGTACCGCTTCACGGCGCCCTTCGATCACGGTGACATGGTCGCGTGCCGGCATACCGGCCAGAATATCCTGAACAATCTGCTGCGGCTCTTCGGTGCGCGGATTATCATCTGTGACAACCACCTGGTCGGCGAGTTTCACGGCAACGCCCCCCATCTGTGGACGCTTGCCGCGATCCCGGTCGCCGCCACAACCAAACAGGCACCAGAGCTTACCGCGGCAGTGCGGCCGCAACGCTTCGAGCACCTGCTGCAGGGCATCAGGAGTGTGGGCGTAATCGACTATAATTAAAGGTTGGTCAGTGCTGCCGCCGAAGGCCTCCATACGGCCTGGAACTGCGTGAATCCGGTCGGCAGCTGCGGCAACGTCGGCTAGTTGGTAGTCAAGGGCGACCACGCTGGTGATAGCCACCAGCAGGTTATATACGTTGAAGCGACCCAGTAATGCCGACTGCACCTTAACCTGGCTTGCGCCATAGTTAACGGTAAAACTTGTGCCCTGCTCGGTAAACTCGATATCGCTGGCCCACAACGCCTTATCGTGTTGCTGCGGACTCAGGCTGACACGCCAGCTGTCCGAGCGATCCGGCAGCCAGGCAGCCAGTGCGGCATCGTCAACATTCAGCACACTGTGCCGGGTATCCAGATCCGTGAACAGACGCCGTTTGGCACCAGCGTAGTTCGCCATGGTGCCATGATAATCCAGGTGATCCCGGCTGATATTGGTGGCGGCGCCGACGGCGAAATGAATCGCTTCGACCCGGCGCTGCACCAGCGCATGGGAAGACACCTCCATCGCCACCACTTGCGCGCCTTCGGCCACTAGCGTGGCCAGCCGCTGCTGTACGGTAATAGCATCGGGGGTGGTGTGCTGCTCGGGCAATAGCATGCCTGGAAATCCGCTGCCTGTGGTGCCGATAACACCAGCACGAACGCCCAAATTTTCCAATAACTGCGCGATCAGATAAGTCACCGAGGTTTTGCCGTTAGTACCTGTGACCCCGATAATTTGTGCACGCTGGGCCGGCGCCCCGTAAAAACGCGAAGCCAGCGCCGATAATTCATCTTTCAGATTTGGTACTTCAATCACCCAGGCGCTGCCGCGCTCAGCGACACCAAAACTATCTGAAGCGCTAAATATAACCCTGGCGCCAGACTGAATAGCCTTGTCAATAAATTCGCGACCATCAGTCTGATAGCCCGGCACCGCGACAAAGGCATCGCCCGGCGCGACTTGCCGGCTGTCTGATTTCAGCCCGCCAATTTCAAGCTGAGGCAGTTGCAACGGATAGTCTGGCAGTAGCTGTCTGATATTAATCATTGGCGCCTCCGAAACCGGCAACTTTCAGCTGCGTATCCTCAAGGTTGTCCGGCGGTACATTCAGCAGTCGCAGTGCATCGCCGACAATTTCTGCAAATACCGGCGCTGACACGTCACTACCGTAATACTCATCGCCGCGTGGCTCGTTGATGGTAACCACTACAGCCAGGCGCGGGTCGCTCACCGGTGCCACCCCGGCAAATAAAGTTACATATTCATCACCGTAACCCCCGGCTACCGCCTTACGTGAAGTGCCGGTCTTGCCGGCTACCCGGTAACCGCGTACCCGGGCCCGTTTACCGGATCCATCCAGCACCACCTGCTCCAGCATACCCAGCACAGCTTTGGCGTTGGCTTCGCTGACCACCCGCTCGCCCGCAGGCGCGCCTTCGCGGCGTTGCACGGTCAAAGGCCGCTGGATGCCGCCGTTACCAATAATCGCGTACATCTGTGCTAGCTGCAGGGTCGTAACCGATACACCGTAGCCGTATGATAAAGTTGCTGTTTCAAAATCCGATGAACGGGGCCGGTTCTGCAAGATGCCATAGCTCTCGCCCAGCAAGGCGACGCCGGTATCGTTACCAAAGCCGACTGCTGCATAGGTCGCCAGCATCTTATCAATGCCGGTCGCCAGCGCGATTTTGGCCGAACCCACGTTACTTGATTCTTTGAGTACTTCGGTGACTGTCAGCTTGCCCCGGTTAACCGGGTCACTGACCCGGCGGCCACCTAAGCGCAGCCAGCCCGGCGCGGTATCAATTACCTGATCGGCGGTAATCGCACCGGCTTCAAGGCCCGCCAGAACCGTCAATGGCTTGACCGTTGAACCTGGTTCGTAAGCATCGGTTACTGCGCGGTTGCGCATCCGGTGCGCCTGCAGATCGGCACGGTTATTCGGGTTGTAGGACGGGCTGTTGACCATCGCGAGGACCTCACCGGTCTGCACGTCAACAATCACTGCTGAACCGGATGTTGCCTGGTGATAGCGCACGGCTTTTTTCAGTTCAGCATAAGCAAGTGATTGCAGGCGTTGGTCGATACTCAGCGTCAGTTGTTTTGGTTGTTCCGCTGCGACCACTCGCACTTCCTCAACAACCCGTCCTTGTGCGTCCTTGCGGTAGACCCGCTCTCCTGGTGTGCCGGTCAGAACACTGTCATAAATAGCTTCGAGCCCCTCAATACCGCGCCCGTCAATGTCGGTAAAACCCACCACATGGGCGGTAATTTCGCCAACCGGATAAAAACGGCGCGACTCGGTTTTCAGGTAGATGCCGGGAATTCCCAGTTGCCGCACAAACTCAGCGACCGCCGGGGTTACTTTGCGTTCCAGGTAAACAAAGCGCCGACCCGGGTCGGCGACTTTGTCCAGCAGATCGTCAACATCCGTACGGAAAACTTCGGCCAGCGCCAGCCAGCGTTCCCGGTTGTCCAGTCCCTGACCTTGATGAACGCGCTGCGGATCGGCCCAGACGGTCTGCACCGGCACACTGACCGCCAGTTCACGGCCGTTACGATCAACGATGGTGCCCCGTTGCACGGCCGTCGTATCCGCGCGCAATGAGCGGCGGTCACCTTCATAAATAAGCCGCTCAGGCTCAATCACCTGAATGTAGGCTGCGCGGGCGACCAGCGAACCAAATACCAGCGCCAGCACCAGCATTGAGAAATAAAAGCGCCCGCTGCCCTGTTTCGCTGTCATTTTCTTGTTACGGCGGTTCGGAGTTACTGCCATGGTACCAGCACCTCCTGTTTCCCTTCCGGACGAACCATGTCCAGTCGCTGCTCAGCGATTCGCTCAACCCGGCTGTGTTCGGTCAGGGCGTTCTGCTCTATCTGCAGATGGCGCCATTCAATATCCAGATTATCGCGATCAGAGAGCAGGTTATCCCGCTCGGTGGTGATGAGCCGGTGGGCATGGGCAACGTAGATAACCGTCAGCGAACTCATCACCACGGCCAGAAACAACACCACCAGCAACAGCTGCTGGCGTATATCATCAAACATGACACTGAACAGAGCAGGTACGCGGCTAGTCGTCATAAGCTAACCTCGCTGCCACCCGCAGCACTGAACTACGTGCCCGCGGATTTTGCTGAATTTCGGCGGTCGACGGCTTAATTGCTTTGCTCACCAGGCGTAAGGTTTCGCCCCGATCGATCTGATCATCGCGCAGCGGCAAGCCGGCGGGGATTTTCTTTCCCTGGCTCTGAGCGCGCATAAAACGTTTTACGATTCGGTCTTCCAGACTGTGAAAACTAATCACGGCCAGCCGCCCTTCCGGCTTGAGGCCGTAAATGGCCGCGTTCAGGGCTTCTTCAATTTCTTCCAGCTCGCGATTGATGTGGATACGGATAGCCTGAAAGCTCCGGGTAGCCGGATGCTTATGTTTATCTTTAAAGGGGACAGCGGTATCAATCAGCGCAGCCAGTTCGTGGGTTGTGCGCAGCGGCTGCTCCGCCCGGCGCGCCAGAATCGCCTGAGCGATACGCCAGGCAAAGCGCTCTTCACCATAGTCCCGCAGCACCCGGGCAATTTCATCAGCGCTGGCGGTGTTAACAAAATCAGCTGCGGTGGGGCCGCTGCTGGTATCCATGCGCATATCAAGGGGGCCTTCACGCATAAAGCTAAAGCCCCGACCGGCTTCGTCCAATTGTGGGGAGGACACGCCAAGGTCAAACAAGATGCCATCGAGCTGGCCACGCAGTTGCTGCGTTTCCAAAACGTCGTCAAGCCGGGAAAACGGGCTGTGGATAATGGTAAAGCGGGGGTCATCGGCCAGCGACTGCGCCGCCTCAATCGCGGTGGGGTCGCGATCCAGAGCGATAAGTTGTCCCTGGCTGTTTAATTGTGACAGGATAGCGCGCGAATGCCCCCCCCGGCCGAAGGTCGCATCTAGATATATTCCGTCTGGTCTGATGGCAAGAGCCTCGATCGACTCCTGTAGCAGCACCGAGACATGTTGCGGCGCTTTTATTGTCATTATAATGAGAAATCTTGTAGTCGATCACTAAGTGCCAAATCGTCTTCCTGCTCGGCAGCCATATCGGCGGCAACCTGCGATTGCCAGGCTTCTTCTGACCAGAGTTCAAATTTATTGAGCTGACCGATAATCATGATCTTTTTGCTCAGATCGGCATGCTGACGCAGGGTTGGTGCGATCAGAATGCGACCATTTTTATCCATCTGGCAGTCTTCGGCATGGCCTAACAACAGGCGTTGGAGACGACGCTCCGCGGGGTTCATACTGGATAACGTGGTGAGCTTCTGTTCGATTAGCTGCCATTGCGGCAACGGGTACAGCAGTAAACAAGGTTGTTTGATGTCAATGGTACAAACCATTTGTCCTTCGCAGTCCAACAGCAAGCTCTTCCGATACTTTGCCGGTATCGCAAGTCGACCTTTGTCATCAAGACTGAGTGCTGCTGCGCCACGAAACATGGTTGTCCCCACTGAATGCTCGTGATCCTTTCCTTTTGATCCTGAGCGATCCACAATTATCCACAAATCCCCACAATTAGACAGTCTAGGTGCGAATCTTGACCCCTGTCAAGGAAAAACACAATCTTTGCGTTATCTGTTTGCAGCGCTTGCAGCGGCTAAGAGGTCTTGACGCAATCGGGCTTCTGCCGGATGATGTCCGGTACGTCAAATAATAAAAATTATAAAGACAACCATTGCGTAAATTTTCAGAGCTCAGCCTGCATAACCAGATTACTGAACTGCCTCAGGTTGCTTCCGACTCAGGTAGCGGCGGTCGGCCGCGTTGGCACTTGCTGCGCGATATTGCTGGTTTGTTGTTTATTGCCTCGTTGTTGCTATACGCCGTTTATCTGATTGTTGACAGTGAGCGCCAACAGCAACGGGAATATGAAAAGCGCCGCGCAACGGAACAAATCAGCTCGATGCGGGCCCAACTTGAGCAACGAATTCAGGCTAATGTGATGGTATTGCGCGCGTTACGCCCGGAGATCCTCTGGCAGGACACGCCCGATCGATTGCGCCTGCAGCGCATCATGGACGAATTTATTACCTCGGATTTAGACATCTCCCATCTGGCCCTGGCACCCGACCTTATTATTAGCTTTGTCTATCCGATGGCCGGCAACCAGCAAATGCTCGGGTTTAATTACCGCACTTCGCCGACCCAGTATGGCGGTATTCTGCGCACTGTCGGCGCTCAGGACCTGGTGCTTACCGGCCCCATCAAGTTAGTACAAGGCAACGAAGCCCTGGTCGCACGCATGCCTATTTTTCAGGACGACCGCAGTTTCTGGGGCATAGCCTCGCTGGTTATTAATCACCAGCACCTGCTTGAGCGCATCGAGTTTTTTCAACACCCCGAATATGAGTTTGCGCTGCGCCAGGTTTCCCCGGGGTCAACTGCCAGCAACGCCGCACCTGCCCCGGCTTTTGCCGGCCCGGACAGCCTCTTTAGCCGGGATGCGGTAATGACCAGCGTGCGCCTGCCGCGCGCTGAATGGCAACTGGCTGCGTTCCCCCGCAGCGGCGTTTGGGTTCAGCAGGCTTATAGCTATTTACTGCACTGGTCGATCGGGTTGGCCCTGACCGGGCTTATCGTTATCGCATTTCTGACTCTGATTCTGACGCAGAACCGGTTACGCCGCGCGCTGCATACTATTGGCTATCAGGCGCGTTTCGATCCCCTGACTAATTTGCCCAATCGCAACTACTTTCAGCAGCAGCTGGAACAGACTATTCGCATCAGTACCCGCCATGAACAACAATTTGCGGTGCTCATTCTTGACCTTGACCAACTGCGCGACATTAATGACGCCCTCGGCCATGCTATCGGTGATGAATTGCTGCAGCATGTAGCACAACGAATCCGCAGCAGTATCCGCGAAGATGATTTGCTGGCCCGGATTGGCGGTGATGAATTCGCTGTGGTATTGCGTGATATCGATGAACCGGCGCAAGCCGAAATGCGCGCCAAAGCCATCATGAGCGACTTGCTCAATACCCTTGATATTGAGCATAACCATATTAATATGACGGCCAGTATTGGTATTACGATATTTCCGCAAGACGCCACTGCGGTGCAGGAGCTGATCAAGCTGGCGGAGCTGGCCATGTATGCAGCCAAGTCGACCGGCTCGCTCAGCGTCCACTTTTTTGATGAAGACCTGCGCCAGAGCACCGAACAACACATTGCCCTTCACCATCAGATGATAACGGGCCTGGAACAAAACGAGTTCAGGGTGTATTACCAACCTGTCATTGATACCGATAGCGGTCTGCTGACCCGTTGCGAAGCTTTGATCCGCTGGCATCACCCCACCCGAGGAATGGTATCGCCAGCCGAATTTATTCCGATTGCCGAAAAAACCGGCGCCATCATCTGGCTGGGCGAGTTCGTGCTGTCTCAGGTTGTCAGAGACTGGCAATTATTAAACAGCAATGGCCTTGATGTTACCATTGCCGTCAACCGGTCGCCGCGCGAGTTTAACGATCGGGAAGCTGCAACTAAGTGGCTGCAGGTACTGAAGGCTGCTGATATGCCGGCTAACCGGCTAATGCTGGAAATCACCGAGTCCATGCTGATGCGCAATAAAGAACGCCAGTTAGCGAACCTGCGGGAACTGCGGGCCGCCGGCGTGCATCTGGCTATTGATGATTTTGGTACCGGCTACTCAAGCCTGAACTATTTACGTTCGTATCCCATCGATATTATTAAGATCGACCGCGGCTTCCTGCAGAACGTACCTTTTAATGGCCAGCAGACTGCGCTGGTCGAAGTGTTGATCCGGATCGCTCATACGCTGGATATGAAAGTGGTCGCCGAAGGGGTAGAAACCGAAACCCAGGTGGACTTCCTGCGATCGCAGAACTGCCATTACCAACAGGGCTTCTTCTATGGTCCGGGCTTGCCGGTGGATGAGTTCATGCACTTTGCGCTCGATTTTAATCGCAAAGTGCTGGAAAAAAGAAGGGAGTCAGCCGCTAAGCCGGGTTTTGTCATGGACAATCATTCGTCTAGTCGTTAAGTCACCCTAACGATCAAGCGGTCTACCCGGGTTCAACGCGGGCCGCGCCAATGAACCCCTATTTGACCTTGCTCCGGGTGGAGTTTACCGTGCCACGAACTGTTACCAGCCGCGCGGTGCGCTCTTACCGCACCCTTTCACCCTTACCTGATCCTGCTTGCGCAGGCCATCGGCGGTTTGCTCTCTGTTGCACTGGTCGTCGGCTCACGCCGCCCAGGTATTACCTGGCACCCTGCCCTATGGAGCCCGGACTTTCCTCCCCTGTGCGGTCTCCCACACAGCAGCGATTGTCTTGGCTGACTCCGGCGTGCATTCTACTCGTTTTCAGCATCCAGAGCCAGTTGATAAAGCGTGTTTTTACGCTGGCCATGAATTTCGGCGGCCAGCGCTGCGGCTTTCTTCAACGGCAGTTCCCGGCGTAGCAGTTGCAGGGTCGCCAGGGCCGGGCCGGTATCATCGTCATGAGCTGACTGCGGCGCACCTGCCAGCATCAGTACCATCTCACCGCGTTGCTGATTAGAATCAGCCAGTACCGCGGCTTCCACCTCGGCAATAGTCCCACTCAGGTAGGTTTCAAACTGCTTGGTTAGCTCGCGGGCCAGGACCAGTTGGCGGTCAGCTCCAAAGATGGCGTGCAGATCAGTCAGGGCGTCAGTAATCCGGTGCGGTGACTCGTAAAAAACCATGGTGCGCGGCTCGGTCAGCAGGGCGTTCAGTGTTTTACGCCGCTGCTGCCCCTTGGCCGGTAAAAAACCTTCGAAAGTGAAACGATCAGTCGGCAACCCGGCACCGGACAGCGCGGTCGTAATTGCACAGGGCCCTGGTAAAGCGACAACCGGCACTCCCGCCATCCGACAGTGCTGCACCAGTACATAACCGGGATCGCTGATAAGCGGCGTACCCGCATCGCTGATCAGGGCTACCGACTGCCCCTGTTGCAAACGCTCAATAACCTGCGCACTACGTTGCCGCTCGTTATGTTCATGTAATGCAAACAGCTCATTACGAATGCCATAATGCTGCAATAACTGTCCGCTATGGCGGGTATCCTCTGCGGCAATCGCATTCACCTGGCGCAATACCTGCAAAGCACGCTCACTGATGTCGGCGAGGTTACCTATAGGGGTAGGCACGATATAAAGGGTTCCGACCATTGCCTGCGCCATGTTAATTCCTCGTAAGAATAGTTCCTGCGCGTTGTGTCACACTGGCGCTGGGTTTATAGTATGTCTATCAGAATAGACCAGATATGGGTGCCATTGTGCCAAAGAAGTTGCTGCTATGCATCGTCATTCTCGGACTTACCGGTTGTGCGGCCGGCCCCCGTGATGCCGATATCCGCGTTCAGGATGATCGCAAACCTCAGGCCACTTCGCCAGCGGCCGCTGATCAAGCTTACGCCGATGCCGATGAATTACTGGGTCAAGCAGAGCAGGCCGAAGGAAACCGCCGCACCGACCTGTTGCTGCAAGCAGCGGAGTCCCTTCAGGATGAACAGCGGTGGCAAGCCAGTGCTGCGGTGCTAAGCCAAATTGAGCCACTGGTAACTCAAAATCAGCTAACCCGTACCCAGCTTCATGGTTACGCGCTGTTGCGGGCGCAATTTGCCGCCCATCAACAGCAATGGCAACAAGTCGACAGCCTGCTGGCGCCACTACTGGAACCCACTCTCAGCGATGCCTACGCGACCGCTACCCTCAAACTCGCTCGCCAGAGCCATATTGCCCGTAGCAACTGGACTGAGGCAGCCAACTATCAGTTACGGCTGATTACCCTTAATGAGGGCAACGGCGATGTAGAGGCCACCTGGCAATTACTCAGCCGCGTCACCGATCCTGATCAACTGCAGGTGCCCACCAATAAGACCGCTGTCGGCTGGCAGCGGCTGTTGCGGGCAGTCCACATGGGGCTGCGCGAACCGACCGAAGTTACCACCCGGTTGCAGCACTGGGAGGCTGAGTTCAGCGACCACCCGGGGCGTCTCATTGCGCGCCGTTTTACCGATGTCTCCCTGCCAGCCGCGGACCGCCGTGCAGTGGTGCTGTTACCCCTGACGGGGCAGTACCGGGAGCATGGGCAGGCAGTACTGGACGGTATGGTCATGCATCTGGCGCGGCAGAGTCGGATTAGCATAGAGGCCATAGATACCAATCAGCTCAATTTCGCTGACTTGCCGGAACTATTGCGCTCAAAGCCCGCCCACCTGCTGATCGGCCCACTGCTAAAAGAAAATATCGCTAAGATTGAAACGGCCTGGCTACCCGATAAGTTGTTATGGCTAACCCTGAATGAGCCGCCACCCTCACTGCTTGGCAGCGACCCCATGCGACTTTATTTCGCCCTCGATGGCGAAACCGAACTGCGTCAGGCGGTGAATTTCATGGTCGCCCAGGGCTACCAGAAGCCCTTGATTCTGGCGCCGGATAATAGCCGCGGTCAGCAACAAATCTCATTGTTCACGAATACCTGGCAAAACCACTATCCCTCGGTTTCGGTGGCCCATGGTCGTTATAAAACACCCGACGATATGAAAGCTGTGGTGCAGGAGCAACTGGGGGTTGCCAGCAGTGAGGCACGTATTCAGGAAGTTAAAATTGCCGCTGGCAAGGTCATTGTGGATGCGACGCCGCGCAGCCGCGGTGATATCGACGCGATATACCTGGTCGGTGGTATCGAGCATACCCGCCTACTCAAACCTTTTATCGATGTGAATATCGCGCCCTTCATGCAGCCGATCCCGGTCTATGCCAACTCTGCCAGCCATACTCTTGGCAATCAGATTAGTGAAAATGATCTGGACAATGTGCGCTTCACTGACGCGCCCTGGCTATTGCCCAGCCACCCACAGCACGAAACGCTGGAACAGATTTTAACCCTGCGACGCAATTGGAGTTATGACCTGGCGCGGCTGGCGGCCTTTGGCCATGACAGTATGTTATTCGCCGAACGTGCGCCATGGATAGAAATGGTGCCCGGGTTTACTATGGATGGCTTAACCGGCACGCTGTCCGTGCGCGATCAACGTATTCACCGCGAGCTATCCTGGGCACGATTCGATGGTCACCGGGCAGTGTCCCTGAAAAAACAATAGCTAAAGCACAATCGCGGAGGTGACAAGGATGTCACGAAAAGCAGACGGTAACCGGGGCGAAGAGCAAGCCTGCGCCTACCTTGAGCAACAAGGCTTGCAGTTTATCAGCAAAAATTATCGTTGCGATATTGGTGAGATTGATCTGATCATGCAGGAACAACACACCCTGGTGTTTGTTGAAGTGAAATACCGCGCCAATGAGAATTTAGTTTCGGTCGTGGAACAAATAAGCGAAAAGCAGTGTCGACGAATCAGGCAGGTTGCGCAATTCTATCTGATTGAAGCACAATGCAATGAGCATCGGACCAGCCTGCGTTTCGATGTGGTCGCAATTAGTGGTAGCCCTTACGAACTGCAGTGGCTGCCGGATGCATTTTAGAGCAGAGGTGTTATGCACGAACCCGTCAAAGCGATATTTACCGAATGTATCCAGACGCAGATAGCGGCTGCCGATCTACTCCAGGAACCCGTGATGAATGCTTCCGGTTTGCTGGTAGATTCATTGCTTAGCGGCCGCACGGTATTTTGCTGCGGCGAGCGCATGGCCCATGCCAGTGCGCGGCATCTGGCCCATATCATGCTGACTGGTCTGCACTTTGACCGGCCGCCATTTCCGGTGCAGGCCCTGCACGCCGATTTTGGCTCAAAGGAGCATGAGTACACCTTTGCCCAGCAAATCCTTGCCGCTGGCCAGGCCGGTGATCTACTTATCGTACTTAACGCCGGTACCACCGCGCCGCGGATCAGTAAAGCAATGGAGGCCGCGTTATCCCGCGGCATGCTCATTATAGCCCTGACCAGTGACGCCGACGTCGATGTGGCGGGTCTGCTCGGGCCCGAAGATGTGGAGATCCGTATTCCGTCGCGCAATAGCGCCCGGGTTAGTGAGCATTTACTTCAACTGGTCAATATGCTTTGTAGTCTGGCTGAACAGCAAATTTTTCCACAGGAAACTGAATAATGAAAAGGTTAACCACACTGTTGATGGCAGCGGCAGCTGCCCTTACTCTAACCGGTTGTGCTGCGGCTGTAGTTGGCGCCGCTGCTGTTGGTATATATTCGGCCACTGATACCCGTACCGTTGGCACGCAGATTGACGACCAGACAGTCGAGGTAAGAGTTATCGCGGCGCTGCAGGGCGAGGAACGTCTCGGGGATTCGCGTATTAAGGTGGTTTCTTATAATCGTCGGGTATTACTGATGGGGCAGACACCAAACGAGACACTCAAACGGCTGGCTCAACAAATCGCCCGGGATACTAAAGGCGTTGACCTGGTTCATAATGAAATCCGCGTAACCGACGTTATCGGCATGGCGACCATTTCAAAGGACACCTGGATCACCAGTAAAATTAAAACCAAACTACTCGCCGATGATCAGGTCAGCGGTGCAAAAATCAAAGTCGTTACTGAAAACGGTGAAGTCTTTCTGATGGGATTAGTTGAAAAAGCTCAGGCGGAGCATGCTATCGAGATCGCGCGCAACACCAACGACGTCAAACGTGTCGTCGATGCCTTTGAGATTATCTGAAGCCTTACTTGATCAGCGTCAGGTGTGAGCCCGACTTCTTGTTGGGCTGCCGCTTTTCTTCGGTCTCAGCAGCTTCGGCCGGAGGGGTCGCGCTGCTATCAAACACTTCGTCTTCAAAGATAGTGCCAGCGCCGTTTTCCCGCGCATAAAGCGCCATAACTGCGGCCATTGGCACCCAGACCCGGTGCGGCTTACCCGAAAAACGTGCGCTAAACTCAATACGGTCATTGCCCAGCTGCAACTGGCCTACCGCTGTGGGGGCGATATTCAGAACGATTTGACCGTCCTGCACAAACTCCCAGGGTAACTCACAGCCGGGTTGTTCAGCATCCACCACCAGATGGGGAGTCAATTGATTGTCCACCAGCCAGTCATAAACCGCCCGTACCATGTACGGACGGCGTGGCGTCATACCGGTTACGTCATTCACCGTGCCAGGTCCCGCTCACTTTCGGTAAGAGATTCCTGGAATGAATCACGCTCAAATACCCGAACCATGTAGGCCTTCACAGCTTTTGAACCAGCACCATCAATCTGGATACCATAAGCCGGCAAACGCCATAGCAACGGCGCCAGATAACAGTCAACCAGACTGAACTCTTCACTCATAAAATAGGGTGAATCAGCGAAGATCGGCGCCAGTGAGAGAATTCCTTCGCGCAACTCCTGACGAGCTGCCTCAGCGCCTTTACCGCCTTTACTAATCTGGTCTGCTAACGCATACCAGTCGCGGTCGATGCGATACATCATCAGGCGACTGGTGCCACGGGCGACCGGATAGACAGGCATCAATGGTGGATGCGGGAAGCGCTCATCAAGATATTCCATGATGATATGGGCGTTGTACAGCACCAGCTCACGATCCACCAGTGTCGGCAATGCGTCCGGATAGGGATTGAGTTGAAGTAAATCTTCCGGACGGTTATCCGGGTCAACAAAAGTAATTTCAACTCCGACGCCTTTTTCCGCCAGCACAATACGTACCTGATGGCTACGTAAGTCATCTTTGCCCGCGTATAAGGTCATCACTGACCGCTTGTTGGCCGCAACCGACATGTTATTCTCCATAAACTAACTTACTTAATGTCTCTAAAAAACTCGCGCTTCAACAGATACGCGAATACCGTAAAGACGAATAAGAATCCGAATACATACCAGCCTAGACGGCGCTGCTGAAGCAGCATAGGCTCGCCGGTATAGACCAGAAAGTTGGTCAAATCCAGCATTGCCTGGTCGTATTCATCCGGACTCAGTGTCCCGCTACCGTCTGTTTTAATGCCGACGTAAACGTCCTGCATTTCGCCGTCAATCATCCGGCTTTCATAGGTTTTGCGGGGAACTCCCTGTAACTCTTGCAGCACATGAGGCATACCAACATTCGGAAATACCGAGTTATTGACGCCAAACGGCCGCGAGTCATCTGCATAAAATGAACGGAAATAAGTGTATAACCAGTCGGCACCACGCACCCGTGCAACCAGCGTCAGATCAGGTGCCGCTGTACCAAACCAGTTACCTGCCATGTCGGCAGACATATTATTGGTGATCAGGTCACCAACTTTTTCGCCGGTGAACTGCAGATTCTCAACACCAAGCTCTAACGGGATTTCAAGGTCCTTGAACGTCCGGTTATAACGCTGATATTGCATCTGATGGCAGCCCAGGCAGTAGTTCATGAACAACTGTGCGCCACGCTGCAGCGATGCTTTGTCGTGCAGATTAACCTTAGCCTCATCCAGCGGAATAGTTGGGCCAGCCGCTAAAGTAGCGACTGACCAGAGTGATGCTGCGGCAAGGATGCAGGTTCTGAATAATGTTTTCATCACTTCGTAATCCTCTCTGGAACTGGCTTCGTTTTTTCGTTCTTGCTGTAGAACCACAGCAGAATAAAGAAGGCGAAGTACAAGAACGTGAACACCCGGGCAAAGAAGGTATAGACATCAGTTGCCGGTTTCACACCCAGATAGCCAAGCACAATGAAGCTGATCACAAACACAGTCAGGTTCACTTTATGGAAGGTGCTCCGGTAGCGAATTGACCGCACCTTACCACGATCCAGCCACGGCAGCAGGAACAGGAATACAATAGCGCCAAACATCAGCAGTACACCCATCAGCTTATCCGGTACCGCCCGCAAAATTGCATAGAACGGGGTGAAGTACCAGACCGGAGCAATATGCTCAGGCGTCTTCAGCGGGTTCGCCGCTTCAAAGTTTGGTGGCTCAAGGAAGAAACCGCCCATCGCCGGGTTAAAGAAAATCACATAGCTGAAGAAGAACAGGAAGATCCCGAGCCAGAAAGTATCTTTAACCACGTAGTACGGGAAGAACGGAACTGCGTCCACAATATCGTACTTACTGGTGAACCTATGGTGGAATTTAAAGTTCGGCTTTTCTTCGTCAGGTACCGAGTTTTTCTTCTTCTTAATCGGGATACCTTCCGGGTTGTTCGAGCCCACCTCGTGCAATGCAACGATGTGCAGGAATACCAGAATAACCAGAACTAAAGGTAACGCGATGACATGGAGCGCGAAGAAGCGGTTCAGTGTGGCGCCGGAGATAACATAGTCACCCCGAATCCACAGGGTCAGATCATCGCCTATCCACGGGATAGCACCGAACAGGGAGATAATAACCTGCGCCCCCCAGTAGGACATCTGCCCCCACGGCAATAGATAGCCCATAAAGGCTTCGGCCATCAGTACCAGGAAGATCAGCATACCAAATACCCACAGTAATTCGCGCGGCTTCTGATAAGAGCCGTACATCATGCCCCGGAACATATGCAGATAGACCACCACGAAGAACGCCGAGGCACCAGTTGAATGCATATAACGCAGCAACCAGCCATATTCCACATCCCGCATAATAAACTCTACGGAGCGGAAGGCGCCCTCTGCGGTCGGTACGTAGTTCATTGTCAGCCAGATACCGGTCAGGATCTGATTGACCAGCACCACCATGGCCAATGCGCCGAAAACATACCAGACATTAAAATTTTTGGGTGCAGGATATTCCGTGACGTGAATTTTCATCGTCTTGGACATCGGAATACGTTCGTCTATCCAGTCAACTAATTTACCCATCAGACTTGCTCCCCGTCTTCACCAATCCGAATCGTTTCATCATCGAGATAGTAATGTGGCGGAACAACCAGATTATAAGGGGCTGGAACGCCAGCAAAAACCCGGCCTGCGATGTCAAAGCGGGAGCCATGACAAGGGCAGAAGAAGCCAGCATTTACACCCTCAACCTGCTCGGCAAACTCATTCTCGAGGTATTGCGGTGAACAGCCCAGGTGGGTACAGATTCCCACTGCGACAAAATATTCCTTACGACGGGAACGGTATTGGTTCGCGGCATATTCAGGTTGCTGTGGTTCTTCGGAGTTTGGATCGCGCAGGCGATCCTCTACCAGATCCAGGCTTTCCAGCATTTCCGGGGTACGGCGTACTACCCAGACCGGCTGGCCACGCCATTCAACCCGGATCAGTTGTCCAGGCTCGGCTTTTCCGATGTTCACTTCCACTGGGGCACCCGCATTTTTAGCACGTTCGCTCGGGTTCCACGATGCAATGAAAGGAACGGCAACACCAACCGCTCCTGCGGCTCCCACGACGGAAGTCGCGACAGTCAGGAAACGACGGCGGCCTTTATCTACAGGCGCATTGCTCATCCACTTACTCTCCAGTTTGGACGCTTCATGAGACATTGTCATGAAGTCAGTAATTAGCTGCTGCGTATGATTCGCTACCCATAAGGGGTTATAGCAAATCGAAAAAAATCGCTTTCAGATGATAAAGAAATACCCTGATTTTTACAAGGATTAACACAAAAAACCCGGCACCAGGGCCGGGTTTTTCCAATGTAGTACGTATCCAGTACGCAGCGAAATTAACGCTTCGAGAACTGAGGACGCTTACGTGCTTTGTGCAAGCCGACTTTCTTACGCTCGACTTCACGTGCATCACGGGTAACGTAACCGGCACGGCGTAAATCGCCACGCAAGGTTTCGTCATATTGCATCAGGGCCCGAGTGATACCGTGACGGATTGCGCCCGCCTGACCACTTGAACCACCACCTGCAACAGTGATGTATAAATCAAATTTTTCCATCATGTCGACCAGCTCAAGTGGTTGACGAACAACCATACGAGCGGTATCACGACCGAAATATTCTTCTAAGGTACGCTGGTTAACAGTAATGGTGCCTTTGCCCGGACGCAGGAATACGCGTGCAGTAGAGCTTTTGCGACGACCAGTACCGTAGTATTGATTCTCTGCCATTTTTTTAGTGCTCCGTCTTAAATTTCAAGTTGTTTAGGCTGCTGAGCAATATGGTTATGCTCTGCGCCTGCATATACTTTCAGTTTACGGAACATGGCACGACCTAGTGGACCACGAGGCAACATACCTTTCACCGCTTTCTGAATGACCATTTCCGGTGCCTTGGCAATCAACTTTTCAAAAGTGATGTCCTTGATACCACCTGGATACCCAGAGTGTGAATAATAAATCTTGTCCTGTGCCTTACGGCCAGTAACAGCAACCTTCTCAGCGTTAATAACAACGATGTAATCGCCGGTATCAACATGCGGAGTATATTCAGGCTTATGTTTTCCGCGCAGACGGGTGGCAATTTCAGTGGCCAGACGACCTAATGTTTTGCCTTCAGCGTCAACGACGTACCAGTCACGTTGGACGGTTTCTGGTTTTGCTACAAATGTTTTCATTGAAACGTACTCTGTATTTAAGGTTCACGACAGTAGTTCCGGGCTTCCCCGCGAACCACAACAAAACCGCACACGCGGTTAGTTGTACCTGTAACGTGGGCTGGCGCGGATTATACGGAAAAGACCCAAGCGGATCAACTGCTGTTGCAGGTTATTCACTGGCGCTTATGCTGGTTTTATGGTTTATGGGGCAGCGCCAGGTAATCGTGGCTTTGCATTTCCTGTAAGCGACTGATGCAGCGCTGGAATTCGAAATTCAACCGACCGTCGGTATAAAGTTGTTCGAGTGGTACCGCCGCCGACAGGATCAGTTTTACCCGCCGCTCATAAAATTCATCGACCAGCGCAATAAAGCGCCGCGCGGCGTCATCCATGTGCCCACCCAGTTGCGGCACATCGCTGATAAGGACCGCATGGTAGAGCCGCGCCAATTCGATATAGTCATTCTGCGAGCGCGGCCCGCCGCAAATTGCCGCAAAAGAAAACAGCACCACGTCGTCGCATTCCAGCCTGACATTAATCTCACGGCCCTGAATACGAATTGTACTATTGGTATTGCGGCTGCAACGATCCGGTGCCAGTTCGGCAAAGTAACCCTGCAGGTTGGTATCGGCCTCAGCATCCAGCGGGGAATGGTAAATTTCGGCGCGGCGAAGCGTACGCAGGCGGTAATCCACGCCGCTATCAACGTTGAGCACATGGCAATTTTCTTTAATCAGCTCAATCGCCGGCAAAAACCGCTGTCGTTGCAGGCCGTTACGGTACAAGTCATCGGGCACAATATTAGAGGTAGCAACCAATACCACATTGCGCTTAAAGAGCTCCTGCATCAGGGTACCAAGCAACATGGCGTCGGTAATATCCTGCACAAAGAATTCATCAAAACACACGACCTGCGCTTCGAGAGCCAACTTATCCGCGATAATGGGAAGGGGGTCGCTGCGCCCTTTCAGTTGCTCAAGCTCTTCGTGCACCCGCTGCATGAAACGATGAAAATGCACCCGCAGTTTCTGCTCAAACGGCAGGGTATCGAAAAACGTATCGACCAGGTAGGTTTTGCCACGCCCCACTCCGCCCCAGAGATACAGCCCTTTGGGTGGTTCGGCACGTTGCCCCGTCAGCTTCCCGAACCAGGAGCTGATGCCGGATTTTTGTCGCTGCCGGCGATAATCAATTAGCTCGTCATACAGACGCTGCAATGCTTCTACCGCCCGCCGCTGCGCCTTGTCTTCGACAAAACCGCCGCTGGTGAGATCGGTTTCATACTTACTCATTGGGGCTATGTTTGTCGTTGTCACTACCACTCATACCCTTTAATAGATTATGCTATAAGCTAACAGTTTATCATGTGACATGTGTTTTTAAGGAGTTTTTATGAGCTGGATCATTGGCATTTTGCTGGTTGCGGTCGGTGCAGTGATCGGATTTTTTGTCGCCCGCTACTGGTTACATGAACACTCCGATGAAGCCCGCCTGACCGAAGAAGTTACCCAGAGCCGGGAACAAATGGCGGCCTACCAGCGTGAAGTGGTCGAGCATTTCGCCACCGCCTCGGCGTTGGTTGAGCAACTTGAGCAAACTCAGGAAAAGCTGAAATCTTATCTGCACAACAGTCAGACTATTCTTGAGCGCGAACAAAACCAGCCCAGCTTGCCGTTCTTCGCTGAAGACACCATGCGCCAGTTACGGATGGCTAATAAAATTAACGATGATCGCAAACGTGTGGGGCAAGACAACACCGACGCCCCGATTCGTGATTACTCGGATACCAAGAGCGGCTTATTCAAAAAAGACCCATAAAAACATCTTGAAACATATAGGTTGTGAACCTATTACTTAGGGGTCGGTCTATACCTTCACGTAATCTGAAAGGAGATTGTCCCCCTATGAAAATGAAGCTCGTCGCGGTTCTCGCACTTTGCAGCCTGGTTTCAGTAGCACCCGCTAGTGCCAGTATCCCATTTTTTTCTGATAATGATGAAACGCCTACCCTGGCGCCCATGCTGGAGGACGTGACTCCGGCAGTTGTCAATATTTCTGTCAAAGGTAAACGCGAGGTGCGCCAGCGGGTGCCGGATATGTTTCGCTACTTCTTCGGCCAGAACGGCCCCAGCGAACAAGTTCAGGAACGCCCTTTTCAGGGCTTAGGCTCAGGCGTCATTATTGATGCTGACAACGGCTATGTTGTCACGAACAACCACGTCATTGACGATGCTACTGAAATCGTCGTTACCCTCAAAGACGGGCGTCAGTTCGATGCGAAAGTGCTGGGCACCGATGAACGTTCAGATATTGCTTTGCTTAAAATCGAAAACGGCAGCAACCTGACTGAAATTAAGGTGGGTAGCTCTGATGCGTTGCGGGTTGGTGATTTTGTCGTTGCCATTGGTAACCCTTTCGGATTGGGCCAGACCGTAACTTCAGGTATCGTCAGCGCCTTGGATCGCAGTGGCCTGGGCATCGAAGAAGTCGAAAACTTCATCCAGACTGATGCCGCTATTAATAGCGGTAATTCCGGCGGCGCACTGGTAACCCTTAAAGGCGAGTTAATTGGTATTAACACCGCTATTCTGGGGCCCGCCGGCGGTAATATTGGTATTGGCTTTGCAATTCCTTCTGACATGATGAAAGCACTGGTTCAGCAGCTGGTCGAATTCGGTGAAGTGCGCCGGGGCGTATTAGGCGTCCGCGGTAATGACCTGACGCACGAAATTGCTCAGGCACTGGAGCTGGATGTTAATCAGGGTGCATTTATCGCTGAAGTCATCCCTGAAGGCGCCGCCGCTGAAGCCGGGCTGAAATCCGGAGATGTTATCGTGGCCGTGGATGGCCGGCCAATCCGGACCTTTGCCGACCTTGGCGCGCGAGTCAGCACCATTGGCGCTGGCAAAGAAATTAAGCTAACCGTGCTGCGTGATGGCAAAGAGCGGAACTTTAAAGTCACCCTATCAGAGATGGAAACTGCCGTGACTGCTGCGGAGCTGCATCCTGCCCTCAGCGGTGCCACATTGGCAGTGAGTGATAGCGGCGGCGTGCTTATTGCTGAACTGGAGGAAAACTCAGTAGCAGCCCGTTACGGCCTGCGTGAGAAAGATGTTATTCTTGCTGTTAACCGGCAGCCGGTCAATAACCTGACTGAGCTGCGTCAGGCTCTGGATAACGCGGGCAACGTTATTGCCCTGAATATCCGCCGCGGCAACTCGTCACTGTATCTGGTCTTACGCGGTAATTAAGTCAGCCTCCATTTCGCTATACACGACAAAGGCAGCCTCAGGGCTGCCTTCTTTTTTTAATCAGTGATATGCTTAAATACATTCTCAAATCACTAAGTTAACGGATAACTCATGACAATGCGCAGCTGGTTCTGGTTTCTCCTTCGCTCAACGCTGCTGGGGCTGATTGTCGCCGCTATTGTTATCTGGGTGTTACCCCGTGTTACTTCCCTGAACTTCTCCACTATGCATGCGAGCGAGCCGGTCAGTTTCGCGACGGCAGTGAACCGTGCCGCCCCGGCGGTCGTTAATATATATAGCATTGGCGAGGCGCGCGGCTCCTATTACTCCCGGCGCCCCAGCTCAGTATTCCGGCTTGGATCCGGCGTGATCATGGATAATAAGGGCCACATTCTCACCGCCTATCACGTGGTCGCGGATGTCAGTCAAATCCAGGTCGCGTTGCAGGACGGCCGTCAGTACAGCGGACAGGTCATCGGCTATGACCGGGTGACCGACCTGGCGGTGGTCCGTATTGAAGCTGCTAATCTGCCGATTATCCCGCAAAACGATGACCTGCTTACCCGTGCTGGTGATGTAGTTTTGGCTATTGGTAATCCGCTCAATCTGGGGCAGACCATTACCCAGGGGATTGTCAGTGCCACCGGTGGGCGAATGGGCGTGATTCACTCTCACGCTGATTTGATTCAGATGGATGCGGTCATCAACGAGGGAGCTTCAGGCGGCGCTTTGGTCAACAGTGAAGGCTTTCTGATTGGCATTAATAACGCCCAGTTCCGCGGTCCGTCCGGTCAGGGCGTGGAGGGCATATACTTTGCGGTTCCCTATCCGTTAGCGAAACGCATCATGGACACCCTGATCCGGGAAGGTGAAGTGGTCCGGGGCTATCTGGGTATTAACGTCAGCGATGGCCCGCACGCCAATCCTTATCAGCAACCCGGTATTTTTATCTCCGCAGTCGATCGCAACAGCCCCGCTGAACAGGCTGGCCTGCAAGCTGACGACTATATTATTGAAATTGGCGGGCGGCCGGTGGCGTCGGCTGCGGAAGGCCTGGCGCTGGTGGCAGAAACCAAGCCCGGCACGGAGCTGGAGATCCGGTTTTTCCGCGGTTCCGATGAACTGCTCACCTCAGTAACAATTGAAAAGCTGCCGTAAGCGGGTGCCTTAGCCGTGGCGCACTATATTCGCACCCAGCCCGCCTAACTTCTGTTCAATCGTTTCATAGCCGCGGTCGATGTGATAAATCCGTTCGATGGTGGTTTCTCCGGCTGCAACCAGTCCGGCGATAACCAGCGACGCTGAAGCCCGCAGATCGGTGCACATGACCTGGGCGCCTGTCAGTTGAGGTACGCCCTTACAAATTGCCGTATTCCCTTCCAGCTCTATTATGGCGCCCATACGGTGCAGCTCAGGTACATGCATAAAGCGGTTCTCGAATATAGTTTCGCGAATCCAGCCGGTACCGTCGGCAATTGCATTGAGCGCGCAGAACTGTGCCTGCATATCCGTGGGGAACGCCGGGTGAGGCGCAGTGATGACATTTACCGGCCGCGGCCGGCTACTGGCCTGCAAGCGGATCCAGTCATCACCACGGGTGATGGTAGCGCCGGCCTCAGCCAGCTTTTTCAGCACCGCATCGAGCATCGCCGGATCGGTCTGCCGGCAGGTGACATCACCACCTGTAGCCAGCGCCGCCACCAGAAAGGTGCCGGTTTCGATACGGTCGGGTTGTACCCGGTAGCGGCCACCCTGCAAGGTCTCAACCCCGTGGATTTCAATTTTATCGGTGCCGGCCCCGCGCACGTCTGCACCCATAGCGTTAAGGAAGTTTGCCAGATCGACCACTTCGGGTTCACGCGCTGCGTTTTCGATTACGGTTATGCCATCGGCCAGGGTAGCCGCTGCCATCAGGTTTTCAGTACCGGTTACACTAACCATGTCCATCAGGATATGCGTGCCTTTTAAGCGCCCTTCGACTTCAGCTTTAATATAGCCATTTTCGACCGCTATCTGCGCCCCCATCTGCCGCAGGCCTTCTATATGCAGATTTACCGGGCGGGCGCCGATAGCGCAACCACCCGGCAAGGAAACCTGAGCTTTACCGTAACGCGCCAGTAATGGCCCCAACACGAGAATTGAAGCACGCATGGTCTTTACCAGCTCGTAGCTGGCAATATGATGATGCAGGCCCTGTGGCTGAATACGATAGCTGTTGCTATCCAGTTGTTCCGAAGTCACCCCAAGTTCAGCTAGCAGTTTCAGGGTGGTGCGGACATCCTGTAAGGCCGGTACATTTTCGATCACCACATCATTTTGCGGCAGAATCGCGCCCATCAAAATTGGCAGGGCGGCGTTTTTCGCTCCTGATATGGTGACTTCACCCTGAAGCTTATTGCCGCCTTTGATGACCAGTTTTTGCATAACGAACTCGTTGTTTTATTTGATGGGAAGATGGGGTGAACCGGGCGCTGGTATCAGCTTAACATACCTAGCTTTTGCTGCCGTTTCCACTCAGCGGGGGTGTAGGTTTTTATTGACACCGCATGAAGCTCGCCAGTGGCTATCATGGGCTTTAATGGTCCGTAAACCAGCTGTTGCTTCTTAACCCGACTCAGGTCGGCAAAGCGGTCGCTGACCGCGACAACCGAAGCATGGCCCCCTTCCAGACTAACGCGAACCTCGTCCAACGCCAGGGCGTCTTGTACCAACTGTTGTATCTCTTCAGAAGTCATATCCCAACCATTTTATTAAGAAAAATCAAGCAGCTTGGTGGCGCCACTAACCTCGGCAATAGCCCGCAGTTGATCGCTGGGGCTATGCAGCTGCAGTTTTCGTTGCTGCTCCAGTAACTGACGCTTGGCCTGCAGAAGCATAGCGACGCCTGCCGAATCAACGCGTTCCAGGCCCGACAAATCAATAGTCAGCGTCTCGTCTGTTGATAACCAGTCGGAGCGCGCATTCCATAGCTCCGGCACTGTGTCTCGATTCAGCACGCCTGAAAATATCAGGGTATCGGCTTCGGTCTGCCAGCTGATGTCCGCTTTACTCATGAGGAGCTGTTACCTGTTTTTAAGTCGCCGGCACCGTCTTCATAAGGCTGCATTGGCTCATTAGCCTTTTCGCGCAGCAGTTCAATCGTTCCGTCAATACCACGGCTGCGAATGACTGATGAAATCTCAGCTTGCTTGCTACTCAGCAGACTAACGCCTTCGACGACCATGTCGTACGCTTTCCAAAGCTTATCATCATCGTCATAACGCATTTTAAATTCGATGCGGATAGGTTCACGGCCGTCTTCAATCAGCTGTGTTTTCACTTCCACCATTCTGCTGTTGCCATCGAAACGACGCGGATCAGCGAACTCAACTTTGTGCTTGTCTTCATCATAACGGGTGAAGGCACGCCCATAAGTCGCAATCAGGTAATCGCGGAAAACAGTATAGAACTCCTGACGCTGTTCCTCGGTGGTATCTTTCAGGTTGCGGCCCAGCACGCGCTTGGCTGCATATACATTGTCCACATAAGGCAGGAGTTCTTGCCGGATAATGACCCGCAGGTGATCCAGATCCTCGTTGATCTTCTCACGGTCCTGCTCAATGCGTTCAAACGTATTCTTAGCGACTTTTTCCAGCAAAATATAGGGGTTTTCTTCCCGCACCACCTCGGCACGTGTCGTCATCGTGGTCACAAGCGCCAGCAGGGCAACTGCCAGCAAACCGATCCAGTTTTTCATAACAACTCCTTAATCACTACCCTGACTGAACAGGAACTGACCGATAAGGTCTTCTAATACCAGCGCCGACTTGGTGTCCTGAATCCGATCACCTTCATCCAACATTTCAACGGTATCGTCGACAAAGCCGGGGTTCAGCCCTAAATATTGCTCGCCCAATAATCCGGAGGTTAGTACTGAGACCGACGAAGTATTAGGAAATTCATCATATTTTTTACTAATTTCCATTTCCACCAGCGGTTCATAGTATTCGCCCGACAAGGTGATCTTACTGACCCGGCCGACCACCACTCCGCCTACCTTCACAGGTGAACGCTCTTTTAAGCCACCAATGTTGTCAAACTTGGCATACAGCTTGTAGGTTTCACCAGCAGTAGCCCCGCCCATGTTAGCAGCCTGTAGCGCGAGAAAAACCAGTGCGATAAAGCCGATGATGACAAAGGCGCCGACTGCGAGTTGTACGTTTCTTGATTCCATAGTGAGTTACCCAAACATTAATGCTGTTAAGACAAAATCCAGACCCAGTACAGCCAGTGATGCTGTTACCACTGTTGAGGTGGTGGCGCGGCTGATTCCGACCGAGGTTGGCGTGCAACTATAACCTTTGTGCAAGGCAATCCAGGTGACTACAAAAGCAAAAACCACACTCTTGATAATCCCATTGAGAATATCTTCAGACCAGTCGACATTAGATTGCATGACGGACCAGAAGGCGCCTTCATCGACACCCAGCCAGCGCACACCAATCAGGTAACCGCCGTAAATACCGACGGCTGAGAAAATAAGCGCCAGTAGTGGCATGCTGTAAAAGCCTGCCCAGAACCGCGGCGAGATCACCCGGCGCATCGGATCCACAGCCATCATTTCAAGGCTCGACAGCTGTTCAGTGGCTTTCATCAGGCCTATTTCGGCGGTCAGCGATGAGCCCGCCCGACCAGCAAACAGCAGCGCCGTAACCACTGGCCCCAGTTCTCGTAGTAGCGACAGTGCAACCATGGGTCCGAGACTTTGTTCAGCGCCAAAGTCCACCAGAATAGTATAGCCCTGCAAGCCCAGCACCATGCCGATAAAGAGTCCACTAATTACAATAATCAGTAACGACAGCACACCGACCGAGTACATTTGCTGCATCAGCAGCGGCAAGGATTTGCGGAGATTGGGTTTGCCAAGCAAGGCGCGCATCAGCATCATCAGCGAGGCGCCGGTACCGGCAACGCTGTTCAGAACATAGCGACCTAGAGAGGCAACATGATCAAGCATTATTCGCTCCTGCGTTCTCGCCCAGAATATCGTCTTCCATGCTGACACTTTTATAGTGGAAGGCTACCGGCCCGTCAGCTTCACCTTTTAAGAACTGTTGCACCAGGTCGTCGTCGGAGTCTCTCAGTTCATCCGGCGAGCCCTGCCCGACCACCTTGCCGTCAGCAATAATATAAGCATAGTCGGCAATGCTCAGTACTTCCGAAATATCGTGGGTAACGACCACACTGGTCAGCCCCAGGGATTCATTCAGCGACTTGATGAGCTTAACGATAATGCCCATGGATATCGGATCCTGCCCGGCAAAAGGCTCGTCGTACATAATGAGCTCAGGGTCCAGCGCTATTGACCGTGCCAGGGCCGCCCGCCGCGACATGCCGCCGGATAGTTCTGCCGGCATCAGATGCCGGGCCCCGCGCAAGCCCACCGCTTCAAGCTTCATCAGAACGATGGTTTCGATAATTTCTTCCGACAAGGCACTATGCTCCCGCAACGGAAAAGCAATATTGTCGTACAGGTTCATATCGGTAAACAGCGCGCCGCTCTGGAACAACATACTCATGCGCTTCCGTAGCCGGTACAGATCGCTGCGTGAGAGTTCCGGTATATTGTGGCCGTCAAAGCGAATGGCGCCTTGCTGTGGCTTGATCTGCCCGCCGATAAGCCGCAGCAGAGTAGTTTTGCCCACCCCGCTGGGCCCCATAACGGCGGTAATCTTTCCCCGGGGGATCTTTATTGATAGGCCGCTATATATCTGATTGGCTCCATGCCCATGGGCGAAATGGATATCATCAATCTCTACCAAATAGTCAGCATTGTCAGTTGTCATGGCTGGCTAGTTCCTTAATCTGAGACCTGCTAGTTTACCTGAAAGGCGCCATAATCCATAGGCTGGCCCGGTAAAATTTGTGACAAATCATGTGCTACAAACATTTTACGTCTGCAAATCAAAAATCGATCGGGTATTATCTGACCTCAGAGCCAGATATTCATCAGAGCAGCGGAGCAACACAGTTATGAGTAATCAGCAAACCGGTTCATTTCGCAGTCTCGGGCAGCAGGTGATCGAGGTCGAGGCCGCTGCTATTATCGGCCTGCAACGCTATGTCGACGAACATTTCGAACGAGCCTGTGAAATGTTACTGGCGTGCAGCGGCCGGGTAATTGTGATCGGTATGGGTAAATCAGGCCACATTGGCGGTAAAATCGCTGCCACCTTCGCCTCAACCGGTACCCCGGCGTTTTTTGTACACCCGGGTGAAGCCAGTCACGGCGATCTGGGCATGATTACCGGCCAGGATGTGGTCATCGCCATCTCCAACTCCGGCGAAACTAATGAAGTGTTGAGCATTGCTCCGCTTATCAAACGCCGGGGTGTCGCCCTGATCAGTATGACCGGCAACCCGGAATCGACACTGGCGGAGCTGTCTGATGTGCATGTCTGTATTGCTGTTGAGCAGGAGGCTTGCCCGCTTGGGCTGGCACCAACCTCATCCACCACTGCAACCCTGGTAATGGGCGATGCGCTGGCAGTCGCACTGCTACATGCGCGGGGGTTTACCGCCGATGATTTTGCCTTATCGCACCCCGGTGGCAGCCTGGGCCGGCGTCTGCTGCTGCATATCCATGACATTATGCACAGCGGTGAGCGAGTACCCAAAGTGCCAAACAGTGCTTCCCTCAGCGAGGCCTTGCTGGAAATGTCCCGCAAAGGCCTGGGAATGACCGCGGTAGTCGATAACGAGGGTAATTTGCAGGGCATTTTTACTGACGGTGATTTAAGACGTATTCTTGATCAGCGCATCGACGTGCATGACACGACCATCGACCAGGTCATGACCCGCAGCCCGGTTACCATTGCGCCGGATGTGCTGGCAGCTCAAGGTCTAAAAGTAATGGAAGACCGCAAAATAAATGGTCTGTTTGTGGTCGGTGACGACAATAAGCTGATTGGCGCACTGAATATGCATGATTTACTCAAAGCGGGAGTAATGTAAGCATGACGACAGCATCGACTGCGAGCACCTGGTACGGTGAAATTCCTACTCAGTTGCTGGAAAAGTTACACCCTATCAAGCTGGTCATTTTTGATATTGACGGGGTGTTCTCGGACGGCCGCATTTACCTCGGCAATCAGGGGGAAGAATTAAAGGCCTTTAATACCCGTGATGGCTTCGGCGTGAAGGGATTACTGAACAATCATATAGAGGTTGCTGTCATAACAGGCAGACGTTCCGAAATCGTTGAGCAACGCATGCAGGCTCTGGGAGTCCGCTATATTTTTCAGGGCATCGACGACAAGATCAGTTGTTATGATGAGTTAAGCCAGCAATTGCAGCTCTCTGACGAGCAGATTGCCTGTATGGGTGACGATGTACCCGATGTGCAGATGATTCAGCGGGCCGGGGTTGGGGTGGCAGTGAATGATGCCCATCCGTGGGTGCAGCAGCAAGCTGACTATGTAACCAGTCTGCGTGGCGGCTTTGGTGCCGTTCGTGAACTGACCGATCTGATATTGCTCAGTCAGGGACACCTGCAACTTTATGGTGGCGTAAGTTTATGAACCGGTATATTGCCTGGTTTCTGATTATCCTGTTTGTGTTGGGGACCGTATTAATCTGGCGGCCCTTCGCCGATCCTGAGTTGATCGAAGAGACCGATCGCTTTCGCGAAATTGAGCCTGACTTTACGGCCACCGGCATGATACTTCGTATTTACTCCGAGGATGGCGCGTTGGCGCACAGAATTGCAGCTGATACCATGACACATTTTAGTCCTATCAGCCTCACCGAACTGACTAATCCGGTTTATACTGTACGCAGTCGCGATCAAAAAAGTATCTGGCAGGTAATCGCCGAACAGGGTTCATTTTATGATGATAAGACGCTGGTACTCGAGCGTGGGATTGAGATCACCAATCTCACCAGCAACGATTTTCTCGAGCGCGTTGAGACCAGCTATCTGACTATTGATACCACAGAGGAAACTGTGGAAACTGATGCGCCCGTGGTCATCTTTGGCCAGAATTTCACGGTTCGCGGAGTAGGCTTACAGGGAAATCTCCGCACCCAAACACTGGAAATTAATGAACATGCACAAGCGATTTATACTGGTATCAGTCAGCTTAACGATTAGTGCCCTGCTGGCGCCTTTTAATGCGCTGGCTCAGGGCAAGGAAGACTTTTCCAAGCCGATTGAAATCAACGCAGAAAACGATTTTTTTGACATTGCCAATAAAGTGGCGGTGTTTGACACCAATGTGCAGATTCGGCAGGGCACGCTGGAGATCAATGCTGATCACCTGGAGGTCAGTCGGGACGTCGATGATCCGAGCGACCTTTTTATCGCTTCCGGCTCGCCGGCAACTTATCAGCAACGACTGGATGACGGTTCCCTGATCACCGCGGAAGCAGAAAAAATTCGCTATGATCAGGAGCAGCAGACAATGACCCTGTCGGGCAATGTTAAGGTGTCTCAGAATAATAGTGTTATTCAGGGCAACGAGATTGTTTATAACTTTGCCACACAACAACTTAGCGCCCGTCGTGGTGAAGATGAAAGCGATCGGGTAACAACGATTTTTCTACCGAAAAAGAGCGACAATGAGCCGATTAACCGCTGAGCACCTGGCAAAATCTTATAAAAAACGCCAGGTAGTCAAAGACGTCAGCCTGACCGTCGAGTCGGGCCAGGTCATAGGCCTGCTGGGCCCAAACGGCGCCGGCAAAACCACCACTTTCTATATGATTGTAGGCCTGGTAGCCAACGACAAGGGTCGCATTTTACTTGATGACGCCGACATCAGCCTGTTGCCGATGCATGAGCGCGCTCGCCGCGGAATCGGCTACCTGCCTCAGGAATCTTCGATATTCCGCAAGCTGACGGTGCGCGACAATATCATGGCGATTCTCGAAACCCGCAAAGAATTGGATGAAACCAGCCGGGAAGATAAACTTGATCAATTACTCGAAGAATTTCATATCGGCCACATTGCCAATAGTCTGGGTATGAGCCTTTCCGGTGGTGAGCGACGCCGGGTTGAAATTGCCCGCGCACTGGCGGCAGAGCCAGCCTTTATTTTGCTGGATGAGCCTTTTGCCGGGGTAGACCCAATCTCGGTCATTGATATTAAGAAAATTATCGAGCATTTACGTAAACGCGGCATCGGTGTGCTTATTACCGATCACAACGTGCGTGAAACCCTGTCGGTTTGTGAGCAGGCTTATATTGTGAGCCACGGCGAACTGATCGCATACGGCGACGCACAAAGCATTCTGGCCAACCAGCAGGTGAAAGACGTATACCTCGGTGAGCAGTTCACCCTGTAGTTGTCTTCGGGTCAGTCAGACCAGGTGATTTGATGAAACAAGGTTTGCAACTTAAATTCGGTCAGCAGCTGTCGATGACGCCACAGCTGCAACAGGCTATCCGGTTGTTACAACTTTCATCTCTCGAACTGCAACAGGAAATCCAGCAGGCGCTGGATGAAAACCCCTTGCTTGAAGTTGCCGATGAGGATGTCGCCGGCGAAACCGATGAGCGCACTGATCACTGGGATGACACCCCCTGCTCCGCCGCCCTTAGCAATACCAGTTCCGGTGGTGGCAGCTTCGATAACGATACCGACCTGTATCAAGGTGCCACTGAGCAGAGTTTGCAGGATTATTTGTTCTGGCAAATGCGTCTCTCACACTTCAGCCCCACCGATGAGCTCATTGCCACCGCCTTAATCGACAGTATCAATGACAGTGGCTACCTGACCTGCGACCTCGAAGAAATTCTTGATGCAGTGCAGCAGCAAAGCGATGACGACATTCTGGCCGATGAGGTCGCCGTTGTACTCAAACGCATTCAGCAATTCGAACCCCTAGGGGTTGGCTCACGGGACGTTCGTGAGTGCTTACTTATTCAGTTACAGCGTGGTTCAACCGACACCTTCTGGCGCGACAAGGCGATTACCGCTGTAAGCGAACATCTGGATTTACTGGGTAGCCGCGATTATCGCACACTGGCCCGTAAGCTGCGCCTGAATGAAGATCAGCTAACCAGCGTTATTGGCCTCATTCAGCAGTTGCAGCCGCGCCCGGGCGACAGCTTCAGGCCGGAAACCGATGACTATGTAATCCCCGATGTCTTGGTACGAAAAAAAAATGGTAAGTGGATTGTTGAACTAAATCCGCAAAATTTGCCTAAACTTAAAGTGAACCAGACTTATGCCGCGCTTTGCAACGGCTCGGGCCAAAGTGAGGATATGCAATATATTCGACAGCAAACCCAGGAAGCTAAATGGTTTATCCGCAGCCTCGAAAGCCGCAGCGATACCTTACTTCGCGTCGCCAGCGCCATCGTTGCGCAGCAACAGGGTTTCTTCGAATATGGCGCCGAAGCCATGAAACCTATGGTGCTTGCCGACATTGCCACTGCGGTCGAGATGCATGAGTCAACAATTTCCCGGGTAACGACACAAAAGTATATGCACACGCCCCGCGGTATGTTTGAATTGAAGTACTTCTTCTCCAGTCAGCTTGCGACTGATGATGGTGGAGAGTGTTCGTCGACAGCCATCCGGGCGTTGCTGAAGAAGCTGGTCACGGCGGAGAACCCGAAGAAGCCACTGAGCGACAGTAAACTCGCGCAGCTAATGGCAGACCAGGGTATCCAAGTGGCACGACGGACGATAGCGAAGTACCGGGAGGCGCTTAACATACCGCCCTCGAGTCAGCGCAAACGTCTTATCTGATTCTCGCACAACAAAAGGAAGATGCTATGCAGATTAATTTGACTGGCCATCATGTAGAGATTACTCCCCCTTTGCGTGACTACGTAGACGAAAAATTCGCGAAGCTGGAGCGGCACTTTGATAACATCACTAACGTGCATGTAATTTTAAAGGTTGAAAAATTAGTGCAAAAGGCCGAAGCTACGGTGCATCTTAGCGGTGGCGAGATTTACGCGGACTCTGCCGAAGAGGATATGTACGCCGCCATCGACGCGCTGATTAATAAACTTGATCGGCAGGTTATTAAACATAAAGAAAAGATAAATCGTCACTAATCATGGACCTATCCACGCTGTTAAGCCCCGACTGCACGCGCAGTGCAGTCGACGGCTCAAGCAAAAAGAAAGTACTTGAATTGATCGGTCAGCTGGCCGCGCCCCGTTTGTCGGGGACGACCAGCTTCGACGTATTTGAGAGCCTGCTGAACCGGGAGCGTCTCGGCAGCACGGGTATCGGCATGGGTGTGGCCATTCCCCATGGGCGTCTGGCAACCGCCAACAAACCTGTGGCGGTGCTGCTAACCCTGGCCGACCCCATCGACTTTGATGCTATTGATAATCAGCCAGTGGATATTATTTTTGCCCTGCTGGTGCCTGAAGACGAGCATGAAGCACATCTGCAGACCCTGGCAGCCGTGGCGCAGCGCCTTAATGACAAGAGTTGCACCCGCGCTTTACGAGACGCTGACGGCGATAAAGAACTATTTAAAATATTTACCCAGGACACCGATAGCTAAGGAGAGACCGTGCAGCTTATTATCGTCAGCGGTCGTTCCGGATCAGGCAAGACTATCGCCCTGCGAGTGCTTGAAGATCTTGGTTTTTACTGCGTTGATAACCTGCCTATCACGCTGCTGCCCACCTTAGTACACGCCGTTGTCGACCAATATGACAAAGTTGCGGTCAGTGTCGATGTTCGCAATTTACCTGAGCAGCACGAAGATCTGACCGATGCGCTGGATTTTCTGCCCGATAAGATCAAGCCTGAAATTCTTTATATTGATTCATCAGAAGCCGTTTTATTGCGTCGGTTTGGTGAGACCCGACGGCTGCATCCTTTATCAAAAAATGAGTTGCCCTTATCCGATGCCTTGCTTGCGGAAAGCCGGCTGCTTGAGCCCCTGGCCGAACGCGCCACCTGGCGCATTGACAGCAGCGACCTCAGCGTCCATCAGCTTAGCGAAAACGTCAGTGAACGGGTACTTGGCAAAGCGGCTTCACGGCTGATCGTGGTGTTTCAGTCTTTTGGCTATAAGTATGGCCTGCCTCCGGATCTCGACTACGCTTTTGACGCCCGTATTCTGCCTAATCCGCACTGGGAGCCAGAGCTAAAAGCCCTGACCGGGTCCGACGCAGCGGTGCAGCAATTTTTTGCCCAGCAACCACTGGTCACTAAGTTTATCTATCAGCTGGAGGTTTTTCTGGATACCTGGTTACCGCACTTCCAGCGCAGCAACCGCAGCTACCTGACCATTGGCATAGGGTGTACCGGTGGCCAACACCGTTCAGTCTATATTGCCGAGCAACTGGCTACGCGCTTTGCTAATCAGCAATTTAAGGTGCAGGTGCGGCACCGTGAGGCAGGTCGCCACAAATGACCCAGACCGCCCGCCGCAAGGTAACTATCCGCAATAAACTTGGACTTCACGCCCGGGCTGCTACCAAGCTGGCGAAGCTGACCCAGGGCTTCGAAGCGCGTATTAAGGTGGTGCAGGACGGTCGCGAAGTCGACGCCTCAAGTGTGATGTGTTTATTGCTTCTGGCCAGCGGACAGGGCAAGGAAATTGATGTTATCGCTACCGGCAGTGATGCCGAAGAAGCGGTTAGCGCAGTCGCCGCACTCATCGAAGCCCGCTTTGATGAAGAGCAGTAGCCCCTCTTAAAGCTCATGATTGCTAGCTGACGCCTTCGCCCAAATAAGATAAACTCCTCATATCAATAGGAGTTTTTACCATGCTAGCAGAAGTTGCCGACAAAGAATTCGCTGAACAGCGCTTACAGGAAGTGACCGAGGCACTTGTAGGCGGCATGTATGTGCAGGCGCGTCGCTACCTGCACAATTTACCTGCCTGGGATGTCGCGCTGCTGCTGGAGTCCTCTCCACCAAAGGCACGTGCCATTATGTGGCAACTGGTTGACGCCGAAGAGCACGGCGACATCCTGGAAGAACTCTCCGAAGAAGTACAAAAATCCATCATT
>NZ_JAWVYM010000002.1:0-175855 GCF_033722695.1 Pseudidiomarina sp. | reverse complement strand
TTTGGCTACCAGCCATGAATATAAAGCTGTACGGGCTCCGCCTACGTGAAGGTAGCCGGTCGGGCTGGGGGCAAATCGGGTCACCACTGTCATAATAATTGAACTCTCCGCATGATTCAGAATAGATTACCCGTTAGTTTACCAATAACCGCGGGCTAACGCATCTGGCAGAAATGGCGAAAAAGGCAGCAGTCAGGTCAAATCTCTGCTATTTTCTGTTGACAGCTTCGCGGAGCACCCTATAATACCGCCCCGCAGCGCAGAGAAAACGGATGGTTAGCTCAGCTGGGAGAGCACCGCCCTTACAAGGCGGGGGTCACTGGTTCGAACCCAGTACCATCCACCATCTGCCGCTTCGAAAATGAGTACAAGAACTCCCTGATGGATGGTTAGCTCAGCTGGGAGAGCACCGCCCTTACAAGGCGGGGGTCACTGGTTCGAGCCCAGTACCATCCACCACGCTTTATTCCTCACTGAGTAATTCCCAGAAGCGGCGCAAATGCCGTGAGAACAGCAGAATCCACAACGCGATAAGCCACCCGAACACCAGAAAAGCTTTAACCACAGAAAACTCCGGCCAGCGTGCGCTGATCAGACTCAGCAATAACATTCCATCGATAACCCAGCTCAGCCACAGTGCCAGCGGCGCTATACGTGCACCTGCCCTTACCCAGCCAGGAATTTCCGCTTTAATCTGAGTCAGCAACACCAGTGTAAACAGGGCTGGCAGGCCAACCAGCAAAGTCAGGCCAAATTGCTCAGTGCTGGTGTAAAAAAATTGCAGCAAGCGCGTGCGATCTTCGCTAAAAGTCAGCGAAATGATCCAGGCCAGATAGCCCCGTAAAAAGAATAACAACAGGAAGATCAGCGCCAGCGGCGTTCGCAACTGGCCGTCCCCGGTAAGATAGCGCTCATCGCCGGCCTTCAGCATGACTTAACCAAGCCGCTTCAATTGTTCACGCATTTTACCCACTTCGTCGCGCAGCTGTGCCGCGCGCTCAAACTCAAGATCTTTGGCGGCCTGGTACATGGCTTTTTCGGTTTTGTCTAACTGCTGCATCAGTACTTTCGGATCTGTCACTGGCGGTACATAACCCGGCTGCCGCTCAGCAATTTGTTGTACCGCCCGGTCTTTGCGGCTACTGCGGCGACCGGCGCCCAAATCCATCACATCAGTAATACGCTTGTTCATCCCGACCGGGGTGATGCCCATGGCCTCGTTGTGCGCGACCTGTTTCTCGCGGCGGCGCGCCGTTTCGTCCATAGCCCGCTGCATCGAACCGGTAATACGGTCAGCATACAGAATTGCCCGGCCGTTAAGATTCCGTGCGGCCCGGCCAATGGTTTGGATCAGCGAGCGATCAGAACGCAGGAAACCTTCTTTATCGGCATCCAGAATAGCCACCAGGCTGACTTCCGGCATATCCAGGCCTTCCCGTAACAAGTTAATGCCAATCAAGACGTCGAACTCGCCCAGACGCAGATCGCGGATAATTTCCATCCGCTCCACGGTGTCAATATCCGAGTGCAAATAGCGCACCCGTACACCATGTTCATCAAGGTAATCACTGAGGTCCTCAGCCATCTTCTTGGTCAGCGTGGTCGCCAGTACCCGTTCATTGCGCTCAGCACGCAACTTCACTTCGGACATCAGATCGTCAACCTGAGTGGCGACCGGACGGATCTCGATCTCAGGATCAATAAGGCCGGTTGGCCGCACCACCTGCTCAACCACGTCACCGGCGCATTTCTCCAGCTCATATTTACCCGGCGTGGCCGATACATAAATGGTCTGCGGGGCGATGGCTTCAAATTCATCAAACTTCAGCGGACGGTTATCCAGCGCAGACGGCAGGCGGAAGCCATAATTTACCAGGTTTTCTTTACGCGAGCGGTCGCCTTTGTACATCGCGCCAATCTGCGAAACCGTGACATGGGACTCATCGATGATCAATAAGGCATCATCAGGCAGATAATCCAGCAAGGTTGGTGGCGGCTCGCCCGGCGCCCGGCCCGACAGGTAACGGGAATAGTTCTCGATGCCCGAGCAATAGCCAAGCTCCAGCATCATTTCAATATCAAACTGCGTGCGCTGACTGATGCGCTGCTCTTCAATCAGTTTATTGGCCGCCAGCAGCTGTTCTTTGCGATCTTTTAGCTCTACCTTGATCCGGTCAATGGCTTTGAGAATGGTTTCACGTGGCGTGACATAGTGCGTTTTCGGATAAATGGTGGCGCGCGCTACATCAGCCTCGGTAACCTGCCCGGTCAGGGGCTCAAATAAGCTAATGCGATCAATCTCCTGGTCAAAGAGTTCCACCCTTACCGCCAACTCATCAGATTCAGCCGGAAAAATGTCTATGACTTCGCCGCGCACCCGGTACGTTGCCCGTTCAAAGGCCGCATCATTGCGTTTATATTGCAACTGCGCCAGCCGCCGCAGAATATCCCGCTGATCAATAATATCGCCGCGGCGCAAGTGCAGCATCATGCTCATATATGCATCAGGATCGCCCAGACCATAAATACAGGATACGGAGGCGACCAGCACAACGTCGCGACGCTCAAGCAGCGCTTTGGTAGCCGACAGCCGCATCTGCTCAATATGCTCATTAATTGAGGCGTCTTTTTCGATAAAGGTATCGGTAGTCGGAACATAGGCTTCCGGCTGATAGTAGTCATAGTATGAGACGAAGTATTCCACCGCGTTGTTGGGGAAGAACTCCTTCATCTCACCGTATAGCTGCGCAGCCAGCGTTTTATTGTGGGCCAGGATCAACGTCGGTCGCTGGATCTTCTGGATCACGTTGGCCATGGTAAAGGTTTTGCCGGACCCTGTTACGCCCAGTAGCGTCTGATGAGCTAAGCCAGCTTCCAGATTATCAACCAGCTTTTCGATGGCCTGAGGCTGATCGCCGGCAGGCTGGTAATCAGACTGAATTTCAAAAGCACGCATTATAACTGCTCCCGCTGTTGCGCCAGCGTCCGGTGAAACCACCACCACGCCAGAGTTCCGGTCAGGACATTTGCGACGACGCCCCCAATGAATAAACCCGGGATATCCGCGATTATAGCGCCCAGCCAACTCAACGGCACGAACATTACAAATAACCGGATAATACTTAAAGCCAAAGCTGACATTGGCTGATGCAAGGCATTAAAACTCGAATTGGTCAGGATAATAATCCCCTGCATGCCATAGCCCAGCGGCATGATATATAAAAACAAGCGAATCAGCGCAGCAACTTCGGCATCATCGGTAAACACCGCCGCAATGAAAGGAGCGAACGCCACCAGGACCCCATAAATAATCAGTTGCGTAACGATGATTCCTCGAATAGCTGTTGTATAAGCCTCAGCGACACGGTTCAAGGCGCTGGCGCCGAAGTTCTGACTGATCAGCGGCGGCAACGACATCGACAAGGCCAGAATAATCACGCTCGCCAGCGACTCCAGCCGCGTGCCGACCCCGAATGCGGCAACTGCTTTTGCGCCATAACCGGCAATAATCGCAGTCAGCACCGCCATCGCAAGCGGCGTTAACATATTTGCGCTGGCGGCCGGCAAACCAATTTTCAGGATTTGCCGGGCCGACCGCACAAAGCTTGCACCCCCCGGTGCCACCAGCGTCAGTAAATTTTTATAATTCAGATACCACAGCACCAACACCACGCCGATGGTCCACGAGAGCACACTGGCCAGAGCCGCGCCTTGTATTCCGAGCGCTGGAAACGGCCCCAGCCCAAAGATGAAGATGGGGTCGAATATTGCATTTAGCAAGCCGCCGGAAGCCATAATCAGGGACGGTGTGCGGGTGTCGCCCGCTGCCCGCAGCACCGCATTGCCAACCATCGGAATAACCAGTAATACCGCACCGAGAAACCACAAGGTCATATAGTCCTCAATGTATGTCATCAGCCGGGGCTGCGCCCGCAGCGCTGCAAATATGGGCTCCATAAACAAATAGCCAAGCAGCGCCAACGCTGCGACCAGTAAGGCCGATACAGTCAATGCGATGGTGCCATCGAAGCGTGCGTGATCTTCCTGGCCGCTGCCACGTTTGCGGGCAATAACCGCGGAAGTTCCTATGCCGAGCCCGATGCTCAGACTGACCACGGTAAAAGTAACCGGAAAGGTAAAGCTCACCGCTGCCAGCGGGTCGGTGCCTAGCAAGCCGATAAAGAAAGTATCAACCACATTGAAGCTAATTAATGTGACGATGCCGATGATCATCGGCCAGGTCATCCGCCATAAAGTAGCGGGAATGGGATCATGCAGTAAGGTCTTTGCCCTGACGACTGAGGCCATTAATGGTTCCGGTTGCTTAACTGAAAATAGATAAAAATATAATCCGAACTGATTTGTACGAAGCTCGGTAGTGTATCGGATTACTCACCATTCTTCCATCGCGGCGCGGCGGGCACCCGTGGACAAAAATAGCCAGTGATTATATGATACGGCTTTCCTCTTTCACTCACAGGATAGAGCCGTGAAATATCAGTTATCCGACCGCGTTAATGCCATTCAACCCTCACCTACCCTGGCCGTATCTCAAAAAGCTGCCGAACTTTTGTTGGCCGGGCACGATGTGATTGGATTAGGCGTGGGTGAACCCGACTTCGATACGCCCGAGTTTGTCAAACAAGCTGCCAAAGCCGCTATTGATGCAGGTAAAACCAAATACACCGCAGTTGACGGTATTCTTGAATTAAAACAAGCGGTGATTAATAAATTTAAACGCGACAATGGTCTGGATTATTCGCTTTCGGAGATTCTTATTTCGTCTGGCGGTAAACACAGCATATTTAACCTGCTCAGCGCCTGGCTGAATCCCGGTGACGAAGTAATCATTCCGGCCCCTTACTGGGTCTCCTACCCGGATATGGTCAAGCTGGTAGGTGGTGAGCCGGTTATCGTTGAGGCCGGGATTGAACAGCGCTATAAAATTACCGCTGCCCAGTTGGACGCTGCGATTACGCCCAAAACCCGCTTACTGTTTTTGAACAGCCCGTCGAATCCTACGGGCACGGCTTACACCAAAGCTGAACTGAGCGAACTGGCCGAAGTGCTACGCAAGCACCCGCAGGTATTGATCGCCAGTGATGATATGTACGAGCACATTCTGTGGACTGAGGAATCTTTCTACAATATCGCAATGGTCGCTCCCGACCTGAGTAATCGCATCATGCTGTTATCCGGGGTTTCCAAGGCCTATGCCATGACCGGTTGGCGCATCGGCTACGCCGCCGGCCCTAAACCGCTGATTGCGGCAATGAAGAAGATTCAGTCGCAGAGCACGTCGAACGCCGCAAGTATCAGCCAGTACGCTGCCCTGGCAGCGCTGGAGGGCGACCAAAGCTGCATCCGCACCATGGTGGACGCGTTTAAAGAGCGTCATGACTATCTGGTTAATGCGCTAAATCAAATCCCTGGTATGAAATGCATCGCCGGTGATGGCACCTTCTATACCTTCGCCAATATTGAGGGTCTGATGGCAGCGAAAGACTGCAACAGCGATATCGAGCTGTGTGAACTAATGCTGAATACCGCCAACGTCGCTTTGGTTCCCGGCACTGCATTCGGCGCCCCGGGTCACTGCCGTTTTTCTTTCGCAACCGATATGGCAACCCTCAAAGAAGCCGTTCGTCGGATAACGGACTTCGCCTCATAGGCGTTGTTCGTTGTCTTTTTTTACTTACAACTTATCAGACCAGCTGAAAGCCCCTGAAAACTGCACTATTTTCAGCCAATCCAGATAAGAAATGCACAAGCCCGAAAAAAATCTCTTTAGCCTGTTCAGGCAAAAATATCAGTTCGTCGCATTCTTCTCAAAAGTCATGCAAATCCATGATAAATAAAGAATTATTTTTTTTCAGCTATTTTTTAAGCAATCTCTTAAACAGCCGCTATCATGCGGTTTTTATAGCAACACACATAGTTTCCCACAAGGTTATCCACAGATTTAGTGGATAAGATCAGCAACCCTTTACAGGGCGTGATGTTGGCGTTGCTGTGGATAACCAAGCCCCTCTCGTTGATATACCTAATGTTATAGAGCCGCGCTTGACGATCTCTTGACAAATAAGTTTTTATTGCGGCTGCGCACAAAACGCGCAAACGCGCATTTTTACTATTGACAGCTTGCGCAAGCCCCTTTAACATTCGCTCCCGTTGTCAGATGTGTTCCCCAGTAGCTCAGTTGGTTAGAGCGGTGGACTGTTAATCCATGTGTCGTAGGTTCGAATCCTACCTGGGGAGCCAGACATCCTTTCAACACTTCCCTATGCAATTCCCCAGTAGCTCAGTTGGTTAGAGCGGTGGACTGTTAATCCATGTGTCGTAGGTTCGAATCCTACCTGGGGAGCCATCTTCATATGTGCGCCTTGAAAGCTTTGCGTCATTAACGTCGTTGTAATAACCCCTGATAATCTGCTGTATCCGTTTTACGCCACAGTGCTTTGCTCAGTTCGCTTACCGGACGCTCCGCGCCTGTCGCCAGCCATTGAGCCAGTTCAGTTGCCACATTCGGCCAGCAGCACCGACGTGCCCTGCCATGCTCAAGCCAGTTGCTAAGCTCGGCCTTATCAAGGTCTTTTATTACAGTAGCTAACTGAAGTTGACGCAGACAACGGGCATTGGCCTGCTGCTCGAACTGACCGGCTAATGGCCTCACCAACAACTTTTTCCCATGCCAGAGGGCCTCACTGCTGGTTTCAAAGCCCGCGTTGCTGATAATGCCGCAGGCGCGGCTGAATGCCTCAGCGAAACCATCACGCGATGGCGAATAATAGCGGACACTGCCGACTTGCTTTTGCGTCATCGCCGGGTGAAATACACTAAATCGATAATCGCTTAAGCCTTGCAGTAAACGATGGATCCGCGGCAGAGGCTCGAACGGCAGGTAAACCAGGTAATGATTATCTTCACGCGCTCGCTGCGGGCCACGCTGATGAATAACTGGCGGCAGTATATGTGGGCCACCGTTACTCCAGTGCATACCTACCACATCATTAGCCGGCGCGAACCAGCGCAATAGCTGACGATGGGGGGTACTTATCGGCAATCCATGGCAGGGTTTATAGAAAGCATACTGGCGACCAATGCCAATCACCCGGCGCTGTTGTTTACGGGCCGCCCAGGCCGTCACGGGCTCATAATCACTGACAACCAGATCATAACGGCTTAAATCTAACTCGTAGACATCCCGCCAGAACTGTTTCCAGTTATTGCGCCGGACTGTTTCGCGCAGTGCCACCCGGCCATTCTGCACCGCAAAGGTCAGGCCCTGCCGCCACTGCCAGTCGCCAAATGGCTCCATATCAAAAAAACCAGCACGGGGCCGGCCCGACATCAGGAAATCGACCTGTATCGGCAACGTTGCCAGCGCTTCGGCCAGCGCTGCGCAGCGGCTCAAATGCCCGTTGCCAGTGCCTTGTACTCCAATCAGGATCCGCATTTTAGCTACTCCTTTTTAGCTTGCTGTAAGGGCTAACGAAAACCAGGCGAGTGAACTACCCAGCAAAGCGCCGGCCGCCACATCGCCCGGATAATGTACTCCCAACAGGACACGCGACAGCCCGATTAACGAAGCCCAAAGATATACCGCTTCAAACCAGCCGGGATAATAGCTACCGATAATTCCGGCAAACATGAACGCCGCCGTAGTATGCCCAGAGGGGAAACTAAACTGGTCATGGGCTTCGATGAGAGCTTTAAAATCAGTCATTGCCTGATAAGGCCGGGGACGCTCTAACCAGATTTTAAGTAATCTGAACATGGGCACTTCGACGGCGAAACCGAGCAATAAGGTGTGCCATAAGGCGTATGGGATAATAGGTCCAAAGTTGCTGACCACAATGGGAATGGCGATATAGCAATAGCCATCACCGCTGCGTGAAAGCCAGCGGATGATGCGGCTCTGTGATAGTCGTGGAAGCCGGCCGTTAAACCAGCAGAAACTGATACGGTCATAGCGACTTAAGTGGTCAAGCCAGCGTGCCATTCGTAATCCCCCACTTGTGCGTGTTGGGGGTTACCTTAGCCTGTTTAAATTTCGTACCAGCGACAGATTTATGAACTTTGCGTGACAAAGTCGAATAACAGTACCGTTAGTCGGTTGTTTCATGCCGCTAAAAATCCGATAATAGAGCCAATTCTTCATGACCGGATGGAATCTGCTATGGGTGACTACCTGCTGCTATTAGTAGCAACGGTACTAGTCAATAATTTCGTGTTGGTAAAGTTTCTTGGCTTATGCCCTTTCATGGGCGTGTCCAACAAGCTGGAGACCGCTATTGGTATGTCTGCCGCCACGACTTTCGTGCTTACCCTGGCCTCGGTTTGCAGCTACCTGATCAACCAATACATTCTGGCGCCGTTTGACCTGCTGGCACTGCAAACCCTGAGTTTCATTCTGGTTATTGCGGTCGTAGTACAGTTCACTGAAATGGTCGTGCACAAAACCAGCCCGACCCTGTATCGCTTACTCGGTATCTTCCTGCCATTAATTACCACGAATTGCGCGGTTTTGGGCGTCGCTTTGCTGAACATTAATGAACAACATAACTTTGTCGAGTCCATTGTTTATGGCTTTGGTGCTGCCATTGGTTTCTCGCTGGTACTGATTTTATTCTCCGCCATGCGTGAACGGCTGGCGGCCGCCGACGTACCACTGCCCTTTAAAGGGGCGGCGGTCGCTATGATCACCGCCGGCCTGATGTCCCTTGCCTTTATGGGCTTTACCGGGCTGGTGACGGTCACATGAGTATACTTACTGCGCTAATCGCACTTGGTGTGCTGGCTCTGGTCTTTGGTCTGGTACTTGGCTTTGCTGCCGTGCGCTTTAAAGTCGAAAGTGACCCTATCGTTGATCAGATTGACGCCCTGCTACCGCAGACCCAGTGCGGCCAATGTGGTTATCCGGGCTGTCGCCCCTATGCCCAGGCTATCGCCAATGGCGACGACATCAATAAGTGCCCGCCCGGCGGTGAATCCACTATTCGCAACCTGGCGGATCTCATGGGGGTTGAGGCAAAACCCCTGGATGCTGCCCATGGCACTGAAGACACCAAAAAAGTAGCCGTCATTCGTGAGGATGAGTGTATAGGCTGTACCAAGTGTATTCAGGCCTGCCCGGTCGATGCCATCCTGGGCGCGGCTAAACACATGCATACGGTACTCGAACACGAATGCACGGGTTGTGACCTCTGCGTTGAACCCTGTCCGGTCGATTGCATTGATATGGTGCCGGTGCCCACGCGCCCGGAAAACTGGCAGTGGAATCTGCACCAAATCCCTGTACATACTGTGGAGTCATCGGATTAATGTCAGCTGATTTAACCGACATTGAAGCGGGTCGCCTGTGGACTTTCCCCGGTGGCATCCATCCGCCCGAGCGAAAAGAGCTTTCCAACAGCACACCATTAAGTGCTTTACCCGTGGCGGGCGACTATCGCGTTCCGGTCAGGCAGCATAATGGTGATCCTGGCGAGATCTGTGTGCAGCTTGGCCAGCAGGTGCTGGCCGGCGAGCCGCTGACGAAACCAGGAATGTCCAACGGCTTACCCGTGCATGCTCCGACTTCGGGCGAAGTAACTTACATTGGCCCGGCCCGGATTGCCCACCCGTCGGGGCTGGCTGATTTAGTGATTACGATAACTGCCGACGGCAAAGATAATTGCTGTGATCTCTACCCGGTACCGGATTATCAGCAGTTATCCAGAACCGAGCTACTCGATCGTCTGCACGACGCTGGTATTGCCGGCTTAGGTGGCGCTGGCTTCCCGACCGCGCGCAAACTAGCGCTGCAACGGCCGCTGGATTACCTGATAATCAATGGTGTTGAGTGTGAGCCTTACATCACCGCTGATGATCGCCTGATGCAGGAACATGCGGCTGAGATCATTCGCGGTACCGAAATTCTGCTTTATATTGTCGGATGCTCCAAAGCCCTGATTGCAGTTGAGCAAAACAAGCCGGCCGCCATCGGGGTATTTAAACGACTGCTGGCTGATCATCCCACCATAGCCCTGCGGGAAATCCCGGTGAAGTACCCGTCCGGTGGCGAAAAGCAACTGATTCAGATCCTGACCGGTCGTGAAGTGCCCAGCCGGGGGCTGCCTATAGATATTGGCCTGGTTATGCACAACGTAGGCACCGCATTCGCCGTGCAGGATGCCATTGATCACGGCCGGCCACTGCTACAACGTGTGGTTACCGTGACCGGGGAAAATGTTCAGCAGCCGGGTAATTACTGGGTGCGGCTTGGTACGCCGGTAGCGAGCTTGCTTGAGCACTGTGGCTACACTCCGGAACCCCAGCAACGCGTTATAATGGGTGGCCCTATGATGGGGTTCACCTTGCCTGATTTAACCGTTCCGGTGGTGAAAATTACCAACTGCATTATGTTGCCGGCTACTACCGAGCTGGAACCGGCGCAGCAGGAAATGCCATGTATTCGTTGTGGCGCCTGTTCAGACGTATGCCCGGCGGTGTTGTTACCCCAGCAGCTCCAGTGGCTGGCCAAAGCAAAAGACTATGAAGGCCTTGAGCAACAAAACCTGTTTGACTGTATCGAGTGCGGAGCCTGTGCTTATGTGTGCCCCAGTGAAATCCCGCTGGTGCACTATTACCGCAAAGCCAAAGCGGAGATCCGTAATATAGCCCGAGAGAAGGCCAGTGCCGAAATCGCCCGCGAGCGGTTTGAAGCGCGGCAACAACGCCTTGAGCGCGAAAAAGAAGAACGGCTGGAGCGCCACCGCCAGGCCGCCTTAGCCCGTGAAAAGGCGCAGGCCGAAGCGGTTAAAGCCGGTGGTGACAACCCGCAGGATGCGGTTCAGGCCGCAATTGCACGAGCCAAGGCACGCAAGGCGGCCCAGGCAGCTAAAGCCGCTGAAACCAATAATAAAACTGAAGATAAAAGCACAGGGGATTCCGAATGACCTTTAAAATAGCGGCCTCCCCTCATACCCACCAGCGGCGTACTACCCGGCAGATCATGCGGCTGGTGTATCTCGCGCTGATCCCAGGCGTGCTGCTGCAAACTGTGTTTTTTGGCTGGGGCGTCTGGTTTCAGTTAGTGCTGGCGCTGGCGACCGCCTGGCTCGCCGAGGGCTTCTGTATGCGCCTGCGGGGGCGCCCTATGATGTCCGCCTGGCGCGATCATACCGCCATGGTTACCGCGGTATTACTAGCCATAAGTATTCCCTCACTGGCCCCCTGGTGGATTATCGTCATTGGTACCAGCTTCGCCGTTATTGTGGTCAAACACGTGTACGGCGGGGTTGGTCAGAATCTGTTTAACCCGGCCATGGCAGGCTATGTTTTGCTGTTGGTGTCATTCCCGGTGCAGATGACCAGCTGGCCGGCACCCACCATGCTAACTGAACATAGTATTTCTGTGGCTGACACCATCAATCTGATTATCAGCGGTTACACCAGTTCGGGTTATAACCTGGAGCAATTGCGCACCGGTATTGATGGTCTGACAATGGCGACGCCGCTGGACAGTTTGCGCACCGACCTTGGCAGTCAGATGACGTTGTCTGAAGCAACCGCTAAACCAATTTTTTCTGACTTTGCCGGCGTCGGCTGGCAGTGGATTAACCTGGCCTACCTGCTGGGTGGTCTTGCGCTTATTAAGTTACGCGTGATCAGCTGGCATATTCCGGCCGGCGTGCTGTTAGGCCTGGCCCTGCCAGCGTTCATTGGCGCGGCGTTTGCGCCTGATCAGCAGATCGGCCCGATACTGCATTTATTCAGCGGCGCCACCATGCTGGGCGCCTTTTTCATAGCGACCGACCCGGTTACCGCAGCCACCTCAAATCGAGGCCGGCTCTGGTTCGGTTTGCTGATCGGTGCCCTGGTTTACATTATCCGTACCTGGGGTGGCTATCCCGATGGCGTGGCTTTTGCCGTATTGCTGGCCAACATGATGGTACCGGTGATTGATAAATATACCCGGCCGGTTGTCTACGGCCATGGAGGTCGCCCATGATCGCCAGAAGTATGCAGCGTAATGGCCTTATTCTCGCAGCTTTTGCCTGCGCTGCGACCTTGTTGGTAGTGATCACGGCGCGTTTGACTGCCGAGCCCATCGCCCGGCAGCAACAAGAGGAACTGCTGCAGGTGCTCAATCAGGTGATCGCCCCCGGCGAACACGATAATGATCTCTATCAGAGTTGTATCCGGGTCAGCAATGACAAGCTTGGCTCGTCGCCGCAGCCCGTTTACCGCGCGACCATGAATGGCGAGCCGGTCGCGGCCGCCATGGAAGTAACAGCACCAAATGGTTATAGTGGTGCCATTAAGCTACTGGTTGCGGTCTATACTGACGGCAGTGTAGCTGGCGTGCGAACCCTGCAGCACCAGGAAACCCCTGGCCTGGGCGATAAAATCGAGATCCGTAAAAGCGACTGGATTACCAGCTTCGCCGGGCGTGAAGTCCGCGGTGAAAATGACCCGCGCTGGGCAGTAAAACGCGATGGCGGCCAGTTTGATCAGTTTACCGGCGCCACTATTACCCCGCGCGCTGTGGTGCAGGCGGTAGAACGAGCGGTGCGGGTTTTTAAAGAACATCAGCAAGACTGGTTCCGGCGGCCCGCTGACTGCTCCCAGCCAGTACCTTCAACTGTTCCGGAAAAGGCAGAACCATGAACGAATATAAAGAACTGACATGGCAAGGCCTGTGGGCGAACAACCCCGCGCTGGTGCAATTGCTTGGCCTGTGTCCGCTGCTGGCGGTAACCTCTACCGTCACTAACGCGCTGGGTCTCGGGCTCGCTACCTTATTCGTATTAGTTGGCTCGAACATCACGGTTTCACTGGTTCGCGACTGGGTGCCAAAAGAAATTCGTATTCCCGTTTTCGTGATGGTCATTGCGACCTTTGTCACTGTTATTCAGCTGCTCATGAATGCCTACGTTTACGGCCTTTATCAGTCACTAGGGATCTTCATCCCGCTGATCGTAACCAACTGTGCCATTATCGGCCGCGCCGAAGCCTATGCCTCAAAGAACCCCTGGCGCCGTTCTGCTTTTGACGGATTGATGATGGGCATTGGCTTTAGTATCGTGCTGGTGGTGCTCGGCGGCGTGCGCGAAGTGCTGGGTAACGGCACCCTGTTCGATGGCGCTGAACTGCTGCTCGGAGACTGGGCTGCCGGGCTACGGATAGAGCTCTTTGCGGTAGATTATCCGTTATTACTGGCGATACTTCCGCCCGGCGCCTTTATCGCCATGGGCTTTATTATTGCCCTAAAAAACCTTATTGATCACTATCGCGAACAGCGGGCGAAGCAACCCGCCAAACAGGTAACCCGAGCGCGGGTAACGGCTCAATGAATAAACAAAAACGCATCGAAATTCTTACCCGCTTCCGCGACAATAATCCCCACCCGGATACCGAGCTGGAATACAGTTCCACCTTTGAACTGTTGATTGCCGTCATACTCTCAGCCCAGGCTACCGATAAAGGTGTTAATAAAGCGACCAGTAAGCTATTTCCCGCTGCCAATACCCCGGGCGCTATACTGGCACTGGGCGTGGATGGGCTGAAAGAATACATCAACAGCATCGGGCTTTATAACAGCAAAGCTGAGAATATTATTAAGACCTGCGCTATCTTAGTCCGTGACTATCATGGCGAAGTCCCGGAAGATCGTGAGGCACTGGAATCCTTGCCGGGCGTTGGCCGCAAAACCGCTAATGTGGTTTTGAATACCGCTTTCGGCTGGCCGACTATTGCCGTGGACACCCACATTTTCCGGGTGTCTAATCGCACCCGCTTTGCGCCGGGTAAGAACGTTCGCGCAGTCGAGGATAAACTTGAAAAAGTCATTCCCAAAGAATTTAAAACCGATGCGCATCACTGGTTTATCCTGCACGGCCGCTATACCTGTATAGCGCGAAAGCCACAATGCGGTAGCTGTCTGATCGAGGATCTTTGCGAATACCCCGACAAAACATCTGACGACTAAGGAGCTGATATGCGTTTATTGCACACCATGTTACGAGTTGGCGATTTAGACCGCTCAATTACGTTCTACACCGATGTGATGGGTATGAAACTGCTCCGTCAAGCTGATAATGAAGCCTACAAATATTCGCTGGCGTTTGTTGGCTATGGTTCTGAAATGGACCATACGGTTCTGGAACTGACTTATAACTGGGATGTCGATTCCTACGAACACGGTGAGGCTTTCGGCCATATCGCCATTGGCGTTGAAGATATTCATGACACCTGTAAGCGAATTAAAGATGCGGGTGGCGACGTTTATCGCGAACCGGGACCAGTTAAGGGCGGTAGTACGGTTATCGCTTTTGTGCGGGATCCGGACGGCTACGCTATTGAACTGATTGAACGTACCTGAAACAACCACTGAGAATTTATGTCAACTGAACCCTTGTCTACTGATCCGTTACTACAGATGAAACAACGTTTCCGCGGCTACCTGCCGGTGGTTATTGATGTGGAGACCGGTGGTTTCAATCCGCGCACCGACGCGCTACTGGAAATTGCCGCTGTTACCCTGAAGTTTGATGAGCAGGGTCAGCTGCATCCTGATCAGACCGTGCATTTTCATGTGGAACCTTTTGACGGCGCTAACATTGAACAGGCAGCGATTGATTTTAACGGCATCAACCCTCACTCGGCATTACGCGGCGCGGTCGCTGAAGAACATGCCTTGAAAGAGCTCTTCAAGCCCATCCGTAAAGCCCAGAAAGATGCTGGTTGTCAGCGTTGTGTGCTGGTTGGACACAATGCCACCTTTGACCATAACTTCCTGATGGCGGCGGCCGAACGCGTTAGCCTGAAGCGCAATCCGTTTCACCCTTTTGTTACCTTTGATACCACCGCGCTGGCGGCGCTTACCCTTGGCCAGACTGTACTGATTAAAGCGTGCCAGGCTGCCGGAATTCCGTTCGACACCCAGCAGGCCCATGGCGCACTTTATGACACCGAACGCACCGCTGAGCTGTTCTGCTATATCGTTAACCGGTATCAACAACTGGGTGGCTGGCCACTGCCTGCGTCTGAAGACTAAATTATTTTCTTTTTTTAAGCATTAAAAAAGCCACCGCAGAAATCTACGGTGGCTTTTACAATCAAGCTCGTTACAGCAGTTAAATTACAGCTTACCTGAGTGCTTAGACAGGTAATCCGCGACGCCTTTACTGTCAGCTTTCATACCTTCTTCACCTTCTTTCCAGCCAGCCGGACATACTTCACCGTGCTCCTGGTGGAAGTTAAGGGCGTCAACCAGACGCAGCATTTCGTCGATGTTACGGCCTAATGGCAGATCGTTAACGATCTGGTGGCGCACAACGCCTTCTTCGTCAATCAGGAAAGATGCACGGAAGGCAACGCCTGCTTCCGGATGCTCAACATCGTATGCTTTACAGATATTGTGCTTCACGTCAGCGACCAGTGGGTATTTAACTTCGCCGATACCGCCATTTTCAGTTGCAGTGTTACGCCATGCGTTATGACTGAACTGGGAGTCAATTGAAACGCCGATAACTTTTACGCCACGCTTTTTGAATTCTTCCAGGCGATGATCAAAAGCAATCAGTTCTGACGGGCAAACAAAGGTAAAATCAAGCGGGTAAAAGAATACGACTGCTTTACCACCTTTAATTTCGTTATGCAGGTTGAAATCCTCAACGATTTCCCCGCTACCCAGTACCGCTGCTGCTGTGAAGTTAGGCGCCTTACGGCCAACTAATACACCCATGATTGGTCTCCATTTGTTTTGGGTTCAATGAAATAAATAATTTATTCTGCTTCCGGTGCCGGATGACGCTCTGCAGTTTCGCTTATCAGCTGTTGCAGTTCGCCTTTCTGGAACATCTCGATAATGATGTCACAGCCGCCGATTAATTCGCCTTCAACCCATAGTTGCGGGAAGGTCGGCCAGTCGGCATAGTTTGGTAATTCAGCCCGAATGTCAGGGTTCTGCAGAATATCAACGTAAGCAAACGGCTGCCCACAACTCATTAATGCCTGAGAGGCCTGCGAGGAAAAACCGCAGCTTGGCAGTTTCGGCGAGCCTTTCATATAAAGCAGGATTGGATTCTCTTCAATCTGCTGTTTAATTTTTTCCACAGTTTCCATGACCACCTCATGTTGATATTGCTAACGATCGACCCCTAGTTTATCACAGAGATCACGCCGTGGCAGCACGGCAGAAACCAACAAAATCGGTTATACTACCCTTGAATTAATTTTATATGCCTCAACTTAGGTATATAGGGACAGCACATTACGAATTCAACAGAGAGCGCTACAGCGAATGAATTCGTATCCGTGACTTTAATCTGAATGACGTACAAAAAAAGGAGAAAATCACATGGCATTCGAACTACCGGACCTACCCTATGCAAAAAATGCACTTGAGCCGCACATTTCAGCGGAAACCCTTGAGTATCATTATGGTAAGCACCATCAAGCCTATGTGACTAAATTAAATGATGCTGTCAAAGGAACTGACCAGGAAAGTGATTCACTGGAAGAGATCATCAAGAATTCTAAAGGTGGCGTTTTCAATAACGCTGCACAAGTATGGAACCACACCTTTTTCTGGCACTGCATGAGCCCGAATGGCGGTGGTAAGCCTTCTGGTGCCGTAGCCGATGCGATTAACGCCAAATTTGGCTCGTTCGACAAATTTAAAGAAGAGTTTACTAACCAGGCAGCGGGTAATTTTGGCTCAGGCTGGACCTGGCTGGTGAAAAAATCAGACGGCTCTGTCGATATCGTTAATACCAGCAATGCCGAAACGCCGCTGACTAACGATGACCTGACACCATTACTGACTGTTGATGTATGGGAACATGCCTATTACATCGACTACCGCAATGCCCGTCCAAAATACCTGGACGCATTCTGGAATGTCGTAAACTGGGATTTTGTTGCGAAAAACCTGGCTTAATAGCGTTTGCACGTTTAAGCACAAAAAAGGTCGGCGTAATTGCCGACCTTTTTATTTCTGCCTGATAACTATTTTAGTCAATCAGGTTGGCCGGAATATCAGGGCGCATATCAGACCAGATTTTTCCCGAACGATAACCATACTCGCGCACCAATAATGCGGCATCATCTTTGCGACCTTCAGCCGCCATATTCCGTAAATCCGCATAATATTGACGCGCCAGTGAGCGTGCTTCCGGATTTGAGAAGTAAAAATTACCTATCCGCGAATAAAGCCCCTTAAAGCCATTTAACACCAGCACATAAATCGGATTCTGCGAGGCGAAAGCCAGATCATGGTTCAGATGATAATCATATTTAGTAAAAGCTTCGGCGGTATCTTCGAGCTGCTCAGCTTCGGCCAGTAACTCGACCACCCGCTCGGCGTTATAGCGCACTGCTGCTCTGATGTAGATGGCACTGATATTGGTACGTGCTGACAATAGCTGATCCACCAGCTGTGGCATACCTTCTTCATCGAGGCGCGCCAAGGTCTCCAGGATGTTCAGCCCCGAAGTTTCCCAGAAATTGTTTACCCGCGTCGGCTTGCCATGCTGAATAGTTAGCCAGCCATCACGGGCAAGGCGCTGCAATACCTCTCGCAGCGTGGTACGGGTCACGCCGATAAGTTCAGATAGCTCACGCTCAGCCGGCAAAATAGTGCCTGGTGCGAAACGCCCGGTCCAGATTGATTTAACAATATACTCTTCCGCAAACCCGGCCGGACTCTGTGCCTTGATGATCATAAAATGGTCTGTGTTTTGGATAATCTGTACCTGTTGAGGTTATAATTCGGGCTAATGAGCGCTGATTTTACCAGTGTTTGTAATGGTCGGACAAGTTTTGTTAGCGCCTGGTCCACGGCACTATCGACAACTTTCATCAGCTCAGGTATGGTTTTGCGCATCCATAACCAATCATAACCGAGACTATACCTGATGCTTTCCCGAATCGCAGCCCTTCCCCACCAGCGTGGCGCCTGGGCTTTGCTGGCTGCCAGCTCTTTTATTCTGGTCGCCGTTGCGCTCTATTTTCAGTACCAGATGGAATTGGAACCCTGTGTAAAATGCATCTATCAGCGCGTCGCAGTGCTGGCTATCGGGCTGGTTGCCTTGATCCCGCTGGTCGCGCCGTCTTCAGCAGTGGCACGTAGCTTGGGTTTCGCCGGCTGGTTGGTCGCGGCGGGTTGGGGTTATCTGATTGCCGCCGATCACAGCGCTATGCAACAAGCGGCTAATGCCTTTTTCTCAGTCTGTGACGGAGTGCCCGCCTTCCCCGACTTCATGCCGCTGCATGAGTGGTTTCCCGGCTTATTCGAAGCGCGCGGCCTATGTGGCGATATTAACTGGGAGTTTATGAGCCTGAGTATGCCCGAGTGGCTGCAAATTATCTTTGCCAGCTACTTTGTCACTGCGCTGCTGGTGCTTGTCTGTCGCCTGGCCTGCTACCGCAAACTCTAACAGTCATTGAGTGGCCAGCTGACGATACAGTCTTCCAGATCGATGCCCAGCTGATCCTCACTGATAACCCTGCCAGCGGCACTGATGCCGGCAGCGATCATGGCGCTCTGGCTACCACCGTTCAGTAAAGGGTGCCAGCTCGCCAGCCCCCGCCCCTCGGCCAGCCGACGATAGGCGCAGGATGGTGGCATATAATCCAGCACCGCCAGGTTATCAGGGCTTATGACCACACAGTCAGGCACATAATTTTTGCGATCAGCGTAGTGCCGGCAGCGAGCCGTTCCAGTATCAAGTAAGTGACAGGAAACATGAGTGAAATGAACCTCATCGGTGCTGTCATCTTCATCGATGAGCTTATGCAGGCAACATTTTCCGCAACCATCACAGAGTGATTCCCACTCTTCCGCGGTCATTTCGGTCAGTTTCTTGCGTTCCCAGAACGGTATTTCAGTCATCCACTAAGACCTTCCCGGTCCAGTGCCAATGGTTGCTGCCCTGTACCAGTTTCAATTCCAGCTCGTCATCAGCCGCCAGTGGTCCGACTCCCGATGGCGTGCCAGTCAGCACCACATCGCCGGGCAATAAAGTAAATTGTTGACTGATATCAGCCAGCAACGCCGCGACGCTGCAGAGCATATCGTTCGTTGTGCCCTGCTGGCGTATCTCGCCATTTATTACCAGCTGCAACTGCAGTGGTTGCTCCGCATCGATTGCGGCTGCAGGCAGCCACCCTGACAGCGCACAGGAGCCGTCAAATGCTTTGGCGCGCTCCCATGGCTGCCCTGCCGCTTTCAACTGGTCCTGGACATCTCTTAAGGTTAAATCCAGCGCCAGCCCGTAATGTGAAACTGCTGCCATGGCGTCGTTCACCTCAGCGCGGCGCAGCCGGCTGCCAACACGGACGGCAAGCTCCAGTTCATGATGGCAGGCGCCACGGCCGGCCGGGATTCTGACCTCTGGTAACCAGGTAACGGCCGTGGCTGGCTTCATAAATAACAGGGGTTGTGATGGCAGCGGATTATTCAGTTCTGCGGCATGGGCGGCGTAGTTCCGCCCCACACAGACTATTTTACCGGGTAATGCCGGCGGCCCTGCCGTGAACATCAGCGGGGAAACCGGATCCGATCTGAAAGGTAGCCGACTGCGGCAACAAAGTAGTGCGACCGGTTCCAGCGCATCAGGGCATCATAATTGGCATAAGCCAGGTAGACCCTGCCTTCACGATCATCAGGAATCACAACAGAGGCGACCAAATCATCCCGCTGTGGTAAGGCAGTGCCGTCCATGCGGCGCACGCCCAGTTGCTGCCACTCGGCCAGAGGCTTTTTGATTTTTAGCGTCGCAATTTCCGTGTCAAAGTCTGTCGGCAACAGCACCTGCCGGCCCCAGGTCACATCGTCCTGCCAGCCCACCGATTTCAGATAATTGGCAGCAGAGGCGAACACATCGCCCATCGAGTTCCATATATCTTTGCGACCATCGCCGTCGTAATCAACTGCGTATTGCATAAACGAGCTCGGCATAAACTGGCTCTGCCCCATAGCACCGGCCCAGGACCCTTTCATCTGTTCAATATCAATATGCCCTTCCTGAACTATAGTCAGGGCATGCCACAATTCTTTTTTAAAGAAAGCTTCGCGACGGCCTTCATACGCCATAGTGGTAAGCGCTGAAATCACATCGAAACCGCCGGTAAACGAGCCAAAATTGGTTTCAATTCCCCATAAAGCAACAATAAAACGGGGTTGCACGCCATACTCAGCGCCAATTTTTTCTAACAGCTCACGGTGCTTGGCATACTGTTCTACGGCTTTATCGGCTTTCCATTCCGGCACAGCGCGCGGCAGATAGGTGTCTAAGGTCAGCTTAAACTCTGGTTGATTCTTATCCGCGGTAACCGATTGCTTGTAGAATTTCACGCCGGTAAAAGCTTTTTCCAGAGTCTCTTCACTGTAACCGGCGGTGCGTGCTTCGGCCTTAATGGCCTGCACGTACGCTGCGAAGTCGGCAGCTTCCTCAGCCTGTGCCGGTACAACAATCAGCATCGCAGCAGCGACCATAATTCCACTTAATAACGTCTTCATAATGCTGACTCCCGTTTCAGTAAACTTTCATTTTTAGGCGGTAACTGCAGGTAAAATCCCGACTCGTTCAGGTGTCGGATCAACTCATCGACGGTAAGGCGTGCTAGTTTACGCTTTTCATTCAGGGCTATGGTCATTACATGCACTGGCTCACCAAAGCTCTTCCTCAACACTTCAGGCACTAAGGAAAAATCTGCGGGGTGAGATAAATACAGATAGGTATCAGCGCGTTTCGGGCTACGATAGATTGCACACAACATGATCAGGATTCTCGCTTAATCAGTGCCTCAAGTTCGTCTCTAAGCTTATCGCCGCGCCAGCTGACAAACAAGTCCGGCGCCGGCAAATAAGGCTTTGCTGCAGCAGGAACTTGCTCACACCAGTGAATCACATCATTTATTTGCCGCCGCGATGCAATCAGGCTGGCAGGCACATCCAGCTCGGCCGCCAGTTGCTGAACCCGTTGCTTAATAGCGTTAAATTTAGCTTTATAGCCCGGCAGGTCCGTAAGTCGTGTTAACGGCTCAGGCAGCGCAGTCGACTGCTGCCCACGATCAACCGCCGCCAGCAACTCCTCGCCGGCATAACGCACGGTTACCGGGGACAAGTCGGTAATGCCTCGTAATTCCTGACCACTGGATGGTGCCCGGCGGGCCAGCTCAAGGATAGTATGATCCTTGGCCACAAAGCCCAACGGAATATCAGCTGAGCGTGCCCGCTGTTGTCGCCAGATCATCAGCTCACGTAAAATGGCTAGTTGCCGGGCATTACACTGCCAGGCGTTACCGAAATATAGGTAAAGATAGTCATCAGGGATACTTACCGCGCGTTTACGAACCTGTTCGGCACTTTCCGCCAACACCAGCCCGGTCTTACCGGTTTCATCTAACTGGGCCAGTAACTGCGGATAAATGTCATATAAATACTGCACGTCGGCCGCTGCATAATCCAGTTGCTCTGCTGCCAGCGGACGCTGCATCCAGTCAGTACGCGACTGGGACTTATCAATAACGACCCCGGTGAATTCATTAACCAGCGCGGCATACCCAAGCGCATCGCCATAGCCTGCAAAAGCGGCCCCGATCTGGGTATCAAAAATACGTTCCGGCGTTTGCCCCATATGCTGGGTCAGAATCTCATAATCCTCGCCACCGGCATGAATTACAATAGTAATGTCAGGGTCTTTCAGCAGATCCCACATTGGCTGTAAGGCATCAGGAAAGCGGTCGGCACTAAGGGCCACCGGGTCAACCAGAACCACCTCGTCTGCAGCCCGCAGCTGAATTAAACCCAAGCGGGCGTAATAGGTTCTGGTACGGACGAACTCGGTATCAACAGCAAGATAGGGCGCCTGATGAGCGCGGCGGCAAAACGCCTGCAATTCTGCAGGCGTGCTAATTAAGGAGTAGGCTGGCATGCGTTATTTTGACTTAGCCTCTTCTTCATCGCGCAAGTTACGACGCAGGATTTTACCAACATTGGTCTTCGGCAGTTCATCACGAAACTCGACAAACTTCGGTACCTTGTAACCGGTCAGGCCTTCCTTCGCGAACTCAATCACTTCGCGTTCGCTCAGTGATTTGTCTTTGCGTACCACAAATACTTTCACCGCTTCACCTGATGAGTCGTGAGGCACGCCGATAGCAGCAACTTCCAGTACTTTCGGATGATCAGAGATCACGTCTTCGATTTCGTTCGGATAGACATTAAAGCCCGACACCAGAATCATGTCTTTTTTGCGGTCGACGATTTTAAAGAAACCGTTTTCGTTCATCAGACCGATATCACCAGTCATGAACCAGCCGTCAGTCATCACTTTTTCAGTTTCATCAGGGCGGTTCAGATAACCGACCATCACTTGTGGGCCGCGCACCTGTAACTCGCCCGACTCGCCCTGTGCCACCAGTTCCCCGGTATCAACATCGACCACACGCATGTCTGTCGATGGCAACGGCACACCAATGGTACCGTTATAGTGCTCAATATCCGTAGGGTTGACGCTAACGACCGGTGAACATTCGGTCAGACCATAACCTTCCAGCAAGCGCGACTTCGTTACCCGCTCCCATTGTTCGGCCACTGAACGCTGGACCGCCATGCCACCACCAAGCGCAATCTTCAGGCTGGAGAAATCGAGGTCCTTAAAGCCTTCGGTATTCAGCAAACCGTTAAATAGCGTATTCACTCCGGAGATCATAGAGAACGGATACTTGCCCAGCTCTTTAATGAAAGCAGGCATATCGCGCGGATTCGTAATAAGTATGTTGCGACCGCCGTGCTTCATGAAAGTCAGGCAGTTCGAAGTCAGTGCAAAAATATGATAAAGCGGCAGTGCCGTAATAATGGTTTCTTCACCATCATTAACCAGCGGCGCGATGAATGCTGAAACCTGCTCAAGGTTTGCGACCATATTACGGTGCGACAACATGGCCCCTTTAGCGAGGCCGGTGGTACCACCGGTATATTGCAAAAACGCCAGATCATCACCCGTTACCGCAGGCCGCTGATAGCTGGCTTTGGCGCCAGCACTCAATACCTGGCGAAAACCAACGGTATTAGCCAGCGAATAAGATGGCACCATACGCTTAACGTATTTTACCACCGCGTTTACCAGCAGGCGCTTCGGCGTCGGCAACAAGTCACCGATACTGGTGAGAATCACCTTGTTCAGCGACAGATCGCTCATAGCCTTTTCCAGGGTATGAGCAAAGTTATCGAGGATCACGATCATCTTGGCACCGGAATCACTGAGCTGGTGCTTTAATTCCCGGGCGGTATAAAGTGGATTAACGTTCACTACCGTCATGCCGGCCCGTAAAATACCAAAGAGCGCGACCGGATATTGCAGCAGGTTGGGCATCATGATGGCTACGGCATCGCCTTTTTTCAGGCCATTCTGCTGTAAATAAGCAGCAAAATTCCGGCTGGCTGTATCCAGTTCCCTGAATGACATTTCATGATCCATATTGACGTATGCAATACGATCGCCATAGGCCTCAATACTTTGTTCAAAAATATCTACCAGTGAATCAAAATGATCCGGATCTATGGTTTCCGGAACCCCTGCCGGATAGCTGTTTAGCCAGATTTTTTCCACGATCGTCATGCTCCTGAACTGAAGTCTGTTTATAGTTATCCGGCAATCATCGCATATCCGACCAGTTAATCCTAGCCGTTCTGGCGGTCAATCATCTGACCAAATAAGTCGATAATCGCAGCGGGTTCCTGCATATGAACATGGTGGCCACCAGCAATGGTATGAACCTGTAACTGCGGCACCAGCGAGCGCCACAGACCAAGCGCTTCCTGCACCCGCTCGTGCCCTTCGCTGCCAATAACAAGTTCAAACGGGCACTTAATTTTGGCCAGTACATCACCGATTTGTTCAGCCGTCATCCGAATCGCAGAGGACACTCGCAGTTGCCCGTCGGCGCGAAAGCGATAATCCTCGTCACTGAGCTTTTCAATACCCCGATCGACCAGTAACGCCGCAATCTCTGCGGAGAAGTCACCGGCCATCTGCCGCGCAGCAACGGCCTGTTGCAGATTCGGGTAATGGGGGCGATCCTTCTGCTGCTGCAACCAGCGGCTTTTAAATCCTTTACGTATATCCCCGGCGGTTTCTGAGCTTGGTGTCGCCAGCAAGCCAAAGGCTTCAATACTTAATAAGTTGGCAACCCGATCCGGATCAATACCGGCGAGCATATTGGCGGCAAAAGCGCCCATTGAATGCGCAATGATGTCGATTTGCTCCCAGCCCTGCAATTCACAGAGTTGCCAGACATCGTAAACATAATCGACAAAAGGATAGTAGTTACCCGGCGGCCGGTGATCGGAGCAACCGTGCCCGGCCCAGTCCAGTGCGATTAAGCGACGGGATTTGCTCAAAGGTGACTGCAGAAAAGCTTCTGCCATGGGGATAAAACTATGGGCATTATCCAGCCAGCCATGCAAGGCCAGGATTGGTTTCCCTGTTGCCGGGCCCCAACTCAGGCCCCGGACCGTGCCCCAGTTTAGTTCAAAAGCAACAGGCCCGGCCAAATGCCGGGCCTGTTGCCAGTTTAAGGTTTCACTCATGATTTATTAATTCTCATTCCCTTGATTATTCTCAGAGCCACCTGATTGTGGCGGTGCCGGTCGCACTGGTACCGGATAGTAAATACGGTAAGGCGGGGCAAAGTAATGATGGCGATACCACAGCGAGCTGTAATCAACCTGGGTATCCCTTTCTTGGCGTTCTTTCCAGAGGAATTTTCCTGTTACATCAAGCACCGGAAATAAATAGCGATATTCATCAATTTTGCCCTCTTCCGGCTGCTGTACAGCGCCGGTAAAGGTCACGCTGCGGCCTTCTTTATACACCATAGGATCAACAAAACCATCCAGTTTAGCGCGAAACCGGCCATTACTTTCGCCGGTAACAACCGGGCGGCCCCAGTTTGTCAGTTCAAAATGAACAACTTCAATTATGGTGCCGTCGTCGGTATTCCGGACTGAAGCAATCAGGCCACCCCAACGGGCAGTTTTACCGACGGCCTGCTCCGGCTGCTGTAACGCAGTTTCATAGCTTACCAATGTGGTATTTTCAGCAACAGCCAGCTCATCGGGAACTGCCGAGCAGGCGCTTAATACCAACATAGCCAGACTCATAACCCAAAACTTCATGTTCTACTCCTGTCACTTAGGTTCATTACTTAAGAGCCCCTGAAACCCGTGAAAGTTCCCTGTGCCAGCAGATTTTCAGCGGCCAGGAAGCTTCTTCCACGCCACTTCATTACGAACATACAGCGGTTCCAACCCGGCAGCTTTCACCGGCTCAATGCCCTGGTCTTTCATCGCCAGGGCTAAGCTCAGCATGTCTTCCGCCAGGGGCAGTGTCACATCATGAAGGATCTCGACTTCAGCACCAGGATCAAGCGCATCGGCATAGGCCTGCCAGCCGGTTCCGGCACCAGCTACTGACCCGCCCGGCCACCAGCTATTCGCTGCCAAAGGTTCCAGCGGTGCCATTTGTGGCGGTTGAACCGCCACCGCCAGACCCTGTTCATTGCGAAAACTCGCCAGATACACCTCGTTCATCCGCGCATCAATAGCACTGACAATAATCTTAGCTTTATGCTTGCGGATTGCCTGCTGTGCCAGCGCGGCCAGAGTGTTCACCGGGTACACCGGCAGTGGCTGACTGAACGCCAGCCCCTGCGCCACCGATACTCCAATACGAACTCCGGTAAAACTGCCCGGCCCATGGCCACAGACAAGTGCGGTGACATCGGCTAGTTGCAATTGCAGTTCATCAAGAACCTCAGTGATTAATCCCAGGATGCGCTGGGCATGTTCACGCGGAGTCACCACCGCCCGGCTTGCCCGCCGCTCGCCAGCAACGATGGCCACGGAACATTGCTCAGTTGATGTATCCAGCGCCAGTACTACAGGTTCTGTCATACCTTACTCTCTTCTTTTACTCGTGGTGCGGCCGAACTGCGCTCATCCAGGTCCCGCAAAAATTGCAGTGCCGCCGGCACACTGCGGGTGCGTGGCATAGCCGGGAGGCTACTCAGAAACAGTCCGCCATAGCCTTTACTTACCAGACGCTGGTCACAGATAAACAGTACGCCTTTATCCTGTGCGTCCCGGATTAACCGGCCAGCACCCTGTTTCAGGGTGATCACAGCCTGTGGCAATTGTACCTGAGCGAATGCGTCAACTCCACGCAGCTTACAATCTTCAACCCGGGCCTGTAATAAAGGATCATCCGGGGACGCAAAAGGTAATTTATCAATAATTACGCAACGCAGGGCGTCGCCCCGCACATCAACACCTTCCCAAAACGATGAGGTCCCGAGCAGAATACCGTTGCCAGCAGCAATAAATTCGCTGAGTAACTCACGCTTGCTGGTGGTACCCTGCACAAACAATGGCCGATCCGTCACCGCCGACAAGGTCACAGCGATGAGCTGCAGCATCCGGTGGCTGGTAAAAAGCACGAAAGTTCCGCCAGTGCGGTTGGCATCCAGCACCTGAGTAATGAGGTCCATTAACGCATCCTGCATCGAGCTTTCATGGGGTTGCGGTAAATAGCGCGGCATACACAGCAAGGCCTGGCCGGCAAAATTAAAGGGGCTCGGCAGCGACAGCGTAGCCGCCTGTTCCAGCCCAAGCTGACCGGTAAAATGACTGAAATCCGCTCCCACTGCCAGGGTCGCGGAAGTAAATATCCAGCTCATGTTGCTTTCCCGCAGGTAGCCACCAAACTTATCTGCCACCCGCAACGGGGTCTGATGCAGGGTAACCTGCCGCACGGTGGTCTCGAACCAGAAACTAAACCCGGTGCGTTCGGTGGCCTGCAGCAACTGCCATTTGGACGCCGCCTGCACGCACCGATCGTAGGCCTGATCCAAATCCTCATGGCGCCCCAGACTGCTTTTAATCACGTCCTGCAAAAACTCCAGCTGCTCGGTGACTTGCGCGGCCGCTTCCTGCACTTGCGGCTGCTGTGACCACTGTCGCCAGTTGCCTTTGCGGGCATCGGCGGGAAATACCAGTCGCCAGTCACGCAAGCCGGCCAGCAATTTATCCGCGGCTTTGTCCAGCTGCTTCAGATCTTTTAACTCAGTCAGATACAGCACCTTCAGCTCATGCGCCAGCTCCTGTAACTGGCGGCTGGATACCGACTCACCAAAATACTGACTGGCGATATCCGGCAGCTGATGGGCCTCATCAAAGATCACCGCGGCTGCTTCAGGGATCAGTTCGCCGAAGCCGACGTCCTTGAGCACCATATCAGCAAAGAATAAGTGGTGATTCACCACCACCAGATCAGCGTCCAGCGCGCGTTTTCGTGCTTTAACCACATAGCAGTCATCGTAGTCGGGACAATCGCGGCCCAGACAGTTTTCAGCGGTGCTGGTAACCTGCGGCAGCACTTCGGCGTCTTCCTGCAACAGGCTCAGGCTGCCCATATCGCCGTCGTCCGTGCGTTGGGCCCAGCGCCGTACCTCTACTAACTGTGATTGCACGGTTTTATTCAACTCACCACTATGCGCCGCCGCTTGTTTCATCCGATGCAGGCACAGGTAGTTGCTGCGGCCTTTCAGTAGTGCCACGACTTTTTTGGGCGCAATCGCATCACGCAGGGCTGGCAAGTCACGGTGAAATAACTGTTCCTGCAGATTCTTGGTACCGGTTGAGATAATGGCTTTGCCATCATTCATCAGTACCGGCACCAGATAAGCGTAGGTTTTGCCCGTACCTGTTTCAGCTTCCACCACTAGTTGCTGTTTATCAGCCAACGCCCGCGCGACCGCGCCTGCCATTTCTGTCTGAGCGGCACGCGGAGCAAAACCGGGAAGGGTTTTCGCTAATTTACTGTCGGGAAGAAATAATTCGCTTATTGCCTGCATCAGAGAAGGTTCCTGGCGCCGGGGGTACGGTAAAAGATAATCGCATCCTACCATTAATCGATGAAAACACGGAGCCTCCTGAGCACAGGCCCGGACAAATGCGCCGCCGCAGCATCAGATCAAGCCCTTACATAATCCTATACAACTTACGTACAGGAAATGCTGAAAGCTAATTAAATAGCGTAAATACAGGGTTGATTCAAATTTTAACTTCTATACAATTAGCGGCATCAGATACAGTAAACCCGATTCACACGGAGCACATTATGCGCACTTTCAGCTGGCACCATCATCATATGACCGACGGTTAGCCCATAGCTGTGCGCTGAAGGCTGACTCATATTGAGGTAGCCTTTGCTCATGAAGACCCCCGCAAGGCATACCTTTCGGGGGTTTTTTTATAGGAGATTTTCATGGTTGTCGATAAAAGTTCTGCCCGCCTGACTATTGCGATTCAGAAGTCAGGGCGTCTTAGCAAAGATTCTGTCGGCCTGTTGCAGGCTTGTGGCTTCAAGTTCAGCCTGCACGAAGCGCGGCTGTTGGCGCATAGCAGCAACCAACCGGTTGACTTGCTGCGGGTGCGCGACGATGACATTCCCGGCCTGATTATGGACGGTGTGGTGGATCTTGGCCTGGTGGGTGAGAATGTCCTTGAAGAAGCCCGGCTGGAACGCGTCGCAACCAACCTGCCCAGCCAGTTTGAACGTTTGCGGGCGCTGGATTTCGGTCAGTGCCGGTTATCCATCGCCGTACCCAAAGAAGACAGCTATAATGGCATCACGGATTTAAATGGTAAGCGTATCGCCACCACCTATCCGTACCTGCTGCAAAGTTACCTGCAGCGCCAGGGTGTAAAAGCCAGCAACGCAGTGCTGACCGGCAGCGTTGAAGTTGCCCCGCGTGCAGGCCTGGCCGACGCAGTGTGCGACCTTGTATCTACCGGTGCGACCCTCGAAGCAAACGGACTGGTCGAAAAAGACATCATCTTCCGCTCGCAGGCGCAGCTGATTCAGCGCCCGGAGCCGCTCACAGCAGCCAAGCAAGCGATCATCGACCAGCTACTCCCTCGTATAGACGGCGTACAAATGGCGCGGGAAAGCAAATACATCATGCTGCACGCTCCGGTTAGCCAGCTGGATAAGGTTGCCGACCTGCTACCCGGCGCCGAGCGCCCTACTATTTTACCGCTGAACCACACCGATAAACTGGTCGCTGTACACATGGTCAGCACCGAGACCTTGTTCTGGGAAACCATGGAAGAACTCAAAGCCGTCGGCTGCAGTTCAATTCTGGTGCTGCCTATTGAAAAGATGATGGGATAAACTGGCATGCGTACTATTAACTGGCAAGCGCTCGCTGACACCGAGCAACAGCAGCTCCTTAACCGGCCGGCGCAGGCGCAGCCCGAAGTGCTGCAACAACAGGTCACTGAGATTATTGCCGCGGTTCGCCGTGAGGGCGATGCCGCGGTACTGCGCTATACCCGTCGTTTCGATTGCGAATCCATCGACAACCTTGCTTACCCGGCTGAGCGAATTGCCGAACAGGCCGGTAAACTAAGCGCCAGAACCCGCGCCGCTATTGATGTTGCTTACGGTACGATTACCCGCTTTCATAAGCCGCAACGGCCACAGCAGTTAACCGTGGAGACAGCCCCTGGTGTGATTTGCAGTCAGCGCTTTCACCCCCTTGATGCAGTTGGCCTATACGTGCCCGGTGGCTCGGCAGTACTGCCATCTACTGCCCTGATGTTAGGCATACCAGCGCAACTGGCCGGCTGTGCCCGCCGGGTGCTGGTCAGCCCGCCGGATGCTAATGGTGACCTATCGCCAGCGCTGATGTACGTGGCTCAGAAATGCGGTATCACTGAAGTCTATCGCTGTGGTGGTGCGCAGGCTATTGCTGCACTGGCCTACGGCACTGAAAGTATAGCGCCGGTGGTGAAAATATTTGGTCCCGGCAACAGCTATGTTACCGCCGCCAAACAACAGGTGTCCCAGGACGCCTCAGGCAGTGCCATTGATATGCCCGCCGGGCCTTCTGAATTGTTGGTTATCGCTGACGACAGCGCTAACCCGGCTTATGTGGCTGCGGATCTGTTGTCTCAAGCTGAACACGGCCCTGACTCCCAGGTTATTCTGCTAAGCCCGTCCGCCGACCTGCTGAATGCCACGGCTGCCGCTATTGAGCAACAATTGGCCGGGCTGTCGCGCGCCGACGTGGCACGCCAGGCGCTGAACTCCAGTTCGCTGATTCAGGTCAGTTCAGTCGCCGAGGCTGTCACCATCAGCCAGCGTTATGCGCCCGAGCACTTATCCGTGCAGCTTGACGACGCCGACCAATGGCTGGACCGGCTGACCAACGCCGGCTCAATCTTTGTCGGACACTACACGCCAGAAAGCGGTGGCGATTATGCCACCGGCACTAACCATGTGCTGCCCACCTACGGTTTTGCCCGCAATTACTCCAGTCTGGGTTTGCTTGATTTCTATCGCCGTTACACCGTCCAGCAGGCCAGTCGCGATGGTTTGGCAGGCCTGTCTGACGCTATCATTGAACTGGCGCAAACCGAAGGACTTGATGCCCACGCCCGCGCAGTGAGTATTCGCCTTGAGAACGATGCCGGGGTGCAGTCATGAGTATCGCCGAACGCTTACAACGCCAGCACTTACGTAATCTGACCCCTTACGCTTCGGCGCGCCGCAGCATGAGTGGCGGTGCAGTCTGGCTGAATGCCAATGAAGCGCCGCTGACGCCGTCACTGCCAGCTGACGCCACTCAGGCTAACCGCTACCCGGCTTTCCAGAGCAGCGCCCTGAATCAGGTATACGCCCGTTACGCCGGCGTCAATGAAGCGCAACTGCTTAGCTGCCGTGGCAGTGATGAAGCTATTGATCTCCTGATCCGTACGTTCTGCGAGCCTGGTCAGGACCAGATCATGATTTGCCCACCCACGTACGGTATGTATGCTATCAGCGCACAAACTCACGGTGCCGGCGTCACTGAAGTACCGCTAGTTGCCCGCGGCGACGACATGCAATTAGACTTGCCGGCTATATATCAGCGGCTTGACGGGGTGAAGTTGATTTTCGTTTGTAGCCCGTCCAATCCGCTCGGTAATGAGTTAGCTACTGATGATCTGCGTGAGCTGCTTGAACAAGTCGGCGAGCGGGCACTGGTGGTTGTCGATGAGGCCTATATTGAATTTGCTGCAGCCGGTGTCTCGGGCAAACTGAATCAGCTCAGCGATTGGTTAAATGAGTATCCGCAGTTGGTTATCCTGCGAACTTTGTCCAAGGCTTTTGGGCTGGCGGCGATCCGGTGTGGTTTCGCGCTGGCCGGCAACGACATCATCCAGTGTCTGCGTAAAGTTATTGCGCCTTATCCGCTGCCGCAATCAACCCTTGATTACGCCACGCGGGCCCTGCAACCGCAAGGCATTGCTGCCATGCACGCTATGCTGGCAAGTGTCAGCGACCAGCGCCAGCGGCTGCTCAATGCGCTGGCTTCACGCCAGTGGGTCAAGCGGATCTGGCCCAGCACGACAAATTTTGTATTACTGACTGTCACCGATGCCAGCGCGCTGGTGGCAACCTGCGCTGACCACGGGGTGCTTATCCGCAACCAGTCGCAGCAACTAGGGCTGGATAACAGTGTCCGGATCAGCATCGGCAGTCGTGAGGAAATCGATCAATTATTGGAGGCTTTACCCGCATGAATGGTCAGCAAAACCCACAGAATATTTTGTTTATTGACCGCGACGGTACCCTGGTGGTTGAGCCGCCGGTAGATAAACAGCTCGACACTGTCGCTAAGCTGCAGTTTGAACCGGGTGTTATTCCTGCCCTGCTGGCCTTTCAGGCCGCTGGTTATCAACTGGTGATGGTTTCTAATCAGGATGGCCTGGGTACCGATAGTTTTCCCCAGGCAGATTTTGACGCGCCCCATAACCTGATGATGGATATCTTCAGTTCACAGGGCATTCGCTTCGCCGACGTATTAATCTGCCCGCACTTTGCCGAGGATGGCTGCAGCTGCCGTAAGCCATCATTGGGTCTGGTACGCGATTATCTGCAACAAGGCCGGATTAATTTTGCTAAGTCTTATGTGATTGGCGATCGCGATACCGATATCCAGCTGGCCGAAAACATGGGCATCCGTGGTATCAAGTATGACCCCGATACCAACAACTGGGGTGCCATTCAGCACCAGTTGCTGAACCACCCGCGCCAGGCTAGTGTCACCCGCACCACCCGCGAGACAGATATCCGCGTAAAGTTGGATCTGGATACCACCCAGCCAGTGGCTATTCATACCGGCATCGGTTTTTTCGACCACATGCTTGAGCAAATCGCCACCCACGCTGGCTTCTCACTGGACCTGCAGGTTACCGGCGATCTGCACATTGATGAACATCACACTGTCGAAGATACCGCGCTGGCTCTGGGTCAGGCATTGCGGCAGGCGCTGGGTGATAAGCGTGGCATTGGTCGCTTTGGTTTTGCCCTGCCCATGGATGAATGCCGGGCTGAATGCCTGATCGACCTTTCCGGGCGCCCTTACCTGCAATTTGACGCCAGCTTCAGTCGCGACAGGGTCGGTGAACTTTCAACCGAAATGGTTGGCCACTTTTTCCGTTCTGTCAGTGATGCTATGGCGGTGTCCCTGCACCTGAGTACCACTGAGGGTAACAGTCACCATCAGGTGGAAAGTCTGTTCAAGGTGTTTGGCCGGGCTCTGCGCCAGGCCATTAGCCGCACTGCTGACGGCGCCCTCCCTTCAAGTAAGGGTATGCTGGCATGAACCTGGTAATTATTGACACTGCCTGCGCTAACCTGACCTCGGTGCGGTTCGCCATTGAACGTCTCGGGGGCACTCCGCAGGTCACTGCTGATCCCGAGCACATTAAAAACGCCGACCGGGTTATCCTGCCCGGCGTTGGCACCGCGCGGGCTGCTATGCGGAATCTAGAGCAGCTAGACTTAGCGCCGGTCATCCGTGAGCTGCAGCAGCCGGTGCTGGGCATCTGCCTGGGTATGCAGTTGCTTACTGACTGGAGCGCCGAAGGAAACGTCGATTGTCTGGGCGTAATACCGGCTCGCACGGAACGTCTGCAGATAGCCGACTTACCCCTGCCGCATATGGGCTGGAACACCTTGCAGGACGCCGCTGATAACCCCCTCACCCGCGGTCTGGAGCGAGACCCCTGGTGCTACTTTGTGCATAGTTTCGCGGTCGCGCCTGATGGCTATAGCATCGCCAATACATCCTACGGCCAGACGTTTGCCGCTATGATCAGAAACCGCAATTTCTTCGGCGCCCAATTTCACCCTGAGCGTTCAGGCAAAACCGGCGCGCGAATATTAAAGAATTTTCTGGAGCTAACTGATGCTGATACCAGCGCTTGATCTTATCGATGGCAACGTTATCCGGTTGCAACAAGGTGACTTCGCCCGGCAAACAACCTATGCGGACAGCCCGCTACCCTTGGTTATGGCTTATCAGCAAGCTGGCGCCACCTGGCTGCACCTGGTCGACCTTGACGGGGCTCGTGACCCGGCGCAACGCCAGTTTCAACTGATTAAAGAAATCATAAAAAGCACCAGCATGTCGATTCAGGTTGGCGGTGGCATCCGGCGCCGCGAGGACCTTGAGAAACTCTTCGAACAGGGTGTGCAACGGGTGGTTATCGGCTCCCTGGCCGTGCGTGAACCGCTCCTGGTACAGGCCTGGATGCAGGAATTCGGCGGTGACGCCATAGTGCTGGCACTGGACGTCAATCTGGCCGACGATGGCCGCGCTTACGTTGCTACTCATGGCTGGCTGGAGACTTCCGATCAGACGCTGGAAGCTGTGATCGAAAACTATCTGGCGTTCGGACTGCGCCATGTGCTTTGCACGGATATCAGCCGTGATGGCATGCTCAGCGGTGCCAATATTGAGCTCTACCGTAATCTGAAAGCCCGCTATCCGCAGTTGTTTCTGCAGGCATCCGGCGGTATTGCCACACTCGATGATTTACGTCAGTTGCAACAGATCAACTGTGATGCGGCTATTCTGGGTAAATCCCTGCTAACCGGCGCCTTTACTTTAGAGGAGGCTCTGCAATGCTGGCCAGACGCATAATTCCCTGCCTGGATGTTCGCGATGGTGAAGTCATTAAAGGGGTTCAGTTTCGCAATCACGAAGTTATCGGTGCCATTGAACCGCTGGCCGAAGGCTATGCGGCGGCGGGTGCCGATGAACTGGTGTTTTACGATATTACCGCATCGGCAGATGCCCGGGTGGTGGATAAATCCTGGGTAGAACGAGTGGCCCGCTTAATTGATATCCCATTTACCGTGGCCGGTGGCATCAGCTCGGTAGCCCAGGCCCGGGAACTTCTGGCCATGGGCGCGGATAAAATTTCGATTAACTCACCAGCGCTCAGAGATCCGGACCTAATTAATACCCTCGTCGATGAATTTGGCCAGCAATGTATCGTTATAGGTATAGATAGTTTTTACGATACCGATAGTGAAAGTTATCAGGTTTTTCAGTTCACCGGCGATGAGAGCCGCAGCCGCAAAACCCGCTGGCAAACCCGCGACTGGGTGCAGGAAGTGGTCAGCCGTGGCGCCGGTGAGATCGTATTAAACTGTATGAATCAGGACGGCGTTCGCCAGGGCTACGATATCGCCCAGCTACAGGCTTTGCGCAAAGTTTGTCCGGTTCCTCTTATTGCTTCAGGCGGTGCTGGTGCGTTAGACCACTTCCGGGATGTCTTTGAGCAAGCGGGTGTCGATGGCGCTTTAGCCGCTTCTGTCTTTCATAAAAAGCTGATCAGCATTGCTGACCTGAAAAGTCATCTGGCCCACGCTGGTATTCTGGTGCGGCCGGTACAATAAAATCCAGTTAAGGAACGACCATGAAATTAACTGAAGCGACAACCGGCGAGCTCGATTTCGCGAAAACCGGCGGACTGCTGCCAGCAATAGTGCAACATGCGCTCACTGGTGAAGTGCTGATGCAAGGCTTCATGAACATGGAAGCCATCGAAGCCACGCTGCAAACTAATCGTGTAACTTTCTATAGCCGCAGTAAGAGCCGCTTATGGACCAAAGGCGAGGCTTCGGGCAATTATCTCAAAATGGTCAGCGCCCATACCGACTGTGATAAAGACAGCATTCTGATCATGGCTCTGCCGGCCGGACCCACCTGCCACCTTGGCAGCCGCAGCTGTTTCAGCGATGAGGGTCATCAGGCCACGCCTCTGTTGCAGAGCCTGGCCGATACCATCCACAGCCGGCGCCAACAAGGCGACGAAGCGAGCAGCTATACGGCTCAGTTACTCAAGGCTGGCACCAAAAGGGCCGCACAGAAAGTCGGTGAAGAAGGCGTTGAAGTCGCGCTGGCTGCAGTTGCTGGCGATGATGAAGAATTGCTTAATGAAAGCGCCGATCTGCTCTACCATTTGCTGGTGGTTCTGGAGAGCCGTGATCTTAGTCTGGCACAGGTACTCAAAGTACTTCTTCAGCGGCGTCAGGCCTGATAGCTCCCTGGTGTTGCCGCTGGTAACGGCGGCTGACAATCACCAACCGCCAGGTCAGCAGCACGGCCGCGACACTCAGGCCAATAATAAAACCAACCCACATGCCGGCGGCACCCATCGCCGGCACTAACCAGTCCGTCAGCGACAGCACGACACCCACGCTCAGGCCCAGTGGCCAGTATGAAATAAAAGTAATTCCCATCACCACCTTGGTGTCTTTATACCCCCGCAGGGTCCCTATCGCGATGGCCTGGAAGGTGTCCGAAATAGTAAAGATAGCCGCCAGCCCCATCAGGGTCGCCGCCAGTTGAATAACGGCCTGGTCATCGGTGTAGAGGCTCGCCATCCAGCCCCCGGCCAGATACATGATCAGGCCATTGACCGTGGCAAAAGTCATACCGTAAATTGTTGCCAGCTTATGGCTCAGCATCGCATTTTGCGGGTTGCCGGCTCCTAGCGCGAAACCCACCCGCAAGGTCACCGCCATCGACAGACTCAGCGGCACCATATAAACCAGTGATGAAATATTCAAAGCGATTTGGTGACTGGCCACCATAGTGGCGCCCAGCGGCGCAATCACCAGCGCCGCGGCGGCAAACAGGCTCACTTCAAAAAACATCGCCGTAGCAATGGGGAAGCCGAGCCGGATAACGTACCAGGTGTCATCCCAGTTAGGCGGATACCAGTGGCTGAACAGCGCGATATTTTTAAACCGCTTTGCCAGCAGTACATAGATCAGCATACTAAAAGCCATCACCCAGAGCACCAGCGCTGTGGCAACCCCACAACCAGCGCCACCCAGCGCCGGTATGTCGCCAGCCCCATAAATAAATACGTAGTTGGCCGGAATATTAACCAACAAGCCGATAACCCCGATCACCAGCGATGGCATGGTGTGGGATAAGCCCTCACAGAAATTACGCAGCACCATGTAGATTACAAATGCCGGAATACCGAACGCCAGATAAAACAGGTAATCGAGGGTTATGGTGCGCAGGTCATCAGCGACATTCATGGCGCCGAGTACATAGGGCGCACACAAAATCACCGCCAGGCACAGCAGCCCACCCAGTATCGAGGCGTACAGGCCCTGCTGCACCATGTTCGCCATGCGCGACTGTTTACCGGCACCGTCAAAATGCGAAATGATCGGCGCCAGCGCCAGCGCCAGCCCGAAAATAAGTAGCGTTGAGGGAATCCAGATACTGGCACCCACAGATACCGCGGCGAGGTGCACCGCGCCGACCTGTCCGGCCATCACCGTATCGGCCACACTCATTAGCATATGGGTAAGCTGGGCGACAAGAATCGGCCCCGTCAGTCGGGCAAGCTTAATTGATTCCGGCCACCAGTTCGCCCAGGCGTGCATGGTTTTTTACTCCGCGGTCGGGCCGAGCATTTGCCAGGCCTCATCAAGATACTGCAGCACCTGCTGCACCTGCGCCGCAGTGGTATAAGCCGCCAGCGATACCCGCACTACCGCAGTCAGATCCCAGGACTGCAGCAACAGTTGGGCGCAATGGTGCCCGGCTCGCACAGCTACCTGCTGCTCGTCCAGCCAGACAGCTAAATCATAGGCGTGAACTTGCGGGCAGTAAAAACTGACTACGGGAGTATGGTTAGCGCCCGCCGGTAGCACTTGTAACCACGGCCGCTGTTGCAGCCCGTCCACTAGTTGCTGGCGCAGTTCCTGCAAATACCCGGTCAGCCCCATTGCACGCTGCTGTTGCAACCATTCAAGCGCTGTTACCGTGGCGCTGATGGCAGCGGTGTTTGGGGTACCCGCTTCAAACCGCTGAATACTATCAACCAGCTCAGCGTCATGGCGGGTGACCTGCCGCACCACACCGCCGCCGACAACGAATGGCTCCATCCGTCGCCACCAGCGAGCGTTCATATAAAGCACGGCCACACCGGGCAGCCCGTAGGCCTTGTGGCCGCTGAATACCAACGCATCACAATCTAAAGCTGTGACATCAAGTTCGGTGTGCCCCACCGCTTGCGCCGCATCGACAATAACCGGAATATCGCGCTGTCTCGCCAGCGCGCAGACCGCCGCAACCGGGAAAATAGCACCGGTAATATTGCTGGCCAGGGTCACACTAATCAGCCGGGTACGCTCATTGATCAGTTGCTGCCAGTCACCAAGCCCACCGCTTACCGGATCCACCGGGATAAATCGCAAAACCAGCCTGTGTTGTTTAGCTAACCGCTGCCACGGCAGGATATTGGCATGATGTTCGGCATCCGTGAGCAGAATTTCATCGCCCTCGCGCCAGCTTACCGGTAATTGCTGCGCCAGGCCGTTCAGTGCCGCCGTGGTGGACGAAGCAAAGGCCACGTCGTCCGCCGGCGCCTTAATAAAAGCGGCGGCTATCCCGCGAGCGTTCTCCAACAGATCCGTGGCAGCGCGGCCAAGCCGGTGGCTGCCGCGATGCACATTGGCATGGGTACTGGTGAAATAATGCTGAAAGCTATTCAGCACAGCCGCCGGCACCTGACAGGTGGCAGCACTATCCAGGTAGATTAGCTGTGGATTTTGCTGCAGCAGCGGGAACTCTGCAACAGGCGGCTGATAGCTTTCAGTCAAGATTGATCTCCGGGTGTTGCTGATGCAAAAAACGAACGATCACTGGATTTACCAGCTCGGGCGCAGTAACTGGCCCCATGTGGCCACAAGCTAATGCGGCCGTTTCAACTTGTGGTAATACGTGCTGCAGGCGCGCGGCCACCTGCTGCGCGCTAAGCCGGCTGAAAGCACCGGTCAGCAATAACGTCGGCACCTGTATCTGATGATAGTCCTCAGCGTTACACGGCTCGCCCATCAAGGCGGCAAAATCCATTGTTACTTTCCCGGCCTGGCGCACCATCCCCTGCCGGATTCGCTCCGGCAGGGCATCAAAATAGCCAGGCTGATTCCAGTAATCAACAAAGGCGCGGGTCGCCGCTTCAGCATCGGCCTGATGCATTTGATCGGCGATTTTATCAATTTCCTGTCGGGCTGGCTGGTCGCTGTCCAGAATATGAAAGGCAACGGGCTCGAATAAGGTCAGACTGCGTACCGGAAGAGCCTGTTCGCGGGCAAGCTTAAGCGCCAGTGCGGCGCCGTACGAATGACCAATCAAATGCACTGGATGGTCGATGGCGGCGTCCTCTATAGCCGCCAGCACCCGCGGTATTTCATCGCTTAAACGAAAATCATCCGGATCCATGACTTCCGGCCGGGCCGCTTTACCATAGCCGAGCAGATCAACCGCAAGCACATCGAAGTGCTGGTTAAGCTCAGCCTGCAGTGCCCGCCACTGGCCACTGGTACTCTGCGAACTATGCAATAACAACACCGGCGGCTGGCCAGCAGTGCCACTACGATAGCTGCCGGTAACTCCGGTCATAGCTGGCTTCCGATCGCATAGCCCAGCATATAACCAGCCTGCACCAGCAGCACGATAAAGGTACCCAGTACGCCGACCGTGCGACCCCAGGACGGCCCGATGCTCATTCGCAGGCCGATAACATGACAAATCCGGGCGACAAAGAGTAAGCCGCCTAACGCATGAAGCAGCCACATATAGGCGCCGGTCAGTTCCATCAGCACCAGCAATAGCAGCGCCAGTGGTACATATTCAGAAAAATTACCATGAGCCCGCACAGCCACCTTCAGATCCTGAGATTCACCCGTTCCCAGACCTACCCGGTCACGCCAGCGCAGCCGGATAATAACCCCGGACAGGCCAATATAAAGTAAGGTTAATAAACCGGCATAGAGCAGACTTGTAGTTAACATGAGTTCCATCAACGCACCTCTGACTTATAGTTATAAAAAAACCCACGCAAGGTGGGTTTTTGAAAAATGTCGAACCGCCGGAATCAGCTTAACAGCTCGCCAAGCTCGGCACTGATTGATTCTACATCACGGGTTCCATCAAGCCGATGGAAGACCGTTTCACCTTGCTCTGCTAGTTTACGATAATAAGCGACCAATGGCTCGGTTTGTTCGTGATAAATCGCTAACCGTTTGCGCACGGTTTCTTCTTTATCGTCGTCGCGGACTATCAGGTCTTCACCAGTCAGATCATCTTTACCCTGCTGCTTTGGCGGGTTGTGATCCACGTGGTAAACACGCCCCGAACCCGGGTGAACGCGACGACCAGCCATACGCTTCACGATCACATCATCCGGAACCGCAAATTCAAGTACGTAGTCGACTTCAATACCCGCTTCATGCATGGCATCAGCCTGCGGAATAGTACGGGGGAAACCGTCCAGCAAATAACCGTTCTGGCAGTCTGGCTCAGCTACCCGCTCTTTGACCAGACCAATCATAATATCGTCTGATACCAGCTTGCCAGCATCCATAACCGCCTTCGCTTTTTTGCCTAAATCAGTTCCGGCTTTTATCGCAGCCCGTAACATATCGCCTGTTGAGATTTGTGGAATCCCAAAGGTTTTCATCAGGAACTGCGCCTGTGTACCTTTCCCTGCGCCCGGAGCGCCCAGCAGGATAATGCGCATGAACAACCTCTTTATTTGCTTAAATAGTTTGATCGCTTGGAGTAAGCCCGAACTTTACCTTGCAGCGGCAGGCTTTACAAGTCCGGGCAGTGCTAAAACAGACACCTGGATCAGGCGTCTGTCAGCTCCAGCATCAAACGATTCAGCCGGGTCACAAACTGTGCCGGGTCTTTCAGATTACCGCGCTCAGCAAGGGTCGCCTGGTCCAGCAGCAGCTGGGCCCATTCACTGAAGCGTTGCTCGTCCTCAAGCGCCACCACCCGTTGTACCAGGGTGTGCTCCGGGTTTACCTCAAAGATATACTTGGTTTCCGGAACCTTCTGGCCAGCGGCCTCCATCAGTTTAGCCATCTGCGTACTCATATCGTTTTCATCTGTGACGATACAGGCAGGCGAGCTGGTCAGCCGGTGCGTTACCCGCACACTTTTCACTTTGTCACCAAGCGCTTTTTCGAAGCGCTTCGCTGAGTCTTCAAAAGCTTTCTCAGCAGCTTCCTGTTGCTGTTTGCTTTCTTCATCTTCAAGCTCACCAAGATCCAGGTCGCCCCGGGTAACCGACTGGAAAGTCTTCTCCTTGTATGTGCTCAGATGACTCATTAACCATTCGTCGATGCGCTCCGACAGCAGCAATACTTCGATGCCCTTTTTCCGGAAGATCTCCAACGCCGGATTGTCGCGGGCTGCTTCATAACTGTCAGCAACAATGTAATAGATGCTTTGCTGTTGCTCAGGCATGCGCTCAAGATATTCGTCCAGGCTGGTTGATGCCTCACTGGTATCCGTATGGGTGGAGGCAAAGCGCAGCAGGCTGGCGATTTTCTCCTGATTGGCCTGATCTTCAGCTGGTCCTTCTTTCAGCACAGTACCAAAGGTGTTCCAGAACTCCTGATAAGTATCCGGATCGTCTTTGGCGAGTTTACTCAGCATGCTCAGTACTTTTTTGGTACTGCCATTACGCATTGACCGGGTGATCTTATTATCCTGCAAAATTTCCCGCGACACATTCAGCGGTAAATCGCTGGAATCCATCAACCCCCGCACAAAACGCAGATAGGTCGGCATAAGCTGGGTCGCGTCATCCATGATAAAGACACGCTTTACGTACAACTTGATACCGTTCTGTTGTTCACGGTTCCATAAATCCCAGGGCGCACGCTTTGGAATATACAGCAGGCTGGTGTATTCAGAGGTTCCTTCAACTTTGTTGTGGCTCCACAGCAGCGGATCTTCAAAGTCATGGGCGATGGTTTTATAGAACTCTTTATATTCTTCATCAGAAATTTCTGATTTCTCGCGAGTCCACAGCGCCTGGCCAGAATTAACGGCCTCCCAGCCGTCAGCCTTGCCTTCGTCATCGCGCTTGGGCATCTGCACCGGAATATTCAGGTGGTCTGAATACTTAGTCACTATGCTTTTCAGACGCCACTCATCCAGATATTCCTCAGCGTCATCGCGGACCTGCAGAATAACGTCGGTACCACGTTTGGCCTTGTCTATCTGGCGTAACTCAAATTCCCCTTCACCGCGTGAACTCCATTCAACCCCTTCACTGGCATCAGCGCCGGCTGCGCGGGTGCGCACGGTGACAGATTCAGCAACGATAAAGGCCGAGTAAAAACCAACGCCGAACTGGCCAATGAGCCGGCTGTCTTTAGCCTGATCGCCAGACAGCTTGCTGAAGAAATCGGCCGTACCTGATTTAGCGATGGTTCCGAGGTTACTCATCACCTCATCGCGGGTCATACCAATACCGTTATCGCTGATGGTAATAGTTCCGGCTTCTTTATCTGCGCTCACGCGCACATAAAGCTCGGCATCGTCAGCTAATAAACTGCCATCACTTAGCGCCTGAAAGCGCAATTTATCAGCTGCATCCGATGCATTGGAAACAAGTTCCCGAAGAAAGATTTCTTTATTGGAATAAAGCGAATGGATCATCAGGTGAAGCAGTTGCTTCACTTCGGTCTGAAAACCATGGGTTTCCGATTGACGGGCTTCCGCCATAGTAGTCTCTCCTGCACTATTGATGGTAAATACTGCTTAAAGAGATGGGGACGGCGCCTAAGATTTCAAGCGCCAGAGTACTAATTCATATCAATAACTTTACGACCACTGAAGGCATGCCCCAGCGTAGCTTGGTCAACATACTCCAGTTCACCACCAACCGGCACGCCATGGGCGATTCTGGAGGTTGCGATACGCTGGCGATGGGCTAAATCCGCAATGAAATGGGCGGTTGCTTCGCCTTCCACCGTCGGATTCGTGGCCAGGATAACCTCCTGTACCGGCTCTTCTCTGAGTCTTTTGGCGAGGATATCCAGACCAATTTCATCAGGTCCGATACCATCCAGAGGAGACAAATGCCCCATCAGCACGAAATAACAGCCCTGATAGTAGCCGGTCTGCTCAATAGCCAATACATCGGCAGGCGTTTCTACGATACAGAGCAAGCCACTGTCCCGACGTTTGGGTTGGGCGCAGATACCGCATATTGTATCTTCGGTAAGCGTTCGGCAGACCTCACAGTGGCCTACTTTTTCAACTGCTTCGGTTAATGCGGTAGCCAGCCGTAAGCCGCCTTCACGCTGGCGCTCAAGAATCTGAAAAGCCATACGCTGGGCGGACTTCGGACCAACCCCTGGCAACAACCGCAGCGCCTGGATCAGTTCTGTTATCGCCGGACTTAATCGCATCTGCAGACCTTAATCAGAACGGCATTTTAAAGCCCGGTGGCAGATTCATGCCGCCGGTAACTTCGGCCATTTTATCTTTGCTGGTTTGCTCAACCCGGCGCACCGCATCATTCACAGCGGCAGCGATAAGATCTTCCAGCATTTCCTGATCGTCATCCGTCATCAGGCTGGGATCAATAGCTACGCGGCGCACATTATGGTTGCCAAGCATAGTCACTTTAACCATGCCGGCGCCCGCTTCACCAGTCACTTCCATGCTGGCGATTTCCTGCTGAACTTTCTGCATCTTATCTTGCATTTGTTGGGCTTGTTTCATCATCGCGCCCATTCCACCTTTAAACATATTAACCTCTTGTTTAAGTCATTCGTGTTCGTTCAATAATACCGGTTAAGCCCGGATAAATCATGGTTTCAGATTGGTTTTACGCTATCTTCGATCAGCACCGCACCAAAAGTTGTTGTCAGAGCCTGAGCCAGCGGGTCAGCGGTCAGCTCGGCATGAGCCTGTTGCAGTCGCTGTGCATCAATCTGGAGTTGTATTTCAGTGGGCGTGGGCTGTTCAATGTTCTGTACCACCACATCGGTCAGCTCCATTGCCAGGCTATCCTGCAGCATGCCGGTGATGACTTCCACCGCGCTATCATTAAGAAGGTGCGCCCAATCGGTGCGTAAACACAGCTGGTACTTATTATCATCAACCTTGTGCAAAACACTGTTTCGAGCTAGTTGCCGCGCCAGTCCATGCAGTTCGCTGTTATCGATAATTGCCGCCCATGAGTCAACTTCGGCGGCCGTTCTGACCGATTTATCAATACTCTGTTTGCGCAGGGGATCAAGCCGTGACGGTGCTTTCGGAGCTTCCTGTGCGGCTGGCTCAGCGATTCCCGACGCGAATTCATGCTGTGTTGCTGGCTTTGGCTCGGGTTCTGGCTGCGGATCCGGTTCAGACGCTGGGGCTGTTACTGCGACTTCAGGATTTTTTTTTTGCTGCAAAGCATCCCGCGTTGCAATCAGCGCTTCGATATCAGCGTGACCGCCAACGGAAGCTGGGGCCTCCTGTTCAGGCTCAGGCTCAGCTTCTTGCTCTCGCTCCTGCATCTGCTCAGGTTCAGCATCACGTTGCAGCTGCGACTCCTCACTGATTTCTGAACTGGTCTGTTGTTCATTACGAATTTGGGTAACAGTAGTGGCTTCGGTTTCTATGACTTCAAGGTATTCGGGACGGAAAGTCATCATGCGCAGCAGAGCTATTTCCACACCGCTGCGGGTATCCGAAGCAAAATCGAGGTCCCGGCGAGCTTGTACCAGAATGTCGTAAAATACATGGATCAGCTCCGCCGGCAATTGACGGGCGAGACGCTGTTCTGCGTCGCTTAAACCCAACGCATCTGCCACCGCGGGCACCGCCTGAAATAAAGCTATCTGGTGCAGCAGGTTCTGCAGCTCGGACAACAAACTGGCAAGATCAGGGACCTGGCCGGCGACTTTATCCAACGTTTGCAACAGGGCTTCGCCCTGCCCCATAAGAATCTGTTGTAACAGTGCGACTAACTCGTAGCCCGGAACGCTGCCAAGCATCTGTTGCACACCGTCCACAGTAACCGCCTGATTACCTTGCGCGATAGCCTGGTCGGTCAGACTAAGCGCATCGCGCAAGCTACCCTGAGCGGCCCGGGCCAACAACTGCAATGCCTGCTCATCAGCAGCTATATCCTCGCTCTGCAGAACCTGTTGCAAATGACCGGCAATTTCGGCTCGCGACAGCGCTTTCAGATTAAACTGCAAACAACGGGATAAAACGGTGACAGGAAGTTTCTGCGGATCTGTGGTCGCCAGCAAAAATTTAACGTGCTCAGGGGGTTCTTCCAGGGTCTTGAGCAGTGCGTTGAAACTGTGCCGCGACAGCATGTGCACTTCATCAATCAGATAAACTTTGAAACGCCCCTGGGTCGGCCGGTACTGGACGTTGTCCAGCAACTCTCTGGTATCTTCAACTTTGGTGCGAGAGGCTGCGTCAATTTCTAAAAGATCAACAAAGCGTCCTTGATCAATCGCGGTGCAGGCACTGCATTCGCCACAAGGTGACGCGGTAATACCAGTTTCGCAATTGAGACTTTTGGCGAGGATACGAGCGATAGTCGTTTTGCCGACCCCACGGGTTCCGGTCAGCAGCCAGGCATGGTGCAAACGCCCCGAATTCAGTGCATTAATTAGCGGCTTCAGCACATGTTGCTGCCCGACAACTTCGGTAAAGTTGCGCGGACGCCATTTACGTGCCAGAACCTGATAACTCATGCCAATATCCTTTGCTGTTAATGCTGCTACGTTACCTTAAAATCTGCACAGCGTACAGTCCGCAAACGGTCAGGCTGTCCGGCATTCAGGTGGCAGCATAGAACGGCCAAGATCCGCCAGCAGACCAAGCAAGCGCCTATTATCAATAGGTTTCGGCAGACACAGATCAGCACCGGCTTTGCCCGCCGCGGTCTCAACCTGGTTGAGCTCCTGGGTTGTCATCAATATCAGCGGGGTCTGGCTATATTCAGGTAACTCACGCAGATTACGTAACAGCGCCAGGCCATCCATCAGGGGCATTTTATGATCCAGCAAAACGACGTCATAGGCTTTAGCCTTAGCCTGACTTAAACCATCCAGACCATCAGTCGCGCAGGTAACCGTAAATGCGCTATCAGCCAGAGCTTGCAACAGAGCGTTCCGGGTCGCAGGCTTATCTTCAACCAGCAGTAATGATAGTGACATACTTAACCCTTTTGAAAGGTAATTGGTACTCTAATTGGAGAAAAACTTCATCCACGCCAGCACCGCCGGCAACAGGGGAATTGCGACGATAACCAGTACCGCCAGCAAACCCATAGTTGCATTCGAACGATCGCGGAAATTTTCTTCATGTGCCATAGCAAAATACCTCGGTAACTATAAATTTTGCGGGGCAGATCATACTTGATTAACGTGCAGCTAACAACACACCACGTTCGGCAAAATCGGGAAGAATTTGGCCCACTCCGGTGCGTACAACTTGCGCATCCAGCTGCGGCAGCAACTGAACTAACTGCTGCGTTAGTTCATTCCGCGTTAAGCCAGACTGGCTTTGCCGCAAGCAATCGACCAGTACAGCAGTAACCGGATTCAGTTGCAGAAACCGGACGCGGGCAGGCTGATCTTCTTGCTCCTTTTTCAACGGTCTGAACACCAGTAAAAAGTATCCTTCCGGCGATGGGTCGGGAGCGGCGTTATCGGCACTAATCCAGGCTACCGGAAAGCTGAAGCTGCCAATTTGCGCACTGGGATTAAGATACCAGCGACTATCCTCAGCAGTGGCTGCTGCTTCGCTTGCGCTAAGTTGATGTAATTCGTCCGGGATAACCGCGAACAGGGCTTCAACCTCCATACGCTCATAGGCCGCCAGTTCATAAGTATAAGGTGGGACCGACTCGGGCAACTCCTGCTGAGCAGCGAGAAAATCAACAAATTCTTTGCCGATTTCAGAAAAGTATGGGGATACGGCAGTATGCTCGCGGATGAACCTGTCGGCTAATTGCTGCCAGACTGCTTTGCTCAGCACGTCGCGTAATACCGGAAAACCACTACGCAAAAAATTATTGACGTTGTTAGCAATCAGCCGCCGATAAACCCGCAACCGCCGCATCTCCACTGAGTCCGGTGCCGGCGCATTATCGGGATCGCGCAGCCAATCTACGAACTCGCGTTGGGTCTGTCGATAATCAGGCATCGGCAGCATCCTGTAAGGCACTAATCTGCTGCGCCTGACGACATAACTCTGCCAATGGCGGTATATTAAAATCGCGCTCCAGCAACGTCGGGAATACCCCGTGTTGCTGATAGGCAAACTCTAATAGCTTCCAGACTTCGGGTTTAACATCAGTACCATGCGTATCAATCAGCAAATCAGGGGCTTCATCAAAATGCCCGGCGATATGGCCGTAAGCGATACGCTCCGACGGGAGCTGGCGGATAAACTCGTATGGGTCGTAACTGTGATTCACGCTATTCACATAAACATTGTTTACATCAAGCAGGAGTTTACAGTCGGCTTGATCCAGTACCTGGCAGATAAACTCCAGCTCCCGGATTTGCTGGCCTGGGGCTGCATAATAAGAAACATTTTCCAGGATCAGTGGTCGCTCAAGCAATTCCTGAACGCGCCTGACGCGCTCTGCGACATAGTTAGCCGCTTCTTCAGTAAAGGGAATAGGTAACAGATCGTAGAGGTGTCCCTGAGCAGAACAGTAACTGAGGTGTTCACTGTAAAGGTCTATCTTATAACGGTTTAAAAAATCTTTTATCGCCAGCACAAAAGGTTCATCAAGGGGATCGGGGCTACCTATGGATAACGACAAGCCGTGCGTGGTTAGCGGATAGCGCTCCCTGATCTCAGCCAATTCGCGCTGCGCTTCATTACCTCTGGGTATCCAGTTTTCAGGAGCAACCTCCCAAAAACCAACGGCGGGAGTTTCGTGCAATACATCCGCCAGAAACTCCCGCCGTAAGCCAATACCTACGCTGCGCCGCACTTGCCTTCGCCGCATTTACCTTCGCCACACTTCCCTTCTTCGGCTTTGTCTTTCATTTCTTCGGCGTGACCTTTCATTTCTTCGGCCTTACCCTTCATTTCTTCGGCATGACCTTTCATCTCGGCTTTGTGAGTTTCACCGCACTTGCCTTCGCCGCATTTACCTTCCTTTGCCTTGTCTTTCATTTCTTCTTTACGTTCCCCACCGCACTTGCCTTCTTTATGCTTGTCAGGAACCTGCTGATGGCTTTGCTGCTGATAGCCACTCGCTAATTCTGAATACGAAAACGGGCTTGCGGTCGCAGCACTGACACCGGCAGCACTCGCCATCATGGCACCCACTGCAATAGATACTGATTTCTTAACGTTGTTCATACTAACCTCCAGATATGATGAGTTACTACTTTGACTAACGAGTCTAAGCATAGTTCATTCAGCCGATAACTTAAAAAAAACCCCGCGTTTTAGCGGGGCTTTTTCAATAGCTTTATAGTTTAACTCAGCAAAAATGCTTAGAGACTAACACCACGGTTTTTCGCTTTCTGCCGGATATATTGCTCCCAGCTACGTGCGTTGCGGCGCTGCTCTTCATATTTCTGCGCTTCCTGAATATAGGTCAGTGCCTGACTGAAATTATTCGCATAGAAATAGGATTCGGCCAGCGACATATAAACCGGGCCTGGATCGTCATAACCCAGATCGATGGACTTACGATAAGCCTCTGCGGCACGGGTATAATTCTCGGAGCGCAGGTAAGCGGTGCCCTGACGACGATACTGAGCGGCTTTACCCTCTGCATCTTCCTCAAGTTTCGCGGCTTCACCATACATCACAGCAGCACGATCATATTCTCTGGCTGCTTCATAGTTATTGGCCGCGCTCTGATAATTACGAGCCGTTTTCTTTATATCGCCACTCGCCAGATGTTTTTCCATCAGCGATGCGGATTTATACGGAATTTCATTGTTGTTATACAACTGGACCAATGAACGGTACTGGCTTTCCTTATCGAAATAACCGGCCAGATAGGCAATCTCAAGAGTCTGCAGCGCTTTTGCTACTTGCTCTTCGAGCATGTACATCATACCCAGCTGGTTCCACCAGACTTTTTCGCCTGGCAGTACATTCAGGCCGTTTTCAAGAACCTTAATTGCTTCACCATACATCTTCCGCTCGTAAAACGACGCGACTTTCAATACGTAAGGGTTCTTGTTCGGTTCCTCATAGTACCTGATAGCCATGTCAGCCGGCTTAATAACCTTATCAAACTGCTTCAGTTCGTAATAAGCGTTAGCAATACGAAGAAACACATCAGGGTTATATTCACCGGTAAACTGAAGCCACTTTCCGTAGTAGTTGATCGCCTGCTCATATTTTTCCAGCTGCAAACTCAGATCAGCTGTTAACTTAAGCGCGGCTTCGTGGTCAGTAAAGCCAAGAACATCAGCATCGGCAGCGCTTTTAGTCAGCGCTAACGCCTTCTCCAACTTATCATCGGCTGCATAGAGGTTACCCAAAAAGCGATTAACATAAGCAATATCAAAAGGGTCGCGAGGCGACGCATCTTCAAGTTCAGCAATAGCGCCCTGCACATCTTCCTGTTCGCTGTACAGCTCGAAAGCGCCCATAATCCGGCGTCCGACACGATCAGATACCGCTTTGTTCTCACGGGTATCCTTGCGTTCCTGAATCGTCTCTGCAGAAGGCAAGTCATAATTGACGTTTTGTGCAGTGGCAGGTGCCGAAGCAACTGCCAGCACAGCACACAATATACTCGCACTAACTAAGACTGTGAGTTGTTTGTGCATCATCGTTATTGGCCCTCGTCCAGATTGAATTCGAGTCGGACCGTCTGACCAGGCTGCCGGACTGGCTGCCCGTCAACGATCTTCGGCTTATACTTCCAGCGGTACAGCGCCCGACGCGCTTCCTGATCGAATACCCGCCGTGGTTCTGAGTTGATTACTTCAACATCAGTTACCCCGCCGGTTTCATCAATAGTAAAGCGAAGATCCACCCAACCATTGATACCATCGCGCTGTGCTGCTGGCGGATAACGCGGATTAATACGAACAATCGGCGTTGCTTCACCATCAGTTCTGACGCCATCGGTTGAGAAGCCAGTGTCTGTTCCACCAACATCAACTTCAAAACCCAGATCCAAATTCATACCGGCATCATCAGATGTGTCAGGTTCATTTGGTGGTGTCTGTGGCGGCTGCTGCGGCGGCGGTGGCGGCGGCGGAGTACGACGACGTACGTCGGTATCCTCGTCCGCCGGCTGGCTCACAATTTCGATAGCAGCTGTTGGTGGAGGCGGCTCGTTCCGTCCTTCGCCTCCACTAATCAGAAATGCCATAAAAGCGAACAACAGGAACGTGGCAGCCGCACCTAATAGTATTGATACTATAAAGCGCACCATATTAATCGTCCTCTGCGGCTATGGATATCGTGAGATTACCCGCTTCCTTGATTTGATCCATGACTTTAACGACAACACCATGTTTGGCTTCTTTGTCCGCCTGAATCACAACCATATCGGTAGGTTGCTCTGCCAGCAGACGTTCGATGTTGGCGCCAACACGCTCAACAGCGACCATACGCTTGTCCATCCATACTTCGCCATTCGCACGAATAGCGATAAAGATGTTGGCCGAAGGTTTCTTCTGCGCCTGACTTGCTTCTGGCTTGTTCACGTCAATACCAGCTTCTTTAACGAAAGAGGTCGTTACGATGAAGAAGATCAACATGATAAACACGATGTCGAGCATCGGCGTCATATCGATCGCTGCATCTTCCTCTTCACGAAAACGGTTACGTGCCATAATTCTTCTCTCTTAATGATGTGGCAAACTGTCGATTAATTTATGCTTCGCCCGTTTTACCCGCGCTTCCAGGCGCGTGGCAAAAAACATACCGGACAATGCTGCAACCATCCCTGCCATAGTCGGGATTGTTGCCATCGAGATACCTGACGCCATCAGACGTGGGTTACCCGTTCCTTGTACTGCCATCACTTCGAAGACTGCAATCATACCGGTTACAGTACCCAGAAGGCCGATTAACGGACAAATGGCAACACAGGTTTTAATCAACAAAATACGCGCATTTAGCTTAACGTCAGCTTCGGAAATCCATGCATCACGGATCTTATGAGCATACCAGGAGGTGGTGTCCTGCCGTTTGTCCCAATTCTCGAGAATTTCTTTCTTGAGTTTTGGAAACACACCAGCCAGGAACCAATAGCGCTCTACCATGAGTACCCACATGAGAAAGAGCGCTCCCATGACGACGTACAAGACGTCGCCACCGGTACTCAGAAAATCCCTGATAGATTCCCAGAGTTCTATCAGGTAAATCATAGGATTACTCCTTTGGCTCCGCGTGAGCGGCTACGATACCAGCGGCCTGCTGGTCAAGTACCTGAACGATGCCTTTAGCACGGCCAGCTACAATCGCGTGGATCAAAATCAGTGGCAGTGCTGCAATCAGACCTAATGCGGTCGTTACCAGCGCCATTGAGATGTCACCCGCCATGATTTTCGGATCACCTGTACCAAACAGGGTAATAGACTGGAAGGTACCGATCATACCAACAACTGTACCTAACAGACCTAACAGAGGTGCAATCGCTGCCAGAATCTTGATGATGTTGACGCCAGCGTCGATACGCGGCGTTTCGCGCAGAATGGCTTCATCAAGTTTCAGCTCAAGGTTCTCAACATCAGAGCCTTTGTTCTCATGATAGACCTTAAGGATACGACCCAGCGCATTACCTGTAGAAGGCTTATCAGTGTTCTTCAGCTGTGAACGCATCTTGGCACTTTCGATACCCAGAGTAATAAACTTATACACTGCAATCAGCAAGCCGATCAGTAGCGCTACAGTAATAACGTAGCCTACTGTACCACCCTGGTGATAACGCTCTTCCAGAGTTGCCTTCTGAGTAGCAAGACTAAGAATCTGGCCACGAGCCGGGTCAACGTAAAGACCGGTATAACCTTCGTCCAGAGCCAGGTAGTCTTCAACAGAGGCAGTTACATAACCCTCTGGCTGACGACCCAATGGCTGAATTTCATTAGCCTGGTCATTGAAAGTAAAGTACATGCCACCAGAAATCAGGTTGAATACGCCGATACGGGTGACGTCACGGTTTTCCGTGCTACCGTCCAGCATGACCACGTCAGTATTGAAGGTTACGGTTTTGCCTGACTCTTTCATTTCAGTCAGCAGGGCAAACCATAGTTCTTCAAGTTCTGCGATAGTTGGCAGTTCCTGCGCTTCAGCCAGTGACTCAAGCACTTTCTCACGACCAGGATACTGGGCACTAACGATTGAAGTCGCGATACGACCAATCACATCGCTTGCTGAACCACGAACCACACCGAACATTTCACCCAAAGTACCTTTAGCGGTCTCAAGTTCCTGTTCTTTGTTGGCCAGGGCAATTTCATTCTCTGCAAACTGGGTCTGCAGACGCTGCCCGCGGGCTTTCTCGTCACGCAGCTGCTGTTTAGCACGGTTTAACAGAGCCTGTTTGTCAGCACGCTCAGCGGTGAACTCTTGCAGACGTTCTTCACTGATGTTCTGTGATGACACGCGATTTTGTTTTACCAGCTCAAGTAGCTGGTCAAGTGACTTGGCTTCTTGAGCATTTACTGCGGTAACGCCAGCTGACAGAGTGACTGTTAAGGCGACCAGTAAGGATTTCACTAGTTGTTTCATTCTGCACGCTCCGCTGCGAAAATTGGCAGTTCAATCAAATCAGGAGCCGTTTGCTTACGTGCCATCCGGATCGCTTTAGTCAGCGAACCCAGGTACACGTCGCCTAACGCTGCCCACGAGTCAGTTTCTTTGTTGTAAATCCAGCCATTTTTAAGGTCCAGTGACTGCGCAAGCAGTGCAACGCGGCCTAAATGGAAGAAATCAACAGAAATCTCTTCGCCTTCAAACTGAAGTTTACCTTCATAGGCGATCAGACCTGAACCGTAGTCCATCTCTGCCTGGTAGGCTTCGATGATCTGGCGGAACTGCTCAGAAGTGGTTACGTCAGAGCGCTCCATGATGTCACGCAGACGCTGAACGCGCTCTAAACGACGCTCTTTGTGGATTGGAATATCCAGCTTCACAAATTCTTCCAGCGAGTCGATCATTTTATACATCAGGGGAATAACACCCTGCTTGGTTTCATCGATGCCGTCGATTTGGCGCTGTAATGAAGCCAGCGTCTGATTTTGGTCATCAACTAAACGTGCCACATGATCATTGTAAACTTTCAGGTTCTCATACTCGTCTACAACAGAGCGGTATTCAAAAAGCAATTCCTGACTCTGCTCAAACAGGGAGTCAATCTTTGACTGAGCGCGCTTCATTGATTCATGGATTTTTGCTTCTTCGCTTTGCAGCGCGGAAACATCTTGTGCCGCAACGGTAGCGCTGCCGGCCATCGCGAACATGCCAACTAAGGCAATAGCGATTTTGCTTTTATTGATTACTTTGGTCATAGTTCCCAACCAATTTGACTTAACCTTCCAACTGACGACGCCATGCCGAAAGCTTCCGGTTATTTGAGTGACGAAAAGAGTTTAATCAACACTTTGCAGCTATTACTTTCACAAGTAAGGCCACAAGTAGTAACTAAACCTGTAAAGTAATAATCGCTCAATACTCCCATGATCCTGACAAGACTGTCAACCCACAGATCTTAGTTAAATCAGTGCTTCCCTGCAGATTCCATCTCGTTTACAGCATCTTAACAGGCAGTCTATATTACTCCTCATTAGGTATTAGCGTAGTTCATAAATTATGACTCTACTTATAACCTTAAAGTTCAGTTTTCAACTATCGCAATTGCTTCGGTTCTGCCCTAAAGTATGGGTTCTGCCAAAGATGGAACCACCAGCATGCTTGATGAACAGCTCAAACAGCGTTTGCTCGCCCAGCTACAACAAATGCAGCAGGACATCGAGCAACTCAATATTCAGGAAGAAGAATTCAGTGACTGGTTCGACGATAGTCTGTTTCGCAGCGATGCGCTGACACCACGTTGTTACCTGGATGAGATCCGGAGCAACCTACGGGCATTGGAACAGCTTTGCTCTGAGAGTCGCCGGCAATGGCTGGCACAGCGCCTTGCCGACCAGATGAGCGCTTTGTACCAGGGTATACGGTGGTTCAGCGAGCGGCCTCGTAAAGCGACCGCTCAGTCACGAAAATAAAAGCCCAGTGCCTGGCGCACCGATGGCGGTAACTCCGGCAAGGTACTTTTCGGCAGCAAATAGGTCGACATTGCAAAAAAGTCTTTAAATACGCGATTTTGCTCCGTAGTCCGCCGCAGATAATCATGGCCCGATGAGCCACCGGTACCAATCTTAGTGCCGAGCATACGCTGTACCATCATAGCGTGTTTATAACGCCAGATGGTTAACTTCTCATCCATTTCAGCCAGCGAGGTAATGACCTGCCAGGCCAGGTTAAAAGCGGGTTCTTCTCGATACTGCGTAATAAATAACGCACTTAACATGGCGCGCTGAGATAAACGCACCCGATCATCTTTTTGTAACTCGGTATAACGTTCGTTATCGAAAAGTGCGGCAAAATTATCCCGGTTTGACTGCAACCCCGCTAGTTCAGCTGCCAGTTGCTCGACATCGGCCGCATTTTCCCGAATAACTTGTTCATCCTGATCGAGGGATTTTTGCACGGCCTGCTGATACACCTCCCAGAAACTGAAGTCTTCAAACTGCAAAAATGGCATACGCGCCAGCCAGTCATCGACGCGATCAAACAGGCTCGGTTGCCGCTCCAGTTCTTCCAGGTAATTGCGATCTTCATCGTTAAGCCGATTGAAAAAAGATTGCTGATCAAAGGCGATGCGCTTACCGCGGGTCAGCCCCAGGATGATTTCCAGCTCTTTAAACTGGACACTCTGGAAGCCGGATGCAGGCACCAGAATGTCCCGGAATTCGAGAAACTCCTGGGGTGTCATGGTTTCGATAACGCCAACCTGATCATTCATCAAGTCCTGAATGGTCAGAATCCGGCGCAGCCGGTGAGATACCAGGTATAAAGCCTTGTCGTCCAGCTTCGGTTGCTGAAATTCTTTATAAATGGAGCGCAGTTCATGCAATACCTGCTTGAACCAGAGCTCATAAACCTGATGTACAATTATAAATAACATTTCGTCATGGGCTTCGTCGCCATAACGTGAACTATGCGGCTGCTGCGCGTCAAGGAGCTTGTCAAGGCGAAGATATTCGCCGTAATAAACAGGGGTTTGATTCTTAGGCATTAGCGGTGTCCGTATTAGTCATTTACCTGTGAGTAAACGAATACTAACACTGCAGAGCGGGAATAACGAAGGAGGAATTGGGTGGCGGCCTCACCAGCCACACCCCGGCACACGCATCCCTGACTGCGGCTGCTCCCTTCCGGGCCTGACCGGATTCATCAGTTAGCGTTGCGAGGGGACCAATGAGGCCGCCATAACGCCGCGCATTATCCATGATCACCGGCGTGCTGGCAAGGCAAGCCGGTGCTAACTGGAGGGAATTTAACCAGTACTGATGATTTAGTTACTTTTTCCGTTGCAAGCGGCTTGTAATCGCCGCTCTAGCAGAGTCTGAGTTTAGCGCGCGGATGAATACCTGCGCTTCGCGATCGATGCGGTCAGCGACTGGCTCGGCCGGCAACTTCATCAGCGCTTTCGTTGCGCGCAGACCTTTAGCTGGCTTAGCTGCCAGGGCAGCAGCACTGCCTTCAAGCTGTTGCTGCAGCTGATCAGCATCTACCACTTTATTCACTAAGCCAAAATTCAGTGCAGTATCGGCATCGATGGTTTCGCCCAACAGGAGCAGTTCAGCCGCCCGTAAGTGCCCGCATGCGGCCGGCAGCAATAAGCTGGACGCCGCTTCCGGAACCAGACCCAAATCGACAAAAGGCAGCGCAAACTTCGCTTCCGCACTGGCGTAAACTAAATCACAGTGCAGCAGAATTGTCGTGCCTATGCCAATCGCCAGGCCATTTACGCCCGCGATAAGTGGTACCGTAAGGCTACTGAGCGTATAGAGAAACTCAAATGGGGCAGCGCTGCTATCCAGTTCTTTAATCTGCAGAAAGTCCTGCAAATCATTGCCAGCGGTAAAACTATCGCCACTGCCGGTCAGCACCACCGCGGCGACCGAACTGTCCCGCTCAGCTTGCTGCAGCTCATGCGTCAGAGCACGATACATATCCTGTGTCAGGGCGTTTTTTTTATCAGTACGTAACAGGGTGAGCCATACTACGCCGTTCTTCAGTTCTGACTTTACATACTCACTGCTGTAATTACTCATTGCCTCTGGCTTCCCATGCTTTTTTAGTGGCCAGATGCATTGGCAGAATAAGATCCAGCGCTGACTTGTCAGTCCCCGGTAATTGCATCTGGTTATTTTGTTTCGGCCTTACGCGCTGGCCCCATTTAATAATCCCCGCCCCACAAGTCAGACCGCCACCAAATACCGCCGATACTATGGTGTCGCCGGGCTTAATGATGCCCTGCTCCAGTGCTTCGGTATAAGCAATCGGCAGCGTTGCCGACGAGGTATTACCGTACTTCTGGATATTAATAACGGTTTTAGATTCCGGTACGTTGCAGCGTTTGGCCAGATAATCAATCAGACGCTTATTCGCCTGATGCGGAATCAGCGAATCAATATCATCCGTGGTCAGGCCGGTTTCCGCGAATACCTTATCAATGGCAATATTCATACCCTTGACTGCACGCTTAAAAATCTCCTGCCCGACAAAGTTGAATGGCATGATGCCGTCAAAATCAAAGCGATCAAAACTCATGCCGAATTCCAGCGCCAGCACGTCCCGCGCATCGGCATCACAGGTTACATGTGAGGCCAACAAGCCGGTCTCTTCGGTGCTGGCTTCCAGTACCATTGCACCCGCTCCATCACCAAACAGCACCGCGCTTTCGCGGCGGGTCCAGTCCAGGATCCGCGTCAGCCGTTCAGCACCAATAACCAGAACTTTTTTGTGAGCACCGGTACGAATTGACTGGGTGGCATAATGCAGACCATATAAAAAACTACTGCAGGCGGCGTTCAGATCAAAAGCAGCGGCATATTTAGCGCCTAAATCACGTTGCACAGCTGATGCCACGTTGGGAATGATTTCGTCTGCTGTGCAGGTGCCGACCAGAATTAAATCTAAATCATTGGGATCAAGATCGGCCGCCGCCAGCGCGTTTCGGGCAGCAACTGTAGCTAAATGTGAAGTACCCAGGTGGCTGACCCGACGCTCTTCGATACCCGTACGGGTACGGATCCATTCGTCGGACGTATCCAGAAAAGTCGCCAGATCTTCGTTTGTCATTACCGCTGGTGGCAGGCACTTTCCCCAACCTGTTATTTCTGCATGTATTTTCACGTTATAAAACCTATAGTCACAGTTACTTTTTCGCTATCATAGCACGAATGTTTCAGAGTGAAATGTCCGACCAATTGTAAGTCAAACCCAACTCAATAGTAAGGCAATGATAATCCGATGGTAACCCAGCAGCGCCCGGCAATATCCCCTGATCAGCGTCTAAATACCGCCGCCGGTAGCTTTTATCTGCAACGGCTGCCGGTAAACAGTCCGCGTAATCTGCAAGCCTGGGATGCCGCCGATGAGCTGATTCACGACTATCTTGTCGCGCATCCGACCATCAGCAAGCCGCTGCTCTTTAATGATCAGTTTGGCGCCCTGCTGATGCCTCTGGCTCATTTATCTGTAGCTAGTGTCAGTGACTCTTATATCAGTCATCGCGCCTGGGAACATAACCTGAACCTGAATCGGTTGCCTTATCAACTGCAGAGTCTCAGCCCGCTCGACCCGCTGCCAGTCGATGTTGATCGGGTGCTGATGAAAGTTCCCAAAAGCCTGAGCCTGCTGGAATTTCAACTGGCGCGCCTGGCGGCTGAGCTGCCGCCGGGTACACCCCTGGTGGCAGCGGCCAAGAGTAAAATCTTTACTCCCGCCGTGCGTGACTTGTTTCAGCGTTACTGTGATCAGGTTGAGGTATCCCTGGCGCAGAAAAAATCGCGGCTGTTACAGGCGCGTTTTAAGGCTGTTGCCATTGACGATAGCCAGTTTATAAATCGCTGGTCAGTGCCGGAGTTAAACCTGGAATTGCTACACCACGCCGGTGTATTTGCCCGCAATCAGCTCGACATCGGCGCGCGTTTTTTGCTGGAAAACCTGCCTGCAGCCGGTGCTGAAACTGTCGTCGATTTAGGCTGTGGTAACGGCGTACTGGGTATCAGCTATGCCCGCACGTCGCCGGCCAGTCGCATCAGTTGGATTGATGAATCTTTTCTGGCGGTGGCCTCGACGCGCGCTAACGTTGCCGCAAACCTTGACCCTGCCGGCGATCGTTATCAGGCCCTTGTGGATGACTGTCTGAGCCAGCAACCCGCACAAAGCTGTGATTTGATTTTATGTAACCCGCCCTTTCACCAAGAGCATGCGGTGACCTCGCACATCGCTATACAAATGTTCAGCGATGCCCGGCGCGTATTGCGGCAGGGCGGTGAATTACGGGTAGTGGCGAACCGTCATCTGGCATATCATCAGCCATTGAAGGGTCTGTTCGGCACCGTCCGACAGATTGCAGCAAATCCAAAATTCGTTATTTTAAGTGTTAAAAAACGCTAATCAGTAATGGAAAAGGTTGTTTATTATGAAATTTTTATCTGGTCTGCTTATGATCATGCTCAGCGCCCTCGCCTGCTACCTGCCGCCGGCTGCCGCTGAAATACAACCCAATAACATGTTCCCCCGTGTAAAGATGGTGACCAGCCACGGTGACATCGTGGTCGAATTACACCGGCATCGTGCCCCACTAACCGTCAAGAACTTCTTAAAATATGTCGAAGCCGGCAGTTATAACGGCACTATTTTCCACCGCATCGTACCCGGCTTTGTCGTTCAGGGCGGCGGTTACGACGCTGAATTCACCCCGCTGACTACCTTTAATCCGATCCCGAATGAATCTGGTAACGGCCTCAAAAATACCTATGGCACAATCGCTATGGCCCGCGAGACCGACCCGCACTCAGCGACCCGACAGTTCTTTTTTAATAGTGGCGATAACGAATCATTGGATCCATCTACTAAAGGCTGGGGCTACGCCGTATTTGGCTGGGTAGTCGAAGGTCAGGACAACCTGGATGCTATGGCTGAGGTCGAATCCGAGCCCTGGCACGCCGCCACCGGCTGGCAGGACGTGCCGGTAGAGCCGCCGGTGCTGATCAGAATTGAAGTGTTACCGCAACCGTGAGCGAACGCCCCTGGTACCAGGATTTTAAAGTTTATCGCGAGCCCCGGGTCTGGCTGATCTTTGGCTTCGGCCTCATCAGCGGTTTTCCCTGGGTGCTGATTGGCTCGATGCTATCCGCCTGGTTACAGGAAGAAGGTTTGTCCCGAACCGCTATCGGCTTGTTTGGCGTGGTTTTTGTCGCTTACTCAATCAATTTCAGCTGGTCGCCGCTAGTCGACCGCTTTCGTATCCCCTTGCTACATCGTTGGCTGGGCCAGCGCCGCAGCTGGATCGCCCTGTGCCTGACCGGTATTCTGTTAGCCACCGCTGCCCTGACCCGCATAGACATCACCAGTCAGTTAACTCTGGTGGCATTACTGGCGCTCGCTATCGCCGTGTTATCAGCGACCCAGGACGTCGCTATTGATGCCTTTCGGATTGAATGTTTCGGCCCCCACGAGGCGCGTCTGCAATCGGCTGGTGCGGCAATGGCAACAGCTGGCTGGTGGACCGGTTATTCCGGCCTGGGTGCACTGCCCTTCTTTATGGTCGACGGCATCAGTTGGGACTGGCAGGACGGCTACCTGCTATTAACCGGCGTGTTAGGCTTACAACTGCTACTGGTTATTTTTGCCCGCGAACCTCATCGTTATGCGCCGGAGGTCCGAAGCTTCCACAACGTCACCGACTGGCTGCATAATGCGGTGATCGAACCGGTAACCGAATTCTTCCGGCGCAATGGCTGGCAGCTTGCCGCCGGCATGCTGGCCTTTATCTTTTTATTCAAAATCGGTGAAGCCTTTCTGGGGCGGATGTCCATTGTATTTTATAAGGAAGTTGGCTTTACCAACGACGATATTGCGGTCTATTCCAAGATCATTACCTGGTGGGTCACTATCGTCTTCGCGGTATTAGGCAGTATGGTGAACCTGCGTCTTGGCATAGTTAAAGGCCTGATGATTGGTGGTATCGCCATGGCCAGCAGTAACTTGATGTTCGCCTGGATTGCCGGCGTTGGGCCCGATACTAACTTATTACTTGCCGCAGTACTGATCGACGGCTTTACCGGCGCCTGGTCGACGGTTGCTTTCGTCGCCTTTATCAGCCTGTTATGTAACCGTGCTTTTACCGCGACCCAATATGCGCTGCTCGCATCGCTGGGCAACCTCGGACGTACTCTGTTGTCGTCCTACAGCGGGATGGTGGTCGACTGGCTCGACGGCGACTGGCAGTTGTTCTTCATCCTGACCGCACTGATGGTATTGCCGAGTTTGCTGATTTTGTTTCTGTTACGGCACAAACTGCTGAAACTTGAAACCAGCTACCACCGGAGTCAGTTATGATGCCCTGGCTGGTGGTAGGCACCGGCGCACTGGGTAGCCTGATGGCGGTGCGCTTGCAACAGGCCGGACAGCAGGTGCAACTGAAAAGCCGCGCCAGCAGCAACCTGCCGACGCAGTTAGCCATTAATTTTGAGCAGCAGACCTGTGAGTTCCCGGTACTTAAAGCCTGGCCCGGTCACGCAGTTAATGTATTTGCGGCGATAAAGGCTTATCAGGTCGCACCCTTACTTGCGGAGCTGCGTGACCAGCCTCTGCCCGCCGGCAGTCAGTTGGTTCTGAGCTACAACGGTATGCTGGAACACGAAGCTACGCTGGTCCCCCCTACCGCATTGCATTGGGTAACAACCCATGGTGCTTTCCGGCACGGCGACGAACTGGTTCATGCCGGACGCGGCGAGAGCTGGCTGGGCTGGGCTAACCCTGATGTCAGCGGTAGCGCCGAAATTCCTGCAGAGCTGCTGACCGTGCTCGGAGCAGCACTCCCCCCTTTAACTGCTGAAACCGATATGACCCGCCGACGCTGGTCTAAGCTGGCGGTGAACTGCCTAATCAACCCATTGACCGTTGTCCACCAGTGCCGCAACGGCGATTTGCTCAGTTTACCGGTTGCTGACCTGATGCAGACGCTGGCGACAGAAATAAGCTGGTTGGCGGCACAGTACGGCGTTGACCTGCCGGCAGCTGAGATTGTTGGCCTGACCCGGCGCGTGGCCAGCCAAACCGCTGCCAACTGGTCGTCCATGCTCAGTGACGTGCGCAACCAACGGCCTACGGAAATTGATTATCTGAATGGTTATATTGCCAGCGGCTGCCAGCGGGTGGGCGCTGCTGCCCCAGCCAATGAACAACTGTGGCAGCAGGTCACGACCTTAACTAAGGATTTTTCTCATCTTCGATAAAGTCGATTACTTCCAGACCAAAACCTGACAGTGCCGAGTAACGTTTCGGCGAACTCATCAGATGCATCTTGTGCACCCCCAGATCAGCCAGGATTTGCGAGCCTATACCTACATTGCGTGACGCGTTGGATGCTGCGGCACTCGGCTTATGCACGCCCTGGTCTTCTTTGGCGAAACTAGCTACCTGCCCGAGAATATCATCGGAATCCTGATGGCGGCCAATCACGACGATAACTCCGCCTTGCTTACCGATATAATCCATTGCATGGCCCAGAGGCCAACTGCGCTTAGCAGCCCGATCCGTAGCGAATAAATCGTTGAAGGTATCCTGCAGGTGCACCCGCACATTGACGATGTCCTGTTCGCCGATATCACCTTTAACCAGGGCATAATGAACTTGCTTATCAATAGTGTCCTGATAGGTAATAAGCTCAAACTCACCATGAGCTGTGGGTAGGTGGCAATGATTTTTGCGCTGCACAGTTTTTTCTTTCAGCGAGCGGTACTCAATTAAGTCAGCAATAGTGCCAATTTTCAGGTCGTGTTCAGCGGCAAATTTTTCCAGATCCGGACGCCGCGCCATAGTGCCGTCTTCATTCAGGATCTCGACAATAACCGCCGCCGGCTCGAAGCCCGCCAGCCGCGCCAGATCGCATCCGGCTTCCGTGTGCCCGGCCCGGTTCAAAACGCCACCCGGCTTAGCTTTCAGCGGGAAAATGTGACCCGGCATAACCAGGTCTTTGGGTTTGGCGTCCGTAGCCACAGCTGCCTGCACGGTACGGGCGCGATCGGCAGCCGAGATCCCGGTAGTTACGCCCTCGGCGGCTTCAATTGAAACGGTAAAATTAGTCGCATAAGGCGCCTGGTTCTGGTTCACCATTAACGGCAGTTGCAATTGCGCGCAGCGCTCTTCAGTAAGCGTCAGACAGATCAGCCCACGCCCGTAGCGCGCCATAAAATTGATTGCAGCCGGGGTCACACATTCGGCGGCAAGAATTAAATCACCTTCGTTTTCCCGATCCTCATCATCCATCAGGATCACCATTTTTCCCTGACGGATATCTTCAATAATTTCGGCAGCGCTTGACAGTGTTGTCACGACTGAGTCTCTCCTCTTACAGCTTGCGGAATGGCAGTCACACGAATATCTTCGCCGACCAGACGTAGGTCTTTTATAACCAGTTCAGGTACCTGTTGCACCTGCTGGAAAGCCGGCAGTTGCAGTAAACTACGGCCAGTGTCACCGAATAGTTTCGGTGCCATATAAATAATCAGTTCATCAACCAGCCCGGCCGACAACAGAGCACCTGCCAGTTCAGCGCCGCACTCGGTCCAGACCTCGTTAACCTCGCGTACAGCCAGTTCCTGCATTAACGCATTTAGATCGACTTTGCCATTAAGCGCTGGTAACCAGCAGCGCTCGACATGTTCGGGCCAGCTTTGCTCATCATCATGCTCAGGCTCTGGACCTGCATAAACGAGTAATACCGGCGAGGTTTCATGAAAAAACGCCTGTGTTGGAGCAAGCTGTCGTTGGGTATCGATAATCACCCGCAACGGCTGCCGCTCAGCCAGCTCATGGCGGGCGGTAAGCCGGGCATTGTCCGCCAGTACCGTGCGGGCAGTGCTGAGAATAGCGCCACTGCAGGCCCGCCAGCGATGCACGTCATGACGCGCGGCAGGGCCAGTAATCCACTGGCTCACACCATTAGCCAGCGCCGTTCGGCCATCAAGGGTCGCCGCCAGTTTTACCCGCAACCAGGGCCGCCGACGGCGTATGCGCGACAAAAATCCGCGATTAAGCAGCTCCGCCTGAGCTTCTAATATGCCAACCTCAACAGCTATTCCTGCTTCAAGTAAGCGGCTGATACCTTTGCCGCCTACCAGAGGGTTTGGATCCTGCATAGCGATGACAACCCGCCCTACCTGAGCGTCAATTACGGCATCGACGCAAGGTGGGGTCCGGCCAAAATGACTGCAGGGCTCCAGGGTAACGTATAGGGTTGCGCCGGCAGCTGCTGCGCCGGCTTCGCGCAGGGCGTGCACTTCGGCGTGTGGTTCACCTGGGCGCACATGCCAGCCACTGCCAATGATCTGACCATCGCGCACGATGACACAGCCGACCATAGGGTTCGGTGCCGCGCTGAACTGCGCCCGGGCGGCCAAATCCAGCGCCTGTTGCATAAAGCTGTGGTGCGTCTCAGTCATTAAGTCGGGCTATCTCCTCGCCAAACTCGCGGATATCGTCAAAGGCGCGATACACTGAGGCAAACCGGATATAAGCTACCTTATCCAGCGCCTTCAGATTTTCCATAACCAGACCACCGATAACCTGGCTGGTTATCTCCCGTTCACCGGTTGCCCGCAGTGATGATTTCACATTATTAATCGCCTGCTCCGTCGCCTCCAGGCTCACCGGACGCTTCTCCAGCGCCCTTAACAAGCCGCTCCGCAGTTTGTCTTCATTAAAGGGCTCGCGGGTGCCGTCGGATTTAATCACCCGCGGCATAATGAGCTCAGCGGTTTCAAAGGTGGTGAAACGTTCCTTACAATTAGTACATTCACGCCGCCGCCGTACCGATGAACCGTCAGCAATCAGCCGCGAATCGATCACTTTGGTATCCTGCATCTCACAAAATGGACAATGCATACGGGCTATCCTTCTTTAAAGCAATCAGTATCAGGCTGTCAGTTTCAGGCATAAACCGGAAAGCGTTTGCACAGCACCTTGACCTGCTCACGCACGGATTCGATAACGCTTTCATCAGAAATATTATCCAGCACATCGCAAATCCAGTTCGCTACCTGCTCAGCTTCCGCTTGTTTAAAACCACGACGGGTAATCGCCGGGGTACCCAAACGCAGCCCTGAAGTGACAAAAGGTGAACGCGGGTCGTTCGGAACCGAGTTTTTATTCACAGTAATGAACGCACGACCAAGCGCCGCGTCCGCATCCTTACCGGTAATGTCTTTATCAATCAAATCCACCAGGAATAAATGGTTCTTGGTGCCGCCGGACACAATCTTGTAGCCTCTCGATTGCATCACCTGCACCATCGTATTGGCGTTATCCAGTACCTGTTGCTGGTAGGCTTTGAACTCGGGTTCCATGGCTTCTTTAAAGGCCACCGCTTTAGCTGCGATCACATGACACAGCGGGCCGCCCTGGCTGCCCGGGAATACACCGCTGTTCAGCTTTTTATGCAGGGCTTCATCGTCACGGCCAGACAAAATCAGTCCGCTGCGCGGGCCTGCCAGGGTTTTATGGGTGGTCGTAGTAACGACGTCAGCGTGGGGGACCGGATTCGGATACAAACCAGCGGCAACTAAGCCAGCTACATGCGCCATATCAACCAACAGGTAGGCACCCACTTCATCGGCAATCTCACGGAACCTGGCCCAGTCAACGATTCCTGAATAGGCAGAGAAACCGGCAACGATCATCTTCGGCTTGTGTTCGCGGGCCAATGACGCAACTTCGGCGTAATCGATTTCACCGGTGCTTTCATCAAGACCGTACTGAATAGCGTTATAAAGTTTGCCGGAAAAGTTAACCGACGAGCCGTGGGTCAGGTGGCCACCATGGGCCAGGCTCATACCTAGCACCGTGTCACCAGCATTCAATAGCGCCAGAAACACAGCGGAATTGGCCTGTGACCCGGCATGGGGCTGCACATTCGCGTATTTCGCGCCAAACAGCTGCTTAGCCCGTTCAATTGCCAGATCTTCAACCACGTCAACGAACTCACAACCGCCATAGTAGCGTTTGTGCGGATAGCCTTCGGCATATTTGTTCGTCAGTTGCGAACCTTGCGCCTGCAGAACCCGTGGGCTGGTATAGTTTTCAGAAGCAATAAGTTCAATGTGCTCTTCCTGACGTTGCGCTTCCTCGGTCATTGCCTGCCATAAATCAGCATCATACTCAGCGATATTCATTTCACGTTTTAACATTAGGGCTCCTGCCTTTGTCGGCTGCCGGGCATGACAGCAAAGTAAAGGGAAATATATGCCGCGTAGTTTACCAATATACTTGGGTTCGCGCCAACTTCAGGGTTAAAATAGCAGGCTGAAATTTTGGCTCACTATTCGCCTTACTAAGGAATGCTTGCAGTTATGGCTCAATATATCTATTCCATGTCACGGGTTTCGAAAGTTGTCCCGCCGAAAAAGACAATTCTCAAGGACATCTCCCTGTCATTTTATCCGGGCGCCAAAATCGGCGTATTGGGTCTGAACGGTTCGGGTAAATCCACCTTGTTGCGAATTATGGCTGGCGTCGATAAAGAAATTGACGGCGAAGCCCGCCCGCTGGCAGGAATTCATATCGGTTACCTTGAGCAGGAACCACAGCTCGACGAGAATAAATCGGTACGCGAAGTGGTAGAAGAAGCTGTAGCTGATGTGAAAGATGCCCTGGCGAAGCTCGACGCAATTTATGCCGCTTATGCTGAAGAAGACGCTGATTTTGATGCGCTGGCGAAACAGCAAGGCGAGCTTGAAGCCTTACTGCAGGCGCGTGATGGCCATAATCTGGATAATACTCTGGAGCGTGCCGCCGATGCCCTGCGTTTACCGCCGTGGGACGCCAAAATCAAATTACTCTCTGGTGGTGAACGCCGCCGTGTTGCCATTTGCCGGTTGCTGCTAAGCCGCCCCGACATGCTGTTGCTCGATGAGCCAACCAACCACCTCGATGCTGAATCCGTGGCCTGGCTGGAACAGTTCCTGCATGATTATGACGGCACCGTGGTAGCTATTACCCACGATCGCTATTTTCTAGATAACGTCGCTGGCTGGATCCTGGAGTTGGATCGCGGCTATGGCATTCCATGGCAGGGTAACTACTCGTCATGGCTTGAGCAGAAAGATAAGCGTCTTGAACAGGAAGAGAAACAGGAACGTGGCCGGCAGCGCAGCATTAAGCAGGAGCTGGAATGGGTTCGGACCAATCCGAAGGGCCGTCAGGCCAAGAGCAAGGCACGCATGGCCCGTTTTGAAGAGCTGCAGAACAGCGACTACCAGAAGCGCAATGAAACGAACGAACTCTTTATTCCGCCGGGCCCGCGCCTGGGTGAGAAAGTGGTTGAGGTTAATAATCTGGTTAAAGCCTACTCCGGCCGTATGCTGATTGACGACCTGAGCTTTACCCTACCTAAAGGGGCTATTGTCGGAATTATCGGCCCGAACGGTGCCGGTAAGTCGACCCTGTTCCGGATGATTACCGGTGAAGAACAACCTGACGCAGGTTCGATTGAATTAGGTGAAACCGTGCAACTTGCCAGTGTTGATCAGTTCCGTAACGATATGGTCGATACCAACACCATCTGGCAGGAAATTTCTGACGGCCAGGACGTTATTCGCATTGGCAACTTCGAAGTAAACAGCCGCGCTTACGTGGGCCGTTTTAACTTCCGCGGTAATGACCAGCAAAAACGCATCGGTGAATTGTCCGGCGGTGAACGCAATCGCGTGCACCTGGCTAAATTACTGAAAGCCGGCGGCAATCTGCTGCTGCTCGATGAGCCCACCAATGACCTGGATGTAGAAACACTGCGAGCACTTGAAGAAGCCCTGCTGGAGTTCCCCGGTTCAGCCATGGTGATCTCGCACGATCGCTGGTTCCTGGACCGGATCGCGACGCACATTCTCGATTACCGCGATGAGGGCAAAGTGAACTTCTACGAAGGGAACTACAGTGATTACGAAGAGTACATGAAGAAAACCCACGGCGAACAAGCCATGGAGCCGCACCGAACGCGTTACAAGCCGATTGGCGTGTAACGCGCCGGCTACGGCTGCATCAGAAGAACTTATTCTTCTCCAGAGCGCCGGGTTTGAAGCTATCAACACCGATAGCTGAAACCCGGAGCTTTTCGCTTTTCTTCAGCGCTTTGGCTTCTTCTGCGTTAATAACTTCTGCTTTACGGGCAGCTTTCACCAGATTATCGCCGTTCAGATCTTCAGCTATATCACCCCGTTTAATTGCCTTGCGAATCCGCTTATAAAGTTCGGCATGCTCATGCATCGCCTGAAATGCCAGTTCCATATGGCCAGTCATGTCTTCGCTGTCATCCTTCCAGTAACACAGGAAGGTATGCCGATCACGGTTTACACCCGGTTCCATCATCAGATCCGCAATGTCCTGATAGCTACGATCCGCGGGCGGGCTATAACGAATACCCCAGGGGAATGATACCAAACGCAGGGCACAGGCCAGGATCCGGTTCGGGAAGTTCGCATAAAAGCCGCGGAAGGCTTCGCCGATCGCGTGCAGATGATAATCTAGTGCATACTCGACAAAGGCGATATCGCCCTTCTGACGGCCCTCATCTTCGTACCGCTTGAGTACCGCTGAAGCCATATACAAATGGCTCAACACATCACCTAAGCGTGCGGACAGCATTTCTTTGCGTTTCAAATCACCACCCAGTGACAACATAGCTAAGTCAGAGGTCAGCGCCAGAGCCCGACTCATCCGTGTAAGTTGCTGGTAATAACGGGCAGTGAAACCACTTACCGGGCTGCTATTAAAGCGCGCGCCGGTCAGCCCCATCCATAGGCTGCTGAACACATTAGCAGTCGCAAAGCGAAGATGCTTCATTAATAGACTGTCAAACTCACGTAGCGCAGCTTCTTCATCCGGATTGTTGGCCGCTTCCATCTCTTTAAGTACGTAAGGATGGCAACGAATAGCGCCCTGCCCGAAGATAATCAGGCTACGGGTAAGAATATTAGCGCCCTCAACGGTAATTGAGATCGGCATGGCGATATAGCCATGGCCCAGGTAATTCTTTGGGCCCAGTTGAATGCCTTTACCGGCATGAACGTCCATAGCCCGATCCATCACCGTGCGACCCATTTCAGTCATATGATATTTGGTCATAGCCGTGATCACCGACGGGCTTTTGCCTTCACATAACGCGGTCAGGGTCAGGCGCCGCATCGATTCGAGAATATAGTTAGTGCCACCAATGGTTCCCATCGCTGCCTGCACGCCTTCAAACTTGCCTATTGGCAAGCCAAATTGCTGCCGCACATAGCCGTAGGCCCCGGTCATACGCTGCGCGACATGCCCGGTCGCGGTAGCCAGTGCCGGCAAGGAGATACCGCGTCCGGCTGATAAAGATTCCATCAGCATACGCCAGCCCCTACCAGCGTAATCCTGGCCGCCGATAATCCAGTCGAGCGGGATAAATACATCCTTGCCTGAAGTGGTACCGTTCATGAAAGCCTGATCCAACGGCAGGTGACGGTCGCCTGTCTTCACGCCTTTATGTTTAACCGGGATTAACGCACAGGTAATACCTATGTCTTCTTTGTCGCCGATTAAGCACTCGGGGTCATAGAGCTTAAATGCCAGCCCCAGTACTGTCGCAACCGGGGCAAGGGTAATGTAACGTTTGTCCCAGTTAAGACGTATCCCGGTAACTTCCTGACCTTCATGCTCGCCCTTGCAGACAACCCCGGTATCCGGGATTGCGCCGGCGTCAGATCCCGCTTCGGTGCCGGTTAAGGCAAAACAGGGAATATCGGTTCCGTCTGCCAGCCTTGGTAACCAATATTTTTTCTGCTCATTCGTACCATAGTGCGTTAACAGCTCGCCGGGCCCTAATGAATTTGGAACCATCACGGTTACCGCCACGCTGATAGAGCGTGATGCGATCCGTGATACAATATGAGAATTGGCGGCAGCCGAAAAAGCCAGGCCACCGAAATCTTCACTGATGGTCATGGCAAAGAATTTTTCTGTGCGTAGATATTCCCAGATTTCCGGCGGCAGATCGCGGTCCTGCTGAACAATCTTGAAGTCATTTATCATCCCCAGCAGGGTTGGCAGCTGGTTATCGATAAACGCCTGTTCTTTTTTGGTAAAAGTCGGCGCCGATATTTTATGAAACTCATGCCAGTCTGGCCGGCCGCTGAACAGATCGGCATCCCACCAGGTGTCGCCCGACTGCATTGCCTCACGTTCAGTATCAGAGAGCGGCGGCAACACCCTTTTAAAAAGGGCCAGTACCGGCCGGCTTATCAGGCTGCGGCGAATTTCACTAACCGCAAACAAGAGTACCAGCAGGACAATAATAAGAATCAGGATTTCCATAACTCACCTATTTTTTCGTGGAGTGGCCGCATACCGGGTTATCCTAGTTTAGGATGCATTCATGCCGCCTGCCAAAAACGGAATTAATTTATCGACAATCTGATCTGCCCGCACGCGCTCACCAAAGTCTGCCGCAGCGATTTCACGCAATGCAGGACCGGATACTTGCGCAAAAACTGTAGCGCCAAGCACAAAGTGCAGCCGCCAGAACATATCAACTGGGCTCAGCTGCGGATTCGCCGTATGCAGTACCGCCATCAACCGCTGCATAACCTCACCAAAGTTGTCCATGGTATAGCGGCGCAGGTGGCCCTGAATTTCAGCGTAGGCGAAACCCAATAAACTCAAAAATAAGGTAGGACCATGCTTACGGACGGCTGACAACTCCCGTAGCGGTTCACGAAAACAATCAAAAACTGCCAGCGTGGTGATCTGCTGCTGTTGCTGCAGCGCCATCAGTTCGCGCTCAAGGGCTGGCATAAATATTTCCAGGTAACGGGCCATGACAGCCTGGATCAGCGCCTTCTTGGAACCGAAATGGTAGTTCACCGAAGCCAGATTGACCTCTGCCCCGGCAGTTATTTGTCGTAATGACGTCTGCTCAAAGCCTTGTTCAGCGAACAAAGCTTCAGCTGCGTTGAGGATTTTTTCTTTCGTCGTTAAGCGCTTTGCCATAGGTCCAGCCGTTTAGAACGTCCATTTAAAACATGTGTTTTAATCTAAAGCATGTGCCTGGCTTGCGCAAGTCGGGAATAGCTTAACCGGTTTCCGTATTAAGAGGTGAAAATGATTTAACCAGTTGGTCAACCGCCTGCATTTGCTGCAGGTACGGCTCCAGTTTATCCAGTGGCAATGCGCAGGGACCATCGCACTTGGCCTGATCCGGATCCGGATGGGCTTCGATAAATAAACCAGCCAGGCCCAAAGCCATGCCGGATCGCGCCAGCACCGTCGCCTGCGCTCTGCGGCCACCGGCGGAGTCTTCCCGACCGCCAGGCTTTTGCAAAGCATGGGTGGCGTCAAACATCACCGGAGCCATTTGCTTCATTTCGTCCATGCCCAGCATATCAACCACCAGATTGTTATAGCCAAAACTACTGCCACGTTCACAGAGAATAACCTGGCGATTACCGGCTTCGGCAAATTTTTTCAGAATATGGCGCATTTCATGGGGCGCCAGAAACTGTGGCTTCTTCACATTGATGATCGCACCGGTCTGCGCCATGGCCACCACCAGATCGGTCTGACGGGCAAGAAAAGCTGGCAGCTGAATGATATCAACCACTTCGGCAACCGGAGCAGCCTGATGCGGTTCATGGACATCGGTAATGACGGGGACGTTAAACGTGGATTTTATCTCAGCGAATATCTCGAGACCTTTATCCAGACCCGGCCCCCGGTACGAATGAACCGAAGACCGATTAGCCTTATCAAAGGACGCTTTAAAAACATATGGAATACCCAGCTTGTTGGTTACCTCTACATAGTGCTCAGCGATGCGCATCGCCAAATCACGTGATTCGAGCACATTCATGCCGCCGAAAAGTACGAACGGCAACTGGTTACCCACCTGCACATCACCAACTTTAATAATCTGAGTATTAATCACATTAAGGTCCCGTCTGTTAGCTAAGGGTTACTGTCCGGCCACAACCCGCAGAATCTGTCCACAAATATAGGCCATATAGGTTCCCAATGCATAGCCGAATACGGCCAGCAGCACACCCACCGGAGCCAGCGAGGGATGGAACGCCGAGGCGACCACGGGTGCCGACGCTGCTCCACCGACGTTGGCCTGACTACCGACAGCCATATAGAAAACCGGGGCTTTTAGCAGTTTCGCGACCAACAACATCAGTCCGGCATGAACAATCATCCACACAGCGCCAATCAGGAAGTACTTGGGCACTTCAACGATTTTGCTGACGTCCATATGCAAACCAATAGTCGCCACCAGGATGTAAACAAATAAGGAACCGAACTTGGAAGCGCCGACCCCTTCAAGTTTACGCACTGGAGTAAAGGATAAGGCGACGCCCAGGGTTGTGGCGATCACAATCAGCCAGAAGAACTTCTTATCGAGACTGAAATCTACCAGCGCTGGCATATTGGCACCAATGTAGGGTGCCAGCACGTCAGAACCCAAATGCGCAATAGCAGTCACACCAAAAGCCACCGCCATAATAAACACCAGATCAGGCAGCTTCGCCTCACGCCGATGCTCACTCTCATAGTGTTCCATCAGCTCTTTAATATCCTCGATCGCCTTGGTATTGGCACCGGTACGGGCATCAATGCGTTGATGATTCGCTGCCATATACAGCAATACCGCCATCCACAGGTTCGCGACAATAATATCTACGGTCACCATGGCTGAGAAAATGTTACCGCCCACCTCATAAACTTCTTTCATCGCCGCCTGGTTAGCCCCGCCGCCGATCCAGCTACCGGCAATGGTGGTCATGCCGCGCCAGACTGCATCAGGGCCCGCCCCGCCTAACATCTCCGGGAATACCGCCGACACCAGTAACAGTGCGATAGGTCCACCGATCACGATACCCAGAGTACCGGTCAAAAACAGAATTAATAGTTTAGGGCCCAGCCTGACAATTGATTTGAGGTCCAGGCTCAGCGTCAGCAACACCAGACAGGCTGGCAGCAGATACCCCATCACCAGCGGATAAATTGCGGTGGTAGTGCCGTCAACGATGTTAAAGGTATTGAGTAAAGAAGGTATGAAATAGCACAACAATAGCGCCGGTACCCACTTATAAAACTTTTGCCAGAAAGGTGATTCACTGCGCTGGGTATAGAAAATACTCCCCAGAATGACTGCAAGAATACCGAAAATAATACCGTCGTTGGTTATCAGAGCTGTGGTTTCCACGAAAACCCCTTATTTTTTATTATTATTGTCAGGCCAGCGCCGCTTCGTATTCTGCCTTGCTAGTGCAAGGTATGTTGTGGCGTTGGCCAGGTTTCCAGTTGCAGACGCAGAAGCTGCGCACTGGGATCATCCGGGCATTGTTCGACAAAATACTGGTAGTCGTCAACTGCCGCATGCTGACAGTCGAGTTCTTCCAGTACATACCCTCTGTCCCGAATCTCATAAGGGTCATCAGGCAGAATGGTCAGAATCATGTGTACTACAGTGAGCGCATTAGCAAATTCAAGATCATTAATAAAAGCATGCTTAAGTTCTGTCAGATAACGCACCAGCACTGATTTCTGATCGGCGACTTCGACCATATCCCAGGAAAAATCCAGCGCATCTTCAGTGACTTCGGTAAAACGTTCCTGTACCTGCCGGTCTTCCAGTAGTTCACCGTTAAGCGGGTCGACAAAATAGCTCTGGTGCTGCCAGTCAAAGCGCAATAACGGGTACCCGGGAAAATCAACGACTTCCAGTGGCAAGCCAGCGTATGCTGCCGCCTCCTGCAGCAACAGTGCCAGACTAACCGGCAGACCGGTACGCAGGCTGATCACCCGATCCAACAGAATTCGCTTACTGCCAGCCACAGGTTCCGGCGCATCGCTGAAGCCTAACGTAAAATAAAAGCGATCAATCAGCGCCTGTAACCGCTTCACCCCTTGCAGCTCAGCAGTTGCCTCTGCGGTTTCGCGCAGCAGCTGATAATATTCGGCTACGTAATGATCACTATCGCTGTGAAAGGCACGGCTAACTTCCCACAGGATTTCTATGGTCGGCAGCATCTCACGATCAACCTGCTCTAAATAAGAAAAATGCATAAACCCCGGTTAGCCAATAAGTGCTTGTTTGCTGAATGCCACATGGAATAAGAAGCCAATCCAGCCCAGCGCGATAATAAAACCGACCATACGCAGACGGAAGCTTGATGCTTTCATCGCCATCAGCCCAAAAGCGATATAACCCAGCAGCCCCAGTAATTTATTTGCTAACCAGGCAGTGTCCCAGGGCCACTGGCTCAGCTGCAGCAACAGACCGATGATCGTCAGCAGTAAAAAAGTATCAATAATATGGGGAACGATTTTCACCCATTTCTTGCTGGCGATAGCCGAACCACAGGAGACCCAGAAAAAGCGCAGCACAAAAAGGCTGATACTGAGTACCACAAACATCACGTGCATATGTTTCAGAGCAGTATAAGAAAGCATTATTCGTCCTTACCTAAGGTTGATTTGATCCGTTGATAAATCTCCGGATGATTTTGTTCTAATTGTTCAAACACCTGTTGTAATTTATGTTCTGCTGCCTTGCGGGCGGCATCCACACGGATAATGTCGCGATAGGAGCGTAATGCCGACATCACACAAGTAAAGAGCTTCTGCGAAGTTAGTTCAGTTTTGGCTTTATAATCATTGATATCGTAGTTAATAACCACATAACGTTCCGGCGCCTGGCCGGGCTGACCAGTACGCAGGATAATCCGCGCATGCTGATTTTGCGCCTGTTCGCGAATAAACTTGGCGACTTTCAGGCCCGCATCATCGGTATCCATCACCACATCGAGCAGTACCAGAGCCAGATCGTTGTGTTCCATAACCAATTGCTCGGCTTCCTGCCGCGAATAGGCACTGAGAAAGTCGAGGCCCCGACCTTCGAAGGTCAACTCCATTAATGCCAGCCGGGTTACTGCGTGAACTTCTTTTTCATCATCCACTATCAGTACTTTCCAGCGCTCGCCACTAGTGGCCGCCGGCATCGTTAACTGCGCTTCCTGCTCATCAGCAAAGAGAAAATCATTATTCATGACACTTTTCCCCACCCTCTCCTGAGTTTGGTTTTCGATATAGGCCCTGACTAATCCGATCCAGATTACCATAATCACGCCAGGTATGAACCTGCTGGTAACCATTTTGCGCCAGCAACTCACGTACGGCCTCACCCTGCTGCCAACCATGTTCGAGCATCAGGTAGCCACCGTCAAACAAATAAGCCGGGGCAGCTTCAATGATATTGCGCAGATCGGAAAGGCCTCCGGCGTCCGCCACCAGTGCCGAAAGCGGCTCAAATCGCACGTCGCCCTGCTGCAGATGAACATCATCGGCCGCAATATAAGGCGGATTGCTCACGATCAGGTCATAGCTATTAATATCCACTACGGCGTCAAACCACGAGCTTTGCCATACCCGCACCGACAACTCTAGTTGCCGGGCATTGGCCTGCGCCAATGCTACCGCTGCAGCTGACTGATCGGTCGCCTCTACCACCCAGCCCGGTCTTTCGCTTTTCAACGCCAGCGCGATAGCGCCGGTACCGGTCCCCAGATCCAATACCCGGGCATGTTCCGGCAGGTTTAACGCCAGCGCCTGTTCAACCAAAACTTCAGTATCAGGACGTGGAATCAGGGTGCTGTCATTAACCAGTAGCGGTAGCGACCAGAACTCGCGATGGCCAGTCAGGTGCGCGACAGGCTCACCCTGAGCCCGGCGCGTGACCAACTCATTAAAGTCCGCATATTGCGCAGCGGTTAGTGCACGTTCAGGCCAGGTCAGCAGGTAAGTTCTGGTTTTTTGTAAACTGTGCGCCAGCAACAACTCAGCATCAAGCCGCGGGGTATCACTGGCTGCCAGCCGCGCTGCCGCCTGCAGTACAGCTTCGGCAATAGTCACTGCGGGCATTAGCATTATTGGTTTTCCGACAGTGCCGCCAGCTGATCCGCCTGGTGTTCCTGGATAATTGGCTCCAGGATTAGGTCCAGCGACCCGGCCAATACTTCATCAAGACGGTAAAGGGTCAAATTGATGCGGTGATCACTGACCCGGCCCTGGGGGTAGTTATAGGTACGGATCCGCTCCGAGCGATCGCCGCTGCCAACCAGGCTGCGGCGAGTGCTCTGCTCTTCCTGGGTACGTTTATCTTCAGCAGCCTGCTGCAAACGCGCCTGTAGCACCGACATCGCTTTAGCCCGGTTTTTATGCTGACTGCGCTCATCTTGGCACTCCACTACGAAACCTGACGGAATATGGGTGATGCGGATGGCTGAATCGGTCCGGTTAACGTGCTGACCACCGGCGCCCGAGGCACGGAAGGTATCCACGCGCAAATCAGCTGGATTAATTTCAATCGCCTCGGTTTCCGGGACTTCCGGCAACACAGCCACAGTGCAGGCAGAGGTATGAACCCGGCCCTGGGATTCAGTTTCCGGTACCCGCTGCACCCGGTGCCCGCCGGATTCAAACTTGAGCTTACCGTATGCTCCATCGCCTGACACGTGGGCAATCACTTCCTTGTAACCACCATGTTCGCCTTCACTGGCCCCAACGATGCTGACCTTCCAGCCGTGCTGTTCGGCATAGCGGCCATACATGCGGAATAAATCCCCGGCAAAAATCGCCGCTTCATCACCCCCGGCGCCCGCCCGGATTTCCACGTAACAAGGTCTGTCATCATTAGGATCGCGGGGCAGTAACAGCACCTGCAGTTCCTGCGCTAACTGTTCTTGCTGTTGTTCACTCTCTTCCAGCTCGACCGCTGCCATTTCGCGCATCTCAGGATCGTCTTCCTGCATCATTTCACGCGCCGCAGCCGCGTTGTTTTGTACCTGCTGATAGGTGGTAAAGCATTTTACCACTTCTTCCAACTGCGAATATTCCCGCGACAAGCCACGAAACTTGTTCTGATCAGCGATCACCTGCGGATCACTCAACAGGTGCTGAATTTCTTCATAACGCTCCAGCAAGCCTTCCAGCTTGCGGGTAATCGAGCTATTCATCATTAAGCGGAAACCTTATTCATCATCAGCATTAAATTGTTTGAATACCGCCAGGGTGGTGTAATCACCTTCAGCACCTGCGGCACGTATAATTCGGGTGGGCGCGTGCAGAAATTGTCGCGTCAGCCGCTGCGTCAGTTCCTGTAAGACTTCATCCGAAGCTTTGCCGGCAGCCAGCTGCCCCTGAGCCCTTACCAGTTGTTCAGCGGCCATGGCTTCGGTTCTGGTGCGAAAATCGCGGATCAAATCCACGTGGTTCAGACTGCGTAGCCAGGCAGAGAAGGCTGCGGTCTGTTCAGCAATAATCTGCTCAGCCTCGGCAGCAGCCTCTTCGCGGTTTTTAATATTTTCGGTAATAATGCCCTGCAGATCATCAACGGTGTATAAATAAGCATCATTAAGATCATTAACCTGAGCTTCGATATCGCGCGGTACCGCCAGATCGATCAACAGCATGGGTTGCCGCCGCCGTTCACGCAGCGCGCTTTCAACCAAGCCCTTACCGATAATGGGCAAGGTGCTGGCGGTGGAACTGATAACGATATCAGCCTGGGGCAAGAGCTCAGGCAGTTCGCCAAGGGTATGGGCCTGGCCGCCAAAACGGGTGGCGACAGCCGCAGCCCGATCCAGCGTACGGTTCGCTACCATCAGGTGCTGCACCCCCTGCTCGGTTAGATGCTGTGCAACTAACTCGGCGGTATCACCCGCGCCGACCAGTAATACCCGGGCGCTATCGAGCTGAGCAAAAATATGGCGCGCCAGATTTACCGCCGCGAAAGCGACGGAGACGGCATTTTCGCCTACCCGGGTTTCGCTGCGAACGGTTTTCGCGACCCGGAAGCTATTCTGAAATAACCGTTCAAGAACCCCACCGACACTGGCCTGGTTTTTTGCAAACTGATAAGCCTGCTTCACCTGCCCCAGAATTTGCGGCTCGCCAAGTATCAGCGAGTCGAGCCCGCTGGCCACCCGCATTAAATGGGAAATAGCCTGAGTATCTTCGTAACTATAAGAATGCGTGCGTAGCTCAGCCACAGACAGCTGATGATAGTCAGCCAGCCAACTGAGCAGGAGCGCCGCTGAAGCCTGACCGTGACAGTATATTTCAGTGCGGTTACAAGTCGATAAGATAACCGCTTCCTGCACGCCGGTCTGCTCGCGTAGCACCGGCAAGGCCTGATGCAGCTGCTCAGCCGAGAAAGCTACCCGTTCCCGTAAGGCAACCGAAGCTGTTTTATGGTTAACACCGAGTGCGAAAATGGTCATAATAGCGGAATTAAACGAGCCCCTGGCTACTGCGAAACGCTGGCAATTGTACGTGAAAGCCCGCATGATGAAAAGCATGGCGCAGTTTGGATGAAGGTATGAAACTCTTAGTTCTATTACTGGCTTTGGCGGGTCTGACCGCCTGTACCACGATTCCGGTAACAAGCCCGGCTACGGCCGTGGACTCTGCGGCAGTGATCCGCCATCAGACTAATCTGGCAGCCATTGATAACTGGACATTGCGCGGCCAGCTGGCAATCTTTGATTTGACCGCGGACGAGCGCCACGCAGTTTACATTGACTGGCAGCAAACACCGACATCGCTGTCTATGCGGTTATCGCATCCATTAAAAGGCACCCTGGCCCGACTCGAAGAGTCGCCCCTCGGCGCCATCCTCACTGACGAGGATGGTATGACGTACCAGGCCTCCACCGCAGAACAACTGCTTAGTCAATATTTCGGGCTCGACCTGCCGCTCGACCTGATGCGCGAACTAGTGCTGGGCCGCCAGTTACCGGGCATGTCGGGCCGCGAGTTTATTTTACAGGGCACGGAGTCCGGGCAGCTTGCCCTGCTCAGCAGTTATCAGTTATCTGCGGCGGGCCAGCAATGGCAGGCCAGCCTTAGCCATTACGCATCAGTCGATGGCGTTCTGCTACCACATAGCTTCCACCTGTCAGCTCCAGCCTGGCGCATTAAATTACGGATTACCCAGTGGCTGATTTAACCCTGCCGGCACCGGCTAAGCTGAATTTATTTTTGCACATTACCGGGCGGCGCAGCGATGGCTACCATCAGCTACAAACCTTGTTTCAGTTTATTGATCAGGCTGACCAACTGACATTTTCGGACACTGCTCAGAGCGGCATTGAGTTTTCCTGCAGCAATCCGGCCCTGGCCGGCCCGGATAACCTGGTAGTCAGGGCGGCCAAGTTGTTACGCCACCATTGTGCGCCCAAGGCGAGCGCGCGTATTCATCTCGAGAAAAAGCTCCCCTTCGGCGGCGGCCTTGGCGGTGGCTCTTCAGATGCAGCCACAACCTTACTGGCGTTGCGGCAGCTCTGGCAACTGAATATAAGCGATCAACAGTTGCAACAGCTTGGTTTGCAGCTGGGTGCCGATGTACCGGTATTTCTTCGCGGTCAGGCAGCCTTTGCCGAAGGCATTGGCGAACAGCTAACACCAACCCAGCCGCCAGCACTCTGGTATCTGATTGTGCACCCCGGTATTGCAGTCAGTACCGCCGATATTTTCCGCCACCCTGACCTGCCCCGCCAACACACGCCGATGCAACTTGAGGACTGGAGCTGGGAAAATACCCGCAATGACTGCGAGCAGCTGGTCCGCCGACTTTATCCTGAAGTTGCCAATGCCCTTGACTGGTTGGTAGAATACGCGCCAGCGCGGCTGACTGGCACCGGAGCCTGTATCTTCGGACGATTCAGCAGTCAGCAGCAAGCGCGTGCTGCGTTGCAGCAAATGCCTGCCCAGTGGACAGGCCTTGTTGCCAGAGGCGTAAACGAATCCCCGGTCTGCCAGCTACTACGGCAGGCTTCAACTGTGAACCTGACCAACCAAGATTGAGGTTTAGTGTGCCTGATATGAAGCTCTTCGCTGGCAATGCCGTGCCAGAACTCGCCCAGAAAATAGCCGACCGGCTTTACATCAAACTCGGTGATGCCGATGTCGGTCGCTTCAGCGATGGCGAAATCAGCGTCATGGTTAATGAAAATGTCCGCGGTTCCGATGTTTTTATTATCCAGTCAACCTGTGCCCCGACCAATGATAACCTGATGGAACTTATCGTCATGGTCGATGCGTTACGTCGCGCTTCAGCCGGCCGTATTACCGCAGTAATTCCCTATTTCGGTTATGCCCGCCAGGACCGCCGGGTACGTTCTGCGCGGGTGCCCATTACCGCCAAAGTCGTCGCCGACTTCCTGTCCAGCGTTGGGGTCGACCGGGTATTAACCGTCGATTTGCACGCTGAGCAAATCCAGGGCTTTTTCGACGTACCGGTAGATAACGTATTCGGTAGCCCGGTATTGCTTGAACATCTGCGGCAACAAGACTTCCATAATCCGGTGGTGGTATCGCCGGACATCGGTGGCGTGGTTCGTGCCCGCGCTATCGCTAAGCTCCTCAATGACATTGACCTGGCCATTATCGATAAACGCCGGCCCCGCGCCAATGAATCACAAGTCATGCATATCATCGGTGATATCCAGGGCCGCGACTGCATTATTGTGGACGACATGATTGATACCGGCGGTACCTTATGTAAGGCAGCTGAAGCACTGAAAGCAAATGGCGCACGTCGCGTATTTGCCTATGCCACACATCCGGTTTTCTCAGGCAACGCGGTAGCAAATATCCGCGACTCAGAAATCGATCAGGTAGTCGTCACCGACAGTATTCCGCTAAGCAAAGATATGAAAGCACTGGACAAAGTCCATCAGCTGACGCTGAGCGGTATGCTCTCCGAAGCGTTGCGCCGGGTGAGTAACGAAGAATCGATCTCAGCAATGTTCGAGTATTGATTGAATTTTGTCGGGCCGGGTGCTACTATTCCGCGCCCTCGAAATCGAGGTACATGTCGGGTTTTTGGTCGCGAATTACCCGGCTTATTTTATTTAACGGAGACACTCCATCATGTCGACTATTGATTTTACAATCCAAGCAGAACTGCGTACGGATACAGGGAAAGGTGCGAGCCGCCGCCTGCGTCGTGCGGAAAAACTGCCTGCAATTTTATACGGTGCGAACAAAGAAGCCGTATCTCTGACTCTTGATCACAACAAAGTGAACAACATGGCAGACTACGAAGCCTTCTATTCGCATATCCTGACTCTGGTTATCGATGGCAAAAAACATCAGGCGATTCTGAAAGATGTTCAGCGTCACCCGTTTAAGCCAAAGCTGACGCACCTGGATTTCCAGCGTGTTGAAAAAGGTCAGAAACTGCATACTCACGTTCCGGTTCACTTCATCAACGAGAAAGCATCTGTTGGCGTGAAAGACGAAGGTGGTGTTGTTGTTCACCATATCAATGACGTTGAAGTGACCTGTTTGCCAAAAGATCTGCCAGAATTCATCGAAATCGACGTAGCTGGCATGGTACTGGGCGACACCTTACATCTGACCGACCTGCATATGCCTAAAGGTGTTGAGCTGGTGGAGCTGACTAAAGGTGAAGATCACGATCAGGCAGTGGTTTCAATCGTTGCTCCGCGTGTTGAGAAAGAGCCAGAGCCAGAAGAAGAAGCACCGTCTGCTGAAGTACCGACGACTAAAGAAAGCGACGAAGACGCAGAAGAGAAAGGCGACGAATAAGTCCCCATGTCTGCAATTCGCTTACTCGTGGGCCTGGGTAATCCAGGCCCCGAATATTCTCAAACCCGCCATAACGCAGGTTTCTGGTTAGTTGAACAGTTCGCCCGCCAACATGGTCAGGCGCTGCAGCCTGAAGCAAAATTTTTTGGTCACACCGCTCGTATCCAGCATGGTAGCCTTGATTTGCGCCTGCTACTCCCGATGAATTTCATGAACCGCAGTGGGCAATCCGTTGCCGCAATGGCGAACTTTTATAAAATTGCACCGCAAGAAATTCTCGTGGCATATGACGAACTTGACTTGCCTCCGGGTACCGCTAAATTAAAAACCGGCGGCGGCACTGGCGGACATAACGGCATTAAGGACATAGTCGCGCAGTTAGGCAGTCCTGAATTTCATCGCTTACGTATTGGTATCGGTCATCCTGGTGACAAAAGCCGGGTAACGGGTTTTGTGTTAGGCAAGGCGCCTGCCACCGAACAGCAATTGATGGACGATACCATTACGCAAGCCTGTCACAGCATCAAAATTCTGCTTGAGCAGGGGATGATTGCGGCACAACAGCACCTTCACAGTTTCAAAGCACAGAGAGAGTAATCAGTATGGGTTTCAAATGCGGTATTGTCGGCCTGCCGAACGTTGGTAAATCAACTTTGTTTAATGCGCTGACAAAAGCTGGCATCGAGGCTGCTAACTTCCCGTTTTGTACCATTGAGCCGAACACCGGTGTGGTGGCTGTACCTGATGAGCGCCTGCACCAGCTGGCTGCGGTAGTTAATCCACAACGTACTATTCCGACCACCATGGAATTTGTTGATATTGCAGGCCTGGTTAAAGGCGCCTCTAAAGGTGAAGGTCTGGGTAACCAGTTCCTTGCCAATATTCGTGAAACCGATGCTATCGGCCATGTGGTCCGTTGTTTTGAGAACGACAATATCGTCCATGTCGCCGGCAAAGTGGATCCTCAGTCTGATATTGAAGTCATTAATATGGAACTGGCGCTGGCTGATCTGGACAGTGTCGAGAAATCCATCCACCGTCTGAGCAAAAAAGCCAAAGGCGGCGATAAACAGGCAGCTGCTGAAGTTGCCGTGCTGCAAAAACTGCTACCAGCGCTGGAACAGGGTGAAATGGCCCGTTCCATAGCGCTGACGCCCGATGAGCGCGCGCTTATCCGCTCTTATAACCTGTTGACGCTCAAGCCCACCATGTATATCGCAAACGTTAACGACAACGGCTTTGAGAATAATCCTTTCCTGGATAAGGTTCGTGAAATTGCCGCCAAAGAAGACGCTATTGTGGTTCCGGTCTGTGCCGAGATCGAATCAGAAATCGCTGAACTGGATGACGAAGAGAAAGCCGAGTTTATGGCTGACTTAGGCTTGACCGAACCCGGTCTGAACCGCGTTATTCGTGGCGGCTACGAATTGCTGAACCTGCAGACATACTTTACCGCCGGCCCGAAAGAAGTTCGCGCCTGGACCGTACCCGTTGGTGCCACAGCCCCGCAAGCTGCCGGCCGTATTCACACTGACTTTGAGAAAGGCTTTATCCGCGCGGTGGTTGTTGGCTTTGACGACTACATTCAGTATAAGGGCGAACAAGGCGCAAAAGAAGCGGGCAAACGTCGCGAAGAAGGCAAAGAGTATATCGTTAAAGACGGCGACGTTATTCTGTTCCGTTTTAACGTCTGATCCTGTTTTAAAGCCAAAGTTTACAGCATTAAGCTGAGAGCGGTTCTGCCCCGCTCTCAGCCACTGCACTTGCCACGTAAAATCACGAATACCCGATACTTACCGCAATCACCATCGCTATTGCACAAGCAAAGAGTAATTTTACCAGTAACGGCGCTACGAACTTAAACCAACGCTCGTAAGGCACTCCCGCCAGACCAAGAATTCCCATTAATACCGGATTCGTCGGCACAATCATATTCATCAGGCCATCGCCCATCTGGAACGCCAGAACCGCAACCTGCCGGCCTATGCCGGCGGTATCCGCAATCGGTACCATAATTGGCATCGTGACAAAAGCCTGGCCACTGCCCGACGGAATAAATAAATTCAGCATACTCTGGATGATCAGCATACTGACGGCGCCGAAGTGCGCACCAAATGCTTCCACCGGCATGGCCATATAGTAAATAACCGTATCCAGTACCTGGCCCTGCTCCAGAATCATCGCTATCGACCGGGCAAAGCCGATCAGCAGCGCCGTCGCCGTCAGTTCACTGGCTCCTTCGATAAAGCGTTGGGCTGCGCTATCGCTGCCCATGCGCGATACCAGCGCTGCAAACAGGCCAAAACCAAGAAAGAGCGCACTCAGCTCGATCAGATACCAGCCGTGGGCAACGATGCCGTAAACCAGCAACACCAGCACTGCGACAAAGCCAAGTAAAATGAGTTTATGGCGGCCGTTTAGTTGCGGGTATGTCTTGGTATCAGTCAGCTCGGGCGGGGTAATATCCGCTACCAGTGACTGGCTTGGATCAGCGGCCACCTTTTTCGCATAACGGTAAACGTGATGAAAGCCGATAGCAAAAATGGGTACCCAGAGCACCAGCCGATACCACAGGCCAGACGCCGGCGGCACCTCAGCAATTGACTGTGCGATCAGTAAGGTAAAGGGGTTAAACAGCGATAAGCCATAGCCAATGCCGTAGCCGACAATGAGAATGCCCATCGCAGTTATGCCGTCGAGTTTGAGCGCGCGGCACAGGGCCACCAGCATGGCCACGAAAATCAGGTACTCTTCGGCCACGCCAATAAGCGCCGAAAAGATACCGAAGGTCAGCATACCACCGAATATCAACCAGCCGGTTTTATCGGCAAAGCGCTGCAGCAGCAGACCAATTACAGCATCCAGCATACCCGTCGCACGCAAAATACCCATTACCCCGCCAATAAGCAGCACAAAGAAGATCACACCGGACGCATCAGCAAGTGCCTGGGGGATGACGGTAAACAAAGTGAGTGGGTTGAGCAACGGCTGCTCTTCAAGCTGAGTATAGCTACCGGCGCTGACTACGGTCTGGCCAATGTCATTAACGGTACGCTCAAACTCGCCCGCGGGGATTAACCAGGTAAGAATCAAGGCCCCTACCATCAAGTACATCATTAATACCAGCGTATGGGGAATCTTTATTTTTATCATTATGAGAAGACCCTGTTTTATGACTTGTTATAAATAATTTTTTATAAAAGGATTATGTCGTCACGCATGGCCGCCAGTATAGCAAGTAACTTATTTTGTGTACCTACCGGGATTTCCTCAGCTTCCATGGCCGCGATTAAGTCCTCCACCAGGGCATTAAATTCACTGGTTGAAATGGCCATACCGCGGTGAACATTGCGCATCGCCGCTCCCTCATATTTACAAGGCCCGCCGCTCACCTCACAAAGATGAATAGTCAGCATTTCGTGAAAGCGGTCGATATCCGCATTTGCGAAATAATGAATAATGCGATCGTCCTGTGCGATCTCCAGAATAAAGGTTTCTACCAGCTGGCTGATACCACTGCGGCCGCCGAGTTCCTGATATAACTGCTGCGCTTTGACTGGAACCGGCGTCAGCCACAATAATAACATCAGCACGAGCGATATCGGTTTGCTCACTTAAATAATCTCCTCAGAACTAAAAGGTGACTTGCAACGATAGGTACCAACCTTTCTGATCAGGTAGTCCGGCGATGGATTTGAGATTAGTATAAGCGCCGACCACGCCCATCGTCTTATTCGGGAACCAGGCCACAAATACATCATGCCAGTCATGTTCGCCAGCGAACCCGAGATTATCTGGTTTTTGCCGGTATTCAGTACCTATCACCCAGTAGCGATTGACGAACATGGCGACGGCGGCTTCTGCCATCAGCTCGTGACTATTGCCCTTATCGCCACCAAATCCCAGTAATCCGGTCTGGTTCGCTTTAGTTGCACGCAGGGTGATATTGGCCAGCCAGGTTCGGGCGAAAGGCCCGTGCAACCATGCCTTGCCAGCGCTGAGGTAGTAATCCGTACCTTTATCAGACCGGGCGCCAACGGCTTGGGGCAACGCGAAAGTGCGATTTTTCTTATGTTGCACGCCAAGACTGATCTGGGGTATGTCACCATAAATCAGATCGCCGGTCAGCCGGACTTTGGCGCCCCAGATATCCTGTTCCAGCTCGCCACCGATGGTGTCTAAATCAAACTGCTGGCGAGCATAGGATACTTCAACGCGGTTTCCATAAGTCACACTGACACCTTGCACACGCAAGCCAAAATCATCGACCCCTGCGGCACTATAAGTCAGTGTGGCTCCCCATTCATCTGCTTCAGCATAACTGGAGAGACTTGCCCAGGGGGTAATGCCGCCTCCACCGGAGCCTTCTATGTTCGTCACACCGCCAGTGGCGAGCAGGCGTCCCTTACCGGCATGGGCAGGCACTACGGTCATCAGAACGCTTATCCAGAAACAGCTAATAATAGTCGGCCGCATCATTTGAGCTCCTTTGTATGAGGCACTTCATAATTGTGCAGCCATTTGTCGAATTCGACGGCGGCCAGCGGCCGGCTGAAATAAAAGCCCTGCATGGTCTCGCAGCCCAGTTGACGTAATACTTGCCAGGCCGATTCATCTTCCACGCCCTCGGCGACCGTCGCCAGGTTCATTTCGTGCGCTAGAGCCAGAGTCGATCGAACTATAGTTTGATCGGCTCGGTTAGCCGACAATTCAGTTATGAATGAACGGTCCAGCTTCAGTTCATCCACTGGCAGGCGTTTCAGCTGAGCCAGCGAGGAGTAGCCCGTACCATAGTCATCAATCGAAATGCGCATACCAGCAGCGCGCAGCTGACCCAGCCGTGCGATAGCCTGTTCAGGATCAGCCATTACCGCGCTTTCTGTCACCTCCAGGGTTACCCGGCCCGGCGGCAGCCCCCGGGCCTTCAGTAACCCAGCCAGGTAATCACCCAGCTCATCCCACTGCAAATCCAGCGCCGAGAGGTTGATCGCCATCACCAGCGAATGGCCTTGCTCATGCCAGAGCTGGAGTTGATCCAATGCCGCCGCACATACCCAGCGGGTTATCCGGTTAATTTCACCGGTTTGCTCAGCTAACGGAATAAACTCATCAGGCCGCACCACGCCAAGCTCGTCGTGGCGCCAGCGGACCAGCGCTTCGGCTCCAATGACAGTGCCGTGCTGGCAATCAAGCTTAGGTTGAAAGTGTAGCTGCAGATCATTTTTACTGACTGCTTCGGGCAGGGCCTTGAGGATCTGCAGCCGGCGCATATAGGTCTCGTCCATGCCGGATTCGTAGGCGCGGGCAAACTCTTTCTTCTGTTTCGCCAGGGTTGAGCAGATCTGGGCCCGGCGTACTAAAGTGTCAACATCCTCGCCATGATCAGGATATTCAAGATAACCAACCCGGAAATCCAGCAGATAATGGGACGCGCCCAGCATCCAGCGTTGCTCCAGCAGTGGCTTCAGTCGCTCAAGTAAAAGCTCAAAGGACTGCAGGTCTTTGCCGTCACTGAGCAAGACAAATTCGTCACCTGCCAGACGGCCAAGCCACCAGGCATCATCGATGTTGTTCTCCAGTCGTTTGCCAACCAGTTGCAGAATCTGGTCACCAATGCGCTGACCCAGCCGATCATTGATCTCCCGGAAGCGGATAACATTCAGTACTCCGAGCACCCCACCTCGCCCTTCCTTTAGCGAGTGGTTGAGGCGGCGTTGGAATGATGCACGGTTCGGCAAACCGGTCAGCAGATCGTGTTCCACCTGATAAACAATATGCTGCTCACGTTCACTGATAGCTTGCCGCATGCTGTCAAAAGCACGCCCCAGCTGGCCAAACTCATCGGTGCGATTCAGCTCAACAGGTTCACTGTAATCGCCACTGCGCAAGGCTTCAGCAGCGTCATTTAGACGTGCCAGCGGCTGGTTGATGCGGCGCGCAGTTAGTCCTGCCAGCAACAGCGCCACCACTAAGGTAACCACCCCGATACCTATATACTGCCGCCGTAACAACAAAAATTCTGCTGCGGCAGCCGCACGGTCGGTGGTTAGCAGAATATAGAGATCATCATCGGTACTGAATGCCAGGTCACTGTTTTGCAGGCTTACCAGATGAGCCGCCATTTCCTGCTCCGTCAGCCACCGCTTCAGGGCATTCAGATTCCCCGGCAGCGCGCTCAGCGCTTGTTGCTCAATAACCGGAAGGCTGGAAGCGAATACCTCCGCCCGCTGCACATCGATAAAAGAAATATTGGCGTTGGTCAGTTGTTGCATCAGTGCCGACAACTCATCATCGACCGCAAAGCCCAGGGTTGCCCAGGCGATCAGGTCAGGTGCTTTTACCGGTACCGTCACCAACTGATAAATCGTATCGTCAACCAGCACCAGTCCGGCGCTTTTATCCATCTCTACCAGCTCATCTCTGGCAGGCAGTAGCGTTACATCATGAGTTGCGGCTATCGGATCGCCGGCCGGGCTTTGCAACACCATGAGTTCGGTACCGATACGCTCACCGTGATTAATTAGCGCCGATACGATAGTTTCTTCGTCGCCGCTGGCTACGGCCTCACGAAAGCCAAAATCATTGGTCAGAACTTCCGCTGCCTGCAGCAACTGCGCGCTGCGCGCCCGCAGTAGTTCGCCAAGCACCCGCTCACTCACCTCCAGTTCACGCTCAATGGTTCGTTCCGACTGATTACTGGTTGCCAGCCAAACCGCAATCAGGGAAATAAGCAACACCCCGCCAGCGAGACTGGCGAACATCAGCAACAAGCGGCTACGAAAACTGTTAACCATTATTTTTTAACCGGTTAAAGCGTTGCTGTAACGACGACGGCGGCGGTGGCGACTGGCCGTCTGGTTTAACCGGCAACGCCACCGACAGAGTCGTTGCATCAGCATCGACAGTGAATACCTTTTCAGCAGTAATTTCGGCGCCCAGCCCCGGATACCAGGCGTAAACGATAACAGGCCCGGTAGCAAGATGTTCCAGAGTGGCCACGCCAGCGTTATTAGTGGTCACTGACTGCCCGTGGGGGCTGACATAAATATAAGCCCTCATGTGGTCATGTATATTACAACCGAGTACCACTATGCCCGGCTCTTCAAATATTAGTTCCGGTGCCTCTTGGTTACTGTACAGTGGCAGTTCGAAGGGCTTGGTTTTAGAAAACGAATAGACCTGATGACGCAGGTTATCACTATTTGGAAACTGCACCTGGCTACCAGCATTCACCGCCAGTACAAAGGGAACAAACAGTTTGTCTACCTGGTCCATAGTCGCCGTACCAGGCGAGCTTTGTTGTGCAGCGATGCTGACCACAGCCTCAGGTAGCGGCCGGCCCTGATTATCCACCACGGTTACCGTCAGCTGTCTGGCCTGCGGCACGGAGGGTATAGCGGCACCGGCGGCGACCAGGCAGGCGAAAATAATTTGAAAGTTGCGCATCGACCACCCATGCTTGTAGTTATCTAAGAGTTATATGAACGTTATCTCTTCTGTACCTTACTTATAGAGTAAAGCAAAACAAACAGATCACAAGAACGGGAGCCAGCAATGACGAAGCAAACGCGTACCGAAACTGACAGCATGGGGAAAATTGAAGTTCCTGCTCATGCTTTATGGCGAGCTCAGACCGAACGAGCACGACAAAACTTCCAACTTAGCCAGTTGCGCTTCCCAACCTCTTTCATCAGCGCGCTGGCGTCCATCAAAGCTTCAGCAGCCCAGGCCAACCAGCAACTTGGCATTCTTACCCGCGAACAGGCAGACGCTATCGTTAGAGCCGCTGGCGCTGTTATTGACGGTGATCATTTCCAGGAATTTCCACTGGATATTTTCCAGACCGGTTCCGGTACCAGTACCAATATGAATATGAATGAGGTGCTGACCAGCCTCGCCAGTCAGCAGTCCGGCGTGGATATCAATCCCAATGATCATGTGAATGCCAGCCAGAGCAGCAATGATGTGATTCCGACCGCCATCCAGGTCGGTGTCACCTTAGCTATTACCAAAAACCTGCTGCCCGCCCTGAACCATCTTCAGCAAATTATCGGGAATAAGGCGGAGACCCTGACGGGGACAGTAAAAACCGGGCGCACCCACTTGATGGATGCCATGCCGATCACTATGGCGCAAGAACTCCAGGCCTGGCAGCATCAATTAGCGCACTGTCAGCAAGCCCTGGAGCATCAGTTGGAGCAGCTTAGCCAGTTGCCCCAGGGCGGCACCGCCGTGGGCACCGGTATTAATGCGCCGCGGCAATTCAGTCCGCTATTCTGTGACTATCTGAGCAAGCGCACTGCCCACAATTTCAGGCCGGCGCCTAATCTGTTTAGTGGCATTGCCGGGCAGGAGGTCAACTTACTCTTGTCGGGGATCCTCAACAGCCTCGCCGCGGTGCTGATGAAGATCAGCAATGATTTACGCTGGATGAATAGTGGCCCACTAGCCGGCTTAGCAGAAATTAGTCTTAAGGCATTACAGCCGGGCAGCAGCATTATGCCTGGCAAAGTGAACCCGGTTATCCCCGAGGCGGTTGCTATGGTTGCGGCGCAGATCGCCGGTAACCATCAGACCATTAGTGTTGCTGCGCAACAAGGTAATTTTCAGCTCAACGTCATGTTGCCGGTGATTGCTTATAATCAGTTACAAAGTATTGAATTACTTAGTAACGCCTGCCGTACCCTGGCCAATGACGCCATCGCCGACTTTACTGTGAATCATGAGCGATTGAATGATGCGCTGTCACGTAACCCGATTCTGGTCACCGCGCTCAACCGTGAGATCGGTTACGACAAAGCCGCCAGCATTGCCAAACAAGCTTATAAAGAGCAGCGGCCAATCATTGATGTGGCAGAAGAAATGACTGATTTATCCCGTCAGCGCCTTGAGCAACTGCTTGATCCGCAGCAATTAACGCAGGGCGGCGTGCCTGGCGAAGAGGATAAATCCTAGCACAAACAGATAAATTAAAAGGAGTACGTTATGAGTAAGCTTCACGTTGTCATTACCGGCTCAAACCGCGGCATTGGCCTGGCCCTGACTAAAAAGTACGTTGAACGCGGCGACCGGGTTACTGCGCTATGCCGTTCTCCTTCAGCCGAACTCAAAGAGCTTGATGTGAATATCGTCGAAGGTATTGATGTCACTGATCCTGAAGGCATCAAAAAAGCCGCCGCGGCGCTTTCTGATCGCACCGTTGATGTGTTGATTAATAATGCCGGACAGCTGAAAAATGAAGATCTCGGTGACCTTGACCGCGACAGTATCGAGCAACAGTTCCGCGTGAATGCCGTCGGCCCACTGCTGCTGACTGAAGCCCTGCAGCCTTCAATGCGTGAAGGCAGCAAAGTTGCGATGATTACCAGCAGAATGGGCTCCATGGCTGACAATGGCTCGGGCGGTTATTATGGCTACCGCATGAGTAAAGCGGCATTAAACGCAGCCGGGGTTTCGCTGGCAAATGATTTACAGGATCACGGCATCGCCGTAGGGATGTTGCATCCCGGCTTCGTCAAAACCGATATGGTCGACAAACAGGGAGATATAACGCCGGAAGACGCAGCTGCCCGCCTGGTGCAGCGAATTGATGAGTTAGGCCTGTCTAACACCGGACACTTCCGGCATAGTAATGGCGAATCCCTACCCTGGTAACTGCAGCACTGACAACGGAAACCGCCCGCGCATCTGAAAATTGAGCGGGTGGTTTCCACGCTTGAGCACCAACTCGTCGATTAAATAACCAAACTATCGGTTTTTTAAACAATCGCACCTATTCCCAGCGTATTTTGCGAAAAATAGGTTGACGCTATGGTCCCTGATTTGCATAATACGCGCCGCACTCACAGAGCGCAGTTTGATAATTCTGAAATGGCTACGTAGCTCAGCTGGTTAGAGCACAGCACTCATAATGCTGGGGTCGCAGGTTCGAATCCCGCCGTAGCCACCATCAGAACTTTTGGGCGGACGTGGTGGAATTGGTAGACACGCTGGATTTAGGTTCCAGTGCTTCACGGCGTGAGAGTTCAAGTCTCTCCGTCCGCACCAACTCATCAGACTAACAAGCAGATTTTTAAGCTAGTTGGGGTATAGCCAAGCGGTAAGGCAGCGGGTTTTGATCCCGCCATTCCCAGGTTCAAATCCTGGTACCCCAGCCACTTAAAAATATCGTAAAAAGTACGCTTGCTTTGTGGATGTTTTCAGGTAATATACGCCCACATTAGCTGTGGGGCCTGAGTTTGGGGTATAGCCAAGCGGTAAGGCAGCGGGTTTTGATCCCGCCATTCCCAGGTTCAAATCCTGGTACCCCAGCCATTTATCTCCTGTTTGTTGCGGGGGTGGCGGAATTGGTAGACGCGCTAGCTTCAGGTGCTAGTGAGCGAAAGCTCGTGGGGGTTCAAGTCCCCCCCTCCGCACCACTTTAATGGTGGTGAGCAACAAGCAAGAACAAAAATAACCGCCGCTGGCGGTTTTTTTGTTTCTATCCCCCCGGTAATTTACTCGCCCATAGCCGCCCGGATAATACGTCGTTTCAGTGGCGCTACCCGCGCTGTCAGAGCCAGGCTCAGACCAACCGCTGCCCGCGGCAATAAATGCCGGGAGCGGAAACCCAGGTGAATCGCGTCCATTGCCCGCATCATGCGTTGATTTACCGCCAACCGCTGACGCTGGTAGTCAGCTAGCGCTGTCGGGAGATGAGGCTGTTGCAGCGACTTCATCAGTTGCTGCACATCACCAAAGCCAAGATTCACGCCCTGACCGGCCAGCGGATGAATGCTATGGGCGGCATCGCCGATAAGCGCCACGCAATCATGAGCGTAATAGCGCAACGCGCGCTGTCGGCGCAGCGGAAAACTGGCCGCTCGCTGCACAGTAAATGGCCCCACCCGCGGCGCAAAGACTTTCTGCAGTTCGTTCCGGACCTGTGTTTTACCAGCGGCTTCCAGCGCTGTCCAGGTCTGGTTGCTGCGGTAATCAATCAGACACGCCTGATGATCATCAAGTGGTAGCAGCGCATAAGGTCCGCAGGGTCGGAAATTTTCCCAGGTAGCAGGCGCAACTGGCTTTTCGGTCGTTACGACAGCCAGCAAACAGCGCATATCATAATCCCAGCCACGCGTGCTAATAGCGGCCATAGTTGCCACCGAAGAAAACGCACCGTCGGCACCAAGCAGCAGATCAAAGACTATTGAGTCGTCATTATCCAGCTTAGCCAGCTGTTGCGACCAGTCAACTGACACCAGGGTGGCACCAGTTATACAGGTCACCAGAGGATGCTCAGCAAGCTGTTGCCACATGGCATACTGTAGCGCATTATTTTCAACCATGGCTCCCAGTGTCCCGGTACCGACTTCCGTTGCAGTAAAGCTAACCTGTTGTTGATCCAGGCTCTGTACCGCTAAGCTGGTATAACTGCGCTGGCGATGGCAGGGAACGCGCTGCCAGATGCCCAGCTCCCGCAACCAGTCGACATTCTGCAGATGCACTGAAGAAATTCGCAGATCCCATGCCTCGCCGGTAGGCTCGGGTGCCGAGCGCTCAATCAGAGTTACCCGGTGGTTGTTAGCGGCAGCTTCAGCAGCCGCTGCGGCGCCGACCAGGCCACCACCGATAATCACAATATGCATCTGCTTTAATCCTGCTTGCTGTATTCATTATACTTACATAATAAAAAATTCTGCCTTCAGAATACACCGCACAGTCATGATAAGATAATGCTTCTTCATTGTCCGGGTCCTGTATGGAAACACCACATCGCACAATTCTCATTGCTTCGGCACTGGTGCTCGCGGCTGAATTCTGTTTTGCCGGCGTCAGTGCGCTGGTCAAATACCTGAGTACCGACCTGCCCTCTGAACAACTGGTATTTTTTCGTAACCTCATGGCTTTTGTGGTGTTACTTCCCTGGCTTTGGCGTAAAGGCCCGGCGGCCTTCAGAACCACCGTGTGGCGTTTTCACCTTAGCCGTGGTATAGCTGGCCTGGCAGCCATGTATCTGTTCTTCTATGCGCTGGCTCATCTGCCGCTGGCGCAGGCCACACTGGTGCTGTTGCTGTCGCCATTTTTAATCCCGATAATCAGCCGCTTTTGGTTAAAGGAACTGGTATTACCGCAAACGTGGCTAGCTATCGCCATCGGTTTTATCGGCGTTTTTATATTTTTAAATCCGCTAAACGCTGATCTGTCACCAGTCATTCTGGTGGCGTTTTTAGCGGCGGTACTGGCCGCTTATACGAAAACCTTGATCCGACGCATGTCGGCTACGGAATCATCCACTAAGATCGTCTTCTATTTTGCCACCCTCGCCACAGTACTCTCGGCCATTCCACTGATCTGGCGCGGCGACTCCATTGCCAGCGAACATGGCTTGGCAATTATGGCGATGAGCTTGCTGGCCGTAGCCGGACAGCTCGGGATGACCAAAGCGTTTTCGCTGGCACCAGCGGCGCGGGTGGGTGTTTTTACTTATAGTTCAGTGGTTTTCGCCGCGCTTATGGGCTACCTGTTCTGGAATGAACCCATCACCTGGTATATGTTCATCGGCGCCATTATTATTACCGCGGCTGGATATCTTGCACTGCGTACCCGCAGAAAAGCAGAAACTGGCGGCAAAGTTGGCAGTTGACTGCAGTTCACGCTAAAATAGCAGTCCGTTTTACCAGTGAGACCGCAAGACCTATGAGCAAGAAGTTATATATCAAAACCTGGGGTTGTCAGATGAATGAGTACGACTCAGCCAAAATGGCTGATCTGCTCAAGTCGACCCATGGCTACGACGTCGCGGCAGAGCCCGAAGACGCTGATCTGATCCTGCTCAATACCTGTTCAATTCGTGAGAAAGCTCAGGAAAAAGTATTCCATCAACTCGGCCGCTGGAAAAACCTGAAAGATAAGAAACCAGGCTTGTTGATTGGTGTCGGCGGTTGCGTTGCCTCACAAGAGGGCGATCATATCCGCGCCCGGGCGCCTTACGTCGATATCGTATTCGGTCCGCAAACCCTGCACCGCTTGCCAGAAATGGTTAATTCCGTGCAGGAAAACCATGCCCCCATGGTCGATATTTCGTTTCCGGAAATTGAAAAGTTTGATCGTTTACCGGAACCGCGTGCCGATGGCCCGACCGCCTTCGTTTCTATTATGGAAGGCTGCAGCAAATATTGTACCTTTTGTGTAGTGCCTTATACCCGTGGCGAAGAAGTCAGTCGCCCGGTTGATGACGTGTTATTTGAGATTGCCCAGTTAGCAGATCAGGGCGTACGTGAAGTTAATCTGCTCGGACAAAACGTAAACGCTTTCCGCGGCGAGCGTTACGATGGCAGCACCTGTCGCTTTGCCGAATTGCTGCATCTGGTTGCTGCGATTGATGGCATTGACCGCATCCGCTATACAACCTCACATCCGGTGGAGTTTACCGACGATATTATTGAAGCCTATGCCGCTATTCCGGAGCTGGTGGATCACCTGCACCTACCAGTACAAAGTGGCTCAGATCGCATTCTTACGCTGATGAAGCGCGGCCATACCGCGATTGAATACAAATCGCAGATCCGCAAGCTGCGCAAAGTGCGCCCGGATATTGCCATGTCGTCTGATTTCATCATCGGCTTCCCGGGTGAAACCGATGCCGACTTTGAGGCAACCATGGATCTGATCCAGGCTGTTGATTTTGATATGAGCTTCAGTTTTATCTACAGCGCTCGGCCGGGTACACCGGCAGCTGATCTGCCTGATGATGTTAGTGAAGATACCAAAAAAGTGCGCCTGCAATTACTGCAACAACGCCTGAACCAACAATCCCATGCTCACGCGCGGCGTATGTTACACACGGAGCAACGCATTCTGGTTATCGGACCGTCGAAGAAAGATCCAATGGAGCTTAGCGGCCGCACCGAGAACAACCGGGTAGTCAACTTTGTCGGCTCACCTGATCTTATCGGCCAGTTCGTTGACGTTTACATCAACGACGTGTTTGTTAACTCGCTGCGGGGTGAACTGCTCCGCACCGAAGCGGAAATGGGACTGCGCGTGGATACCGCTCCCCAGGCCATTCTGAGTAAAAAAGTACGGAGCCAGCCGGATCATCTGGGTGTTACCACAGTGATACCGACGGTGTCGCTTTAACCAAAATTAAAGAGGTTTTTTTGAGTTCATCCCCGACTACCCTGGATATTGATTTAGCGCCCGCAGACTCCCGCCGTCTGGCGGATTTGACCGGCCCTTTTGATGAGAATTTGAAGCACATCGAACGCCGTCTGGGCGTTGAAATAACCTATCGCAGCAATGCGTTCCGTATTATTGGTCCCGCCCACACCGCTGAAGCAGCGGCCACTATTCTTCGTGACCTCTATGTTGAGACCGCGGTAGTCAAAGGTGAGTCCAGCGAAATTGATCCCCAGCAGGTGCATCTGGCCATTCAGGAGGCCAAAGTTCTGGAACAGGAGCCTGCCGATCCCAAAGCGGCCGATCCGACGCTGGATAAGATGGTGCATATCAAAACCAAGCGTGGCCTGATCAAACCCCGTAACCCCAATCAGGCTGGCTACGTGCGCGCGATTCTCAGTCATGACGTGAATTTTGGCGTCGGCCCGGCTGGCACCGGTAAAACCTATCTCGCGGTTGCTTGCGCTGTTGATGCGCTGGAGCGTCAGGAAATACGCCGCATATTGCTGACCCGGCCAGCTGTTGAGGCGGGTGAAAAGCTCGGCTTCTTACCGGGAGATCTGGCGCAGAAAGTCGACCCCTACCTGCGGCCGCTATACGATGCCCTGTTTGAAATGCTTGGCTTCGAGAAAGTCGAAAAACTGATTGAACGTAACGTCATTGAAGTTGCACCGCTGGCTTATATGCGTGGCCGCACCCTCAATGACGCTTTTATTATCCTCGATGAAAGCCAGAACACGACCTGTGAACAAATGAAGATGTTCTTAACCCGGATCGGTTTTAATTCGCGGGCGGTCATTACCGGCGATATCACTCAGGTCGATCTGCCCCGTGGACAAAAATCCGGGCTGCGCCATGTTATCGAAGTTCTTAAAGATATTGACGATATTAGCTTTACCTTCTTCCAGGCAACTGACGTGGTCCGGCATCCGGTGGTACAACGTATCGTTCAGGCTTATGATTCCTTTGAAGAGAAAAATCCGTGAGCCACGTTACTATTGATCTTCAGCTTGCTTCAACTTGCGCCAAACCGCCCGCTGAAGCGGATATAGAGCTTTGGGTCAGTGCTGCGTTGCGCCAGATAGAAGAACAAGAGCCTTGTGAACTCACTGTCCGTATAGTGGACGAAACCGAAGCGCTGGAACTGAATCAGAGTTACCGGCAACGCGATTATCCAACCAATGTCCTGTCATTCCCTTTCGAGGCTCCGATTGAATTACCGGTGCGGTTGCTTGGCGATCTGGTAATTTGTGGACCGGTTATCGAACGTGAGGCGGCCATGCAGCAGAAGCCACTGACTGCACACTGGGCGCATATGATTGTACACGGCACCTTGCATTTGCTAGGTTATGACCATATTGACGACGATGAGGCAGTGGTCATGGAACGCCTCGAACAACAAATTCTCGAGGCATTGGGTTATGCTGACCCCTATGTTGATGATTATGTCTAAACGGAGTAAGACCAGCAAATGAGCGATGATAATCCCCACTCTAGCAGCGGCTCTTCACGTAAATCGTGGGCAACCAAACTGTTGCAGGTGTTTACCGGAGAGCCGAGCAGCCGCGAAGAACTCGTCGATATGATTCAGGACGCCGAAGAGCGTGACCTGATTGATAACGATACCAAAGAAATGATCGAAGGGGTGCTGGACGTCGCCGAACTCAAGGTTCGGGACATTATGGTGCCGCGCTCCCAGATGGTGACCATTGATATCAACCAGACGGTCGAATCCTTCCTGCCAATAGTAATAGACTCACAACACAGCCGTTATCCTGTGGTCAGTGAAAATAAAGACCATATTGAAGGTATTTTGCTGGCCAAAGATCTGCTGGCCTACGGTTTTGGCATGACTGATGAAGAATTTTCCCTGACCAAAGTTATCCGCCCTGCCGTGATTGTCCCGGAAGGCAAGCGCGTCGACGTGCTACTCAAAGAGTTTCGCGAACAGCGTTACCATATGGCTATTGTCGTTGATGAATATGGCGGCGTTTCCGGTCTGGTTACTATCGAAGATATTCTTGAAGAGATCGTTGGCGAAATCGAAGATGAAACGGATTTCGATGAAGACCTCAAAGCCGACATCCGGCGCATAAATAAATCCCGTTATTCAGTAAAAGCGCTGACCACCATTGAAGATTTCAATGACTATTTTGACACCCGCTATGGGGATGAAGAGTATGACACTATAGGCGGCATGGTGGCTCATGGCTTTGGTCATTTGCCGCAGCCCGGCGAAGAGATTACTCTGGCTGGTATTTTGTTCAAGGTTACCGGCGCCGATAAGCGCCGCATCCAGCAGTTACAAATTACTATCCCGGAGCAAACATCAGCCACTGACGCAGACTAGGTCCTGATGTTGACGCTTACACGCCCGCGCTGGCAACCGCTCATTCACCGCCTTACCGCGCTGCTACTTGGAGCCAGCCTGGTATTTAGTTATGCGCCCTTTAACCAAGCCTGGCTAACGATTCCGGTATTGGTGCTATTACTGGCACTAACGCGACGCAGTTCCCCACGTCAGGCTGCACAAACGGGTTACTTTTTTGGTTTTGGCTGGTTTAGTGCCGGCCTGAGCTGGATTTACGTCAGCATTGACAGTTTCGGGGGACTGCATCCAATCCTGTCAGTGGCCGTGCTGATAGTGCTGTTTCTCTACCTCAGCCTGTTTCCGGCTCTGGCGCTGTGGTTGTGGCGTCGCAGTTCACGCTGGTTCGCTGACGCAGCTATCTGGCTGCTACCGCTAATATGGCTGGGTACCGAAAGTCTGCGCGGTTGGTTGCTGACCGGTTTCCCCTGGCTTGAACTTGGTTATACCCAGACCGACAGCGCCTTAGGCAACTACGCTCCCTGGCTGGGCGGTGCGGGGATCACTCTGGTCATGCTGATGGTGAGTATCACCTTAATCCGGTGGCTGCAGACCCGCAAGGCGTATTTCCTCGTGGTGGCAGCTGCCCCGCTGCTGCTGACGTTTGTGCTGCCGCTGCTATCGCCCCTTGAGCGTACCGGCGAATCAGCGAGGGTCCTGCTGGTGCAGGGTAATATCAGCCAGTCAGTTAAATGGAATCCGGATCAGCACTGGCCTACCCTGATGCGTTACCTTAATCTCAGCCGCCCTTACTATGAACAGCACGACATCATCGTCTGGCCTGAATCTGCGGTGACCATGCCAGAGCCTTTCACTGATGATGTGCTGTCAGATATGCACGAGCATGCTGCAGCCACTGAAACGGCCCTGATTACCGGTATTATTGATTATCAGAATGATAACTATTACAACAGCCTGATTGTGCTCGGACAAGATGCTGAGGATCAGGTTGAGCAGCCCTATCACCATGGCCATGGCAACCGCTACCGTAAGCATCACCTGCTACCTATTGGTGAATTTGTGCCATTTGAAGATTTCATCCGCCCGTTAGCGCCGTTATTCGATTTACCGATGTCATCTTTTTCCCGGGGCAGCTTCCGTCAGCCAAACCTGAACGCTCGAGGCTTCCGTCTTAATGCGGCCATTTGTTATGAAATTCTGTTTCCGGCGCAGGTTCGGGCCAATCTGCAACAAGACACGGACTTTATTCTGACGGTCAGTAATGATACCTGGTTTGGTCGTTCTCACGGCCCCGCCCAGCACATGCAGATTGCCCGCATGCGAGCGCTTGAACTGGGTCGCCCGCTAATTCGCGCAACCAACAGCGGCATCAGCGCGCTGGTTGACGAACGCGGTCAGCAGGTACAAACCGCGCCGCAGTTTACCGCCGCCACCCTGAGTGCGGATCTGGCAGTAGTAAACGGAACCACAGGTTTTTCCCGCTGGGGATCTTCACTAAACTGGTTACTGGCTATTTTCCTTGGCTTCATCCCTATATTCAGCATGGTCAAGCGGCGCCAAAATAAGTAAACTGTTGGCAATTAACTCCCTATTCAATAAATAATGGACTTCACCATGGCTAATATTATCAGTGCGATTATTTTTGCCCTTCTAGTTGCTGCCGGCACCTTAGGTGTGACCTCTCTGGCAATGTACCTGTTGCATCGCAACCCGGAAGACCGGGATGCGCAACAACGTCAACGTATTGAGTACGCCTTTTTCGGTGTGGCGGCCCTTATTGTGATGCTGCTGATGTGGTACGCCCTGTAAGATTTCCTTTTTTATTATGTCGTTATACGGAATTTGAAATGTCTAAACTGATGCAGGACCACTACGATCCGGCGGCCATTGAGTCAGCCGCTCAGCAACGCTGGGAGAATGAAAATCTGTTCGCCGTGAGCGAGAAGCCAGATCAGGAAAAGTTTTATTGTCTGGCTATGTTTCCCTACCCCAGTGGCAAACTCCATATGGGTCATGTGCGCAATTACACCCTTGGCGACGTCGTTGCCCGTTATCAGCGGATGCAGGGCAAAAATGTGCTCCAGCCGATGGGTTGGGATGCCTTCGGTTTGCCAGCGGAAAATGCTGCTATTCAGCACCAGACGGCACCGGCGAAGTGGACTTATCAGAACATTGATTACATGCGCAATCAGCTGAAATCGCTTGGCTTTAGCTATGACTGGTCACGCGAAATCGCGACCTGCAAACCAGACTATTACCGGTGGGAACAATGGTTCTTCACCAAGCTTTTCGAAAAAGGCCTGGTTTATAAAAAACATGCCACAGTGAACTGGGATCCGGTTGATCAGACGGTACTGGCCAATGAACAAGTTATTGACGGACGAGGCTGGCGCTCGGGCGCCAAAGTTGAACAAAAAGAAATTCCACAGTGGTTTATAAAAATTACCGCGTATGCGGACGAACTATTAGACGATCTTGAACAACTGGAAGGTTGGCCGGAGCAGGTTAAGACCATGCAGCGCAACTGGATCGGTCGCTCGGAAGGGGTCGAGATCGATTTTAGTGTCAGCGCACAAAACGATCCACTGACCGTCTACACCACCCGCCCGGATACCCTGTATGGGGTCACTTATATGGCCGTTGCCGCGCAGCACCCATTAGCCCGCAGGGCAGCGGCAAATAATCCGGAGCTAGCCGCGTTTATCGAGTCTATTAAATCAGCCAAGATGGCTGAAGCCGACCTTGCCACTATTGAGAAGAAAGGTATGGATACTGGCATGCGCGCCATTCATCCACTAACCGGCGAGAAGATTCCGGTATGGGTCGCTAACTTTGTACTGATGGATTACGGCTCTGGCGCCGTGATGGCGGTACCAGCCCATGATCAGCGTGACTGGGAGTTTGCCACCACTTATCAGTTACCGATCAAACCTGTTATCGCTCCACACTCAGGTGAAGGCGATATCAGTAACAGCGCTATTACTGAAAAAGGCCTCACTATTGAATCAGGACCATATACCGGGCTGAGCAGCGAAGAGGCCTTTAATGCCATTGCCGCGGCGCTGGAACAAAAAGGCATTGGCCGCCGCCAGGTTAACTACCGTTTACGCGACTGGGGTGTATCCCGTCAACGCTATTGGGGTGCGCCCATCCCTATGCTGAATCTGGCCGATGGCAGCTCGGTGCCAGTACCTGAAGACCAGTTGCCCGTGACCTTGCCGGAAGACGTGATCATGGATGGCACCACCTCGCCGATTAAAGCGGACCCACAGTGGCGGCAGACTAGCTATCAGGGGCAACCGGCAGAACATGAGACCGATACCTTTGATACTTTTATGGAGTCATCTTGGTATTACGCTCGCTATTGCAGTGCCAATTATCAGGACGGTATGCTCGACCCCGAGCAGGCCAACTACTGGCTGCCCGTCGACCAGTACATCGGTGGTATTGAACATGCCATCCTGCACCTGCTGTACGCACGGTTCTTCCATAAACTCCTGCGCGATGCCGGCCTGGTTAATTCAGACGAACCTTTTAAGCGGTTATTAACCCAGGGCATGGTGCTGGCTGATACTTATTATCGTGAAGATGCCAGCGGCGTGACCACCTGGTACTCACCGCTGGACGTGGACATTCAGCGTGACGAAAAAGGCAAGATTGTTTCCGCTGTGCTGCGCAGCGATGGTAACCCCGTCAACTACGGCGGCATGACCAAAATGTCCAAATCAAAGAACAATGGTATTGATCCCCAGGTCATGATCGATAAATACGGGGCTGATACTGTTCGTTTATTTATGATGTTTGCCGCGCCACCAGAAGCCACTCTCGAATGGTCCGATTCCGGCGTTGAGGGCGCGCAGCGTTTTTTACGCCGCGTCTGGCGTCTGGTCAGCGATTTTGTTGCCGTCAGTGACCAACCGCGGGCCGATAACTGGCAGGACCTCAGCGCTGCGCAGGAAGATCTGCGCCGTGACGTGCACCGCACCATTCAGAAAGTCACCGATGATATGGGCCGTCGGCAACACTTTAATACCGCCATTGCCGCTATTATGGAACTACTGAATAAATTACAGAAGGCGTCTCTGGAGAGCCCTTCGGACCGTGCCATTATGGCCGAGGCGCTGGATGCTGTAGTGCTGATGCTGGCCCCGGTAACACCACACCTGAGTGAAGTGTTATGGCAGGCGCTGGGCCATAGTAGCGACGCTAATTTCGCACCATGGCCTGAATATGATGAAAAAGCTCTGGTCGAGTCATCAGTGCTGATAGTCATCCAGGTAAACGGTAAAGTAAGAGGCAAGCTGACTGTGCCGGCGGACGCTTCCGCGGAGACCGTCATTGCGGCTGCATTACAGGATGAAAATGTTGCCCGCTTCACGGCTGACAAAACCATCCGTAAACAGATTTATGTGCCCGGAAAGTTAGTCAATATTGTGGCTAACTGAACCGGAAATCGCGCCAACCAACGAGGATAAGCCATGCGTTATCTAGCGGTGCTGTTATTGAGTATCATGCTGACTGCCTGTGGCTTCCAGCTACGAGACAGCTATCAGTTACCGCCACAGCTCGAACGGGTGCATATTGATGCGGCGGCTTTCAGTGAAATCAGGCAGGTCGTGATCCAACGCTTTGAGCTGGCCGGTGCCGAAGTTGTCGATGACAGCGAAGCTCTGACGGTGCGTATCATTAGTGACGCGCTAGACCGCCGCGCACTGTCATTGTCGCGCAGTGGCCAGGTGGCTGAGTATGAGCTGATTTATACCCTGTGGTATGAACTAATCCGTCGCGACGGCACTGCCGCGCCGGCACAGCGGATCGAAGTCTATCGTGATTATCAGGATGACCCTAATTTTGCGCTGGCCAAAACCCGCGAACGGGAAGTGCTGGTGGCCGAAATGCGCGAAGATGCGGCCCGGCTGTTGTTGCGGCAGGTCATCACCCAGTTGGCCGAATAACCATGCAGTTGGCACTGCCCCAACTTGCCGGCCATTTGCAGCAGCATGGCCTCCCGCCCCTGCTCAGCGTGTTTGGGGATACCCCACTGTTGGTTGATGATGCCTTACAGATCATCCGTCAGTTCGCCCGCAGCCAGGGCATTGATGAGCGCGAGCGATATATCCAGGATAGCCAGTTTGACTGGCGCCAACTCGCTGAGCAGAGCGCCAGTCTGAGTCTGTTTTCGCAGCACCGGCTGCTGGAGCTTGAACTACCCGAAGCAAAACCCGGTCGTGAAGGCGGCGACGCCCTGCGTAATTATTTCAGCGCGCCGCCCCCTGACCAGACCCTTGTTATCATTGGCCCCAAGCTCAAAAATGAACAGCTTAAAGCCAAGTGGTACCAACAACTGAGCCAGGCCGGTCCGGTGATCCAGGCCAATAGCCCCGATCGCGCCTCATTACCGCGTTTCATTGACCAGCGTTCAGCTCGATATAATTTGGCGCTGGGGCCCGATGCTGTACAACTGATAGCAGACTGGTTTGAAGGCAACTTACTGGCTCTGGATCAGGAGTTGCAGAAGCTCGCCCTGATGGATCTGCCACAACCCGTCGCGGCTGCGGAGATACAGCAAGCGGCTCAGGATCAAAGTCGCTTCAGTGTATTTGCCCTGCAGGAAGCGATTCTCGCTGCCGATGTCGACAATGCACTGCATCGGTTGCAACGGTTATTCGAGGAGGATATTGAAGTCGCTATCCTAAACTGGATGTTGCAGCGCGAATGGTACAAGCTACAGCGCCTGCAGCAAGGCCTGGCCGGCGGCGGCGATCTGAGCACCCTGTTCCGCCGCGAGGGGATCTGGCGCAATCAGGAGGCCAGCTACCGGCAATTTGTTCAACGTATGCAAGGCGCCCCCCTAAGCCAGGCAGCAGACCTCTTGCGCCGCTTAGAGCTGGCGTTTAAACGCGACAGCGGCGAGCGCGTCCAGACTCTGGTAACCCATCTGGTAGTACTTTATTGTCGCCCCGATCTGGCAGTCAGGTTTACCGCGTCATGATGCGCCTTATCCTGGGGGGAACTTTTGACCCGATTCACTGGGGCCACCTGCGCCCTGCAGCGGCGGCCCGGGAATGGCTGCGCGCCGACATGCTGCACTTGTTACCCAGTGCGCAACCACCGCATCGCGACTACCCTGCCGCCAGTGCTGATCAACGCCTCAGTATGGTACAACTAGCCGCCCGGGAATTGGCCTGCTGTCAGGCCGACGACTGGGAATTGCAGCAAGCGCGGCCGTCCTACACTGTGCAGACCTTAGCTGAATTAAAACGCCGCTGGCCGGATGACACCCTGGTTTTTCTGCTCGGTGATGACGCTTTTGCCAACCTGGATAAATGGCACAACTGGCAGCAACTGACCGCTCATGCGCACCTGGTGGTTATGCAGCGCCCAAACCACAGCCCTGGCTGGAGCCCGGAAGTACTCAGCTTCTATCAGGATCATTACGCCACCACCCCCATGGAACTGACGCGCCGCAGCAGTGGCTTAGTGCTGCTTGCTCCGACACCCGAAGTTACCATTTCTGCTACCGCTATACGTACCGCAATAGCCCGCGGCGAGGCTTGGGAACACTGGCTACCCCTCGCAGTAGCTGACTTTATTAAAAGCCATCATCTCTATCGTTAACAGCTGCTTTTTGAGGCTCTCTCGTGTTAAACTATCGCACTTACAGATTCAATGAATCTCATGCTTTTTTTAACGGAGAAATGAACTCTTGCAAGCGGAACAATTAAGCCATTTTGTAGTCGAAAAAATTGAAGAACTGAAGGGCCGGGATGTTAAGGTGCTGGATGTACAGGAACAAACGGACGTTGCTGTATACATGATCGTCTGCTCCGGCAGCTCCAAAACCCATGTAAAAAGTATCGCCAACCATGTCGCCACCGAAGCCAAACGTGAAGGTGTAGCGCCACTGGGCGTCGAAGGTCATGAACACTCTGAATGGGTGCTGGTCGACTTAGGTGATGTGGTCGTGCATGTGATGCAGGAACCCATCCGTGACTTCTATGAACTTGAAAAGCTCTGGAGCCGCAAATAATGCGGATTCAGCTGATTGCAGTCGGTCAGAAAATGCCGGACTGGATCAGCACCGGTTATCAGTTATACGCTAAACGCTTTCCGCCCGATTGCCATCTTCAGTTGACTGAGATTGCCGCCGGTAAGCGTGGCAAAAATGCCGATATTGCCCGTATTCTCCGGCAAGAGGGCGAGGCGATGCTGGCAGCAGTCGGCAAAGGCGATCGTATTGTAACTCTGGAAGTGGAAGGTAAAAGCTGGACCACAGCTCAGCTTGCCCAGCGACTCCAAAGCTGGCAGATGGACGGCCGCGATTTGAGCCTGCTAGTCGGCGGACCTGAGGGTCTGGCTCCCGCCTGTCTGACGGCTGCCGATGAGCGCTGGTCACTGTCTGCGCTGACCTTGCCCCATCCGCTGGTCCGTGTGCTTATCGCTGAAAGCCTCTATCGCGCCTGGAGCCTGACGACAAATCATCCCTATCACCGTGAATAACTAACCGATTATGGTAAAGCAACGCGCCACTATTCGTGATCATCAGGCAGAATCTGCACTCTTCGCTCGCCGGGCCTGGGTGGCCCTGCTATTGACCACAGTGGTATTCGCGATCTTGCTTTACAACATGTATGGACTGCAGGTTACGCAGCATCAGAATTTTCAGACCCGTTCCAACGACAACCGGATAAAAGTCGTTCCCCTGGCACCTAACCGCGGACTCATCTACGACCGCAACGGCCAGTTGCTGGCTGAAAATCGTCCGGTACTAAGCCTTGAGCTGGTGCCGGAACGCGTACCGGACCTTGATGCCACTCTCAGCCGTTTGCAGCAATTACTGTCTATAAGCGATCAGCAAGTTGAAGAGTTCCAGCAAAACCGCAAGCGCGAACGGCGCTTTAATCAGATCATTTTGCTGGACCGTTTAAATGAAGCCCAGGTCGCTCGTTTCGCGGTGCGTCAGCATGAATTCCCCGGTGTTAGCATTGAAGCGCGACTGGTGCGCTATTATCCCCACGGAGACCTATTGACCCATGCCCTAGGTTATGTCGCGAAAATTAATCGTAATGACCTTGAAAAACTACGTGCAGAAGGCGTTCACGCTAACTACGTTGCCACTCGTACCATGGGTAAACTGGGTATCGAGCGATTCTACGAAGAACAATTGCATGGCGTGATTGGCTACCAGCAAGTCGAGGTGGATATTCACGGTCGCCCGATACGCACGCTGTCGGTGGAACCTCCGGTACCGGGGCAGGATCTGCAGCTTGAACTGGATTTAGATTTGCAACGTTATGCCCATGAGCAACTCGGCGATGGCCGCGGCTCTATTATCGTTATGGATCCGCGCGATGGCGGTCTGCTGGCGATGGTCAGTAAACCAGGTTATGACCCGAACTGGTTCGCCCAGGGCATTTCCTATCAGCAGTACGAGGGATTATTGAGTTCCCCCCATTCGCCATTACTCAACCGTTCGACTCAGGGCGGCTATCCTCCGGCCTCTACCATCAAGCCGCAATTGGCCATTCTGGGTCTTGAGGAAAATATCATTACACCGGATACCAAGATCTGGGATCCTGGCTGGTTTAAGATCAAAAATATTGACCACCGCTACCGCGACTGGCTTGCCTGGGGCCATGGCTGGGTCGATGTTGCCTCGGCCATTATCGAAAGTTGTGACACCTTCTTCTATGACCTGGCGCTGAAAATGGGCATTGACACAATTTCCGAGCATATGAGCCAATATGGCTTCGGCGATTATACCGGTATCGATATTGCTGAAGAATCCGCAGCTGTCATGCCCTCCCGTGGCTGGAAGCGCGCTCGTTTCAACGAACCCTGGTATGCCGGTGAAACCATTTCTATCGGTATTGGTCAGAGCTACTGGACAGCTACGCCGATCCAACTGGCGGTGGCAACCTCGGTATTGGTAAACCGTGGCAAGCGGCCGGTACCCCGGTTTTTGCAGAAAATCCAGGAAGGCGATATTGAGCTGCCGGCGGTGGTAGAGCAAAAGCCACCCGTGATACTAAAAAACCCGGATAACTGGGATATCGCCCTTGATGCCATGGTCGATGTTGTGTCCGGCGTCAAAGGAACCGCGCGCTCAGCATTCCAGAACGTTCAATTTACGTCTGGCGGCAAAACCGGCACTGCTCAGGTTCGTAGCATTGCTCAGGATGAAAAGTATATTGCAGAAGATATCGCCGAGAAATACCGGGATAACGCGATGTACGTTGGCTATGCACCAGCCGATAATCCTGAAATTGTGGTGGTCGTGACTCTGGAAAACGCCGGCGGCGGTGGCAGCGTGGCTGCACCGCTTGCCCGCAATATAATGGATTTCTATTTTAATCAGGAGCGACAGCGTGCGAACAACTGATGAGCGTGAGCGCAACCCCTGGTTACAACGCCTGCATATCGACGGTCCGCTGCTGGTCGCCCTGCTAGCGCTAGCCGCGCTTAGTCTGGTCACGATATACTCCGCCAGCGGGCAGGACTGGCAAATGACCGAACGCCAGGGTATTCGCATCGGTATCGCTTTTATCGTCATGCTGGGCATTGCGCAGATCCCCTTAAGCGCCATTCAGCGCTGGTCACTGCCGCTGTTTGCTGTTGGCGTAGCCTTATTACTGGGTGTGCTGTTATTCGGGATCTCGGTTAACGGCGCCCAACGCTGGCTGGATATTGGCGTGACCCGCATTCAGCCTTCCGAGCTGATGAAATTAGCGGTGCCAATGGCTATTGCCTGGTTTATTGCCGAACATGGAATTCCTCCGAGCAAGCGACGCCTGGCCGCAGCCTTTGTCCTGCTGTTGATTCCAACCCTGATGATTGCCAAACAGCCTGATCTGGGTACCTCACTGCTGATCGCTTGCTCGGGCATTTTTGTGCTGTTTCTGGCGGGTATGAGCTGGCGGCTGATCATCTTCTTTATCATCGCAGTCGGATCGTTTATACCGGTCTTATGGTTATTCCTGATGCGTGAGTATCAGCGGCAGCGGGTGTTGACCTTCCTCGATCCGGAGCGGGATCCGCTTGGCAGCGGCTACCAGATCATTCAGTCAAAAATTGCCATAGGATCTGGCGGTATTGAAGGTAAAGGCTGGTTACAGGGTACCCAATCACAGCTCGAGTTTTTGCCCGAGCGCCACACCGACTTCATTTTCTCGGTATTTAGCGAAGAATTTGGCCTGGTCGGCGTAATCGTTCTTCTCCTGATATACGGATTTGTTATCTTTCGTGGCATGATTATCTCGATGCGGGCACAACGCACTTATCATAAACTACTCGCCGGTAGCCTTACCCTGACTTTCTTTGTCTATGTCATGGTCAATATCGGCATGGTTTCCGGTTTGCTGCCTGTGGTTGGCGTACCATTACCACTAATCAGTTATGGTGGCACTTCCATGGTGACCTTGCTGGCTGGTTTTGGTTTAATTATGGGCATCTCCACCAACCGCCGGTTGGTAATGCACGGTTAATAACAAGGAATAATCCAATGCTTAATTTGCTCCGCCCGACTATTGCAGCTTCACTGATTATTATAGGTGCAACTACCGTATCGGCTGCCGCAGTTGCCGATCAGTCTGAACGCGAAGCTTTTATCAGTGAACTGGTAGAAAAACATCAATTCACTCGCGCTGAAGTGACCGGCTTGCTGCAACAGGCGCAGTTAAACAACGATGTACTGGAAGCGATTCAACGCCCCTGGGAAGCTAAGCCATGGCATCAGTACTATCCGATTTTTCTGACCGAAAAACGACTCGACGCAGGCTTACGTTTCTGGGCGCAGCACGAGGAAACCCTCGCCCGCGCTGAACAAGAGTACGGTGTACCGGCCGAAGTTATTGTCGCTATCATTGGCGTGGAAACCTTTTACGGTTCTTATCTGGGAAATTACCCGGTACTCGACGCACTGTATACCCTGGGTTTCCATTACCCGCCACGCTCAACCTTTTTTCGCTCTGAACTGCGTGAATTCTTTCTGCTTAGCCGCGAAGAGGGCCTGAATCCACGCGACCTTAAAGGCTCCTATGCTGGTGCCATGGGCTTCGGACAGTTTATCTCCTCATCCTATCGCTATTACGCTGTGGATTTTGACGGTGACGGGGTCCGTGATCTGCTAACCAATCCGGTCGACGCCATCGGCAGTGTCGCTAACTATTTTTCACGCCATGGCTGGCAACATGACGCCCCGGTGGCGGTGAAGTTGCCGGCGGCGGAAAGCCATGCCAGCCTGGTTACTCAAGGTCTTAAACCCGAAAAGTCCGTTGCTGAACTTAATGCCCAGGGCCTGCAATTGCCGGCGAATGTGGCACTGGATGCCAGTCAGCCCGCCAAAGTTTTTGCTTTTCAGCAAACTGACAGCAATGAATACTGGCTCGGTTTGCAAAACTTTTACGTTATTACCCGCTACAACCATAGCCCTTTATATGCGATGGTTGTGCACCAATTCAGCGAACAGTTAGCCCAGGGTCATAGATCTAGTGAAGAGCAGTCCAGTGCAGAATAGCTTTGCCTTTTTATTGGTGGCGGCAAGTTTAAGTTTACTGGCACAGGGCTGTAGCTCTGAACCAGCGAGCCGTTATTCGCAAAAATATGATTCCGTGCCTGAGCGGCTGCCGTCTGCAGCTGAGCTGGCGGAGCCTGAGCCACGGATAGAGCCACCATCACGGCAAGGCAACCGGCCGTACGAATTGTTCGGACAGACCTGGCAGGTAATGACAGACGCCCGCGGTCATGTTGAGGAAGGTACCGCTTCCTGGTACGGCGAAAAGTTTCACGGTCACCTCACATCCAATGGTGAAATTTACGATATGTACGCCATGAGCGCGGCACATAAAACCCTGCCTCTCCCCACCTACGTGCGGGTTACTAACCTGGCCAACGAACAGAGTGTGGTCGTGCGGGTAAATGACCGGGGCCCGTTCCATGGCGATCGTATTATCGATTTATCTTACGTTGCAGCCTATAAGCTAGGCATGCTTGCCACTGGCACCGCGCGGGTTCGGGTTGAAGCACTGCACCCGGAACAGGATAACGCACAGCTGGCAGTAACCACCCCACTGCGCCCGGAAGAATTGGTTCAGTTTTATATTCAGGTTCACTCGGGTAGCAACCAGCAGTGGCTTGAAGAAGCGGCGCAGCAGCTGGCAAGAATCTACCATGTCGCTGCAACTACTCAGGCTAATAACGGTCTATACCGGGTAGTGCTGGGCCCTTTTGCCGGGGCTCAGGCTGATGAAATATTAGAGCAACTGCGACAGGATGGTTATCCCGATGCATTTCGCGTGAAGGCTCCTGAATAACAGTCCCGGTTTTGTGAACAATGCCGGGCAGACAATGTTATCATTCGCGCTTATTTTTAAATCTTTAGTTAACTACAGAGAATCTCGATTATGCGAACCGCTTTTCATCGTTTTATCCGCACACTCGCCTGCACCACTGTATTATTTGGCGCCGTCGCGCAAGCCGCGATTGTTCCGCCCGCACCTGGCGTTAACGCGCGTGGTTATATTCTGATTGATTATGTCACCGGCAACGTAATCACCGAGGGCAACGCTGACGAACAGCTACCACCGGCCAGCCTGACCAAAATGATGACCAGTTATATTATTGGCAAAGAAATGCAGAGCGGCCGTATTACCAACAGCGATATGGTGACTATTAGTGAAAACGCCTGGGCTAAAAATTTCCCTGATTCGTCAAAAATGTTCATCGAAGTGGGTAAGCAGGTCAGCGTTGCTGATTTGAATCGCGGTATTGTTATTTCTTCAGGCAACGATGCCTGTGTTGCTATGGCCGAGCATATCGCTGGCAGCGAGAGCGCTTTCGCTGATTTGATGAATACCTATGCCGCAGAATTAGGCCTGACCAATACCTACTTTGCAAACAGCCACGGCCTGCCGGATCCGAATCAGTACACCTCAGCACGCGATATGGCAAAACTTGGCCAGGCGCTGATCCGTGATGTACCTGAAGAATATGCTCTGTACGCTGAGAAATCGTACACCTACAACAATATCAAGCAGTACAACCGCAACTCCCTGCTATGGGATGCCAGCATGAACGTTGACGGTATTAAAACCGGCCATACCCAGGAAGCCGGTTACAGCCTGGTCACCTCGGCCACCGAAGGCGATACCCGGCTGGTTGCCGTCGTGATGGGAACCGACAGTGAGCAGGCACGGAAGATCGAAAGCAAGAAACTGCTGAACTACGGTTTCCGCTACTTCGAGACCATCAAAGCTTATAGCGCTGGCGATAGCTTCGTTGATCACCGGATCTGGGGTGCTGAGCAGGATACTATTGCACTGGGCGTCGCTGAAGATGTGGTGATTACTCTGCCAAAAGGGCAGCGCGACAACCTGAAAGCCAATTTTGAGTTGAGCCAGGAGCTTGAAGCCCCGCTGGCCAAAGGTACCCAGGTTGGCACCGTATACTTGCAGCTTGATGGCAAAGATCTTGCCAGCTTCCCGCTGGTCACTCTGACCAATGCGGAAGAAGGTGGCATCTTTAAACAGATGATGGACTGGGCCAAAAAGAAATTTAACGAAGAGTAATACCTGAATGTCATCGACAGTTTATCTGAACGGCGACTGGATCGCCCCTGAACACGCAAAAGTCTCGGTCTTTGACCGGGGCTTTTTATTTGCTGATGGTATCTACGAAGTCGTTCCGGTCTACAGTGGTAAACCATTTTTGCTGGAACTCCATCTGGCCCGCCTGTATCGCTCGCTGCGGGAAATCACCATTACCGTAGCTGACGATGCCTTCTGGCATGAGTTAGTCCGTGATCTGATCGAACGAAACAATTATGGCGACGCCAACGGTCTGATCTATATTCAGGTCACCCGCGGCGCTGAAGCCAGTCGTGCCCACTTACCGGGTAACAGCTTAACCCCCACTGTATTTGCCACTATAAGCCCGCTGGCCATTCACTGGGATCAGCCAGCGCCGGCGCGGGTGACGTTACTGGAAGATATCCGCTGGTTACGCTGCGACATAAAAAGTATCAGCCTGCTTGGCAATATCTTGTTGAAGCAACAAGCGGCCTCCGTAGGTGCGGTCGAACCGATATTGCACCGCGACGGGCTTATTACTGAAGGCGCTTCCAGTAACTTTTTTGCGGTTCATAATGGCGAGCTCTTCACAGCACCTAAAAATCATTTAATCCTGCCAGGCATTAGCCGCGACTGGGTTATTGAGTTAGCTCACGAAGCCGGTATCAGGGTGCATGAGGAACCATTCAAAGTTGCTGACCTGCCGCAACTTGATGAACTCTTCCTGACCAGTTCCAGCCGTGAAGTGCAGCCCATTGGCCAAATTGATGATATAATTATTGCCGATGGTCAATGCGGTCCTGTGACCGCCATTTTAATTGAAGCTTTTCATGCCAGCAAACGCCGCCTTCTGAACAGCCGGCGTTAGGCACCTGAGATCCCGGCAGGAGTGAATAATGCAAGAGACTCGCTTCGACGAACTGGTTGAATTCCCTACTGACTTTACCTTTAAAGTCATGGGCGTCGCCTCACCAGAACTACCAGATTCAGTAGTCGCGGTAGCGCAACAACATGCACCGGGCGACTATGCACCGACCGTAAAGCCAAGTAGTAAGGGCAATTACCATTCGGTTTCGATCCGCATCCGGGTCGAAAGTCAGCAGCATATCGAAACCCTTTATCGCGCTCTATCTGATATTGAAGATGTCCGCTATGTCCTCTGATCTGATTATCAGGCAGCTTGGCAGACAACCCTACGAGCCGGTCTGGACAGCAATGCAGGCGTTTACCGATCAGCGCGACAGCGATACTCCGGATGAACTCTGGGTGCTTGAACATGATCCGGTATTTACTCAGGGCCAGGCAGGCAAAGAAGAACATATTCTTGCCCCCGGTGACATTCCGGTGGTCAAGGTGGACCGTGGCGGCCAGGTCACCTATCACGGCCCCGGGCAACTGGTAGTGTACTTTCTGCTGGATATTCGCCGGCGCAAAATGGGCGTACGTCAGTTAGTTAACCAGATAGAAGATACCATTGTCGATCTGATGGCTAAATACCAGATTACTGCCGCGGCCCGGCCGGATGCGCCCGGTGTTTATGTCGGTAATACTAAACTTTGTTCGCTGGGTTTGCGTATTCGGAAAGGTTGCTCTTTCCATGGGCTGGCGCTTAACGTCAATATGGATTTAAGCCCGTTCCAACGCATCAATCCCTGCGGCTATGCTGGTATGCAAATGGTTCAGACCGCCAGCCTTGAAGGCCCGCAAACCGTGGCCGAAGCTGCCCCGCTGGTAACGGATATTTTCGCCCGGCGGCTCGGCTATCAACACATTCATGAACAAACAGGATTTGCCAAAGACTATGTCCAAGCCAGTTAGAGTAGAACCCGGGGTAAAATTACGTGACGCGGATAAAATGGCGCTTATTCCGGTTAAAGTGGTGCCAACTGAACGGGATGAAATGCTGCGTAAGCCGTCCTGGCTGAAGGTAAAATTACCCAGTTCCACCACCCGCATCGACGAAATTAAACAGGCTATGCGCAAGCATGGGCTGCACTCGGTATGCGAAGAAGCATCCTGTCCTAACCTGCCTGAATGTTTCAACCACGGCACCGCCACCTTTATGATTCTGGGTGCTATTTGCACTCGCCGCTGCCCGTTCTGCGATGTTGCCCACGGTCGTCCGCTGCCGCCGGATCCGCAAGAAGCCGTCAAACTCGGTGAGACCATCCGCGATATGAAAGTGAAGTATGTGGTGGTGACGTCGGTAGACCGCGATGATCTGCGTGATGGCGGTGCCCAGCACTTTGCTGATTGTATTCGCGAGATCCGCGCCCATAGCCCGGGCATTCAGGTCGAGGTACTGGTCCCTGACTTCCGCGGCCGTATGGACGTTGCGCTCGACATCCTGACCGCTGAAGCGCCGGACGTCTTTAACCATAACCTGGAAACCGTGCCGCGGATGTACAAAGCAGCGCGTCCCGGTGCGAATTATCAGTGGTCACTGGATTTGCTCAAACGTTATAAAGAAGGTCGTTCAGATGTGCGTACTAAATCTGGCCTGATGGTCGGACTGGGCGAAACCAACGAAGAAATCCTGGAAGTGATGCGCGATTTACGCGCTCATGACGTAGATATGCTCACCATAGGCCAATATCTGCAACCCAGCCGTCATCACCTGCCGGTAACCCGGTACGTGCATCCGGATGAGTTTGAGATGTTCCGTCAGGAAGGCGTGAAAATGGGCTTCTCCCATATTGCCAGCGGACCTTTAGTACGCTCGTCGTATCACGCCGATCTGCAGGCAGCCGGTAAAGAAGTAAAATAATAATCAACCTGAATAAGGCGGTGCCATGAGTATTTTGATTTGGTGTTTACTGATTGCCGGACTATTACCAATCGCCGCTAAGGCCCCTGTGGTCTACTACCAGAATGCCGAACAGTCCAAAGGCTATGACAACCGGCACCCACGGGCACAGCAGCAGCGCCTGACCGGCATCGGTGCCCGGGCAGTTGCAGGCCATTATAATGCTTACGAGGCCTTCCCGTTATTTGCGGCGGCGGTATTACTGGTGATTGCAACCCGTCAGGTTTCCGACTTTATGGTGTTACTGGCGGTTGGTTTTATTATCTTCCGGGTGGCTTACCATGTGCTGTACCTACTCAATTTTGCTACGCTTCGCAGTCTGATATGGTTCTTTGCCCTGCTTTGTCCGGTCATTATGATTGCCCAGACCGCCATCACCATTACCGGTGCCGCGTAATCAGTTCGAGGTACAGAGCGGGCCAGACTGCAGTGTCGTGATAGTGCATAGCCGTCATTTTTGCGACCGGGCGCCATGCGTATTTTCCTGCACTATTACAGGCCGGTACCGGAAACAAGCCGGCCTGCTCCTTGTCCATGGAGCCCAAACGCCAGCGGCCATCCGCCAGCTTTGTGCCCAGCAATCGCCAGTCGGGTACCGCGAATTGCCACGGCAACTCCTGCCAGAACGCCTGCAACTGAGAAGCGCTCATAATCATCGTATCGGAAACCGCCACATTCAGTGAAGCATGGTCATATTTACCGCTACAAAAGGCTTCGGCTAACTCACCAGTCATCTGATATTCATCGGCAAGCCCCAGCCAGTGGCCGATTTCATGGGCAATCAGCGCCTGCGACGAGCGTAACGGCAACGTGATCTGGTAGTCGTTCGCACTCGCCACCCCCTGAGCGTTGGCGAATAGTAGATGACGATCTCCCGCCTCATATGGAAACAGCGGTAAGCGGCACTCCAGACGGTCTCGTTCGCCTTTGGTGTTACAGTCCAGGCTTCCTGGCTGATAAAAACGCGCGCTAAAGCAAGCCATTGTGTCAGCCAGCGGATGCTGATGCCAGTCAGCAAAACTGTGAATAAGCGAAATTGACTGCGCTGCTGAAGGCAGCCAGACCTGTACCGCGCCGGGCAGCTGACAGCGAAGATTATCGGAAACCTCAAGAGCGCGCTGCCACGGACTGATAGTGATTAATGACCAATCCGGTGCTGCTGCCGTCGCGACCCGGCCCGGTAACAAGGCCAGCACGCTACCGAGCAGCAGCGGCAGACAAACTGCTCTATTCATCCTGCCCGACAACGGCCATACTGCGTTCAAGTTCGAGCCCGGCATAGCGATGTTCGAGGAACATATATACGCTGGTTGTCAGCGCCAGTCTGAAATAGACTGTTGCCAGTTTATGCTGTCCGGCCAGTTGTTGGTGTTTACCTAAATAGAAATAGGCTTCACACATCCGTTCCGCCAGGGTTTCGTCTTCTCTCAGATCGCGGGCGGCATGGCGATCGATAAAATCGACCGGGCTGATAGCACCAAGCATAAGATCGCTCAATACCCAGCCCCACTCATCCCCCCCGTGGGCAATACGCCGCTGTGCCAGATTGATTCGCGCCTGCTCCCGGTCTAACTCAACTTCAGCGAGATACAACCATAACACCCGGTACGGATCCGCCGGGCTTTGCTCAAAATAATACAAGAGATCGTCAACCGCCAGGTCGAACCGACTATCGTAGTAGGCCGCAACACCGCGATTTAGATGCGCATAAGGGTGATCAGGGTCAAGTTCCAGCGTTGCTTCATAAGCTTCAAAGGCATAGTCAAACTGAGCCGCTTGGGTGAAGTGAATGCCCAGGTAATTATAAGCATCTGCCAGACGTGGCTGGTATTCGAGCGCGTGGTTAAAATCAATACGCGCCAGTGCTGTCATCCCCAGACCATCATATAAAGCGCCGCGCCGGTACAATAGTTCAGCCATAGTTTCAGCCGACAACTGCTCTTCGGCTATCACCTGGGAGAGTTTAGCCACTTCCAGCTGATAACGCAGTTCAGGCGGCTGTGGTGCCACCACGAACAGATTCTTCAGCGCATCCTCAGGCTGTTCCTGAGGCGCTATCATGCATCCCTGCAATAACAACAGCAGAACACCGGCTAATGCTGCTGCCAGCGGTTTTATTTTCATTAGCTCCTGCCTTGGTTCACTTTTCATTAATGGCAACATCATACCTCAGGGCTCAGCAAAAAAGAAAAGGAGCCAGCGGCTCCTTTTCAAATTGCTCAGCAAACGAAAAACTAAGGATTCACTTAGTTATTATCGTCGTCACTTTCTTCCTGACTTTGTTTCGCTTCTTCACTTGGTTTCTCACCCGCTGCTTCAGCAGATTTTTCGACCGCATCTTTCATGCTAAGACGCACACGTCCCTGCCGATCGATCTCAAGTACTTTGACCGGAACCGTCTGACCGACTTTCAGGTATTCATTCACGTCATTAACGCGCTCTTCAGCGATTTGTGAAATGTGTACCAGACCGTCTTTGCCAGGCAGAATCGTAACGAACGCACCAAAGTCTACGATACGGGCAACTTTACCTTCATAAATACGACCGACTTCAACATCAGCTGTCAGTTCTTCAATACGCGCAATCGCTTTATCCGCTGAAGCTTGATCCGTGGCTGCGATGCGAACAGTACCATCATCGTTAATTTCGATGTTGGTATTGGTGCTTTCTGTTAATTCACGGATGACCGCACCACCTTTACCGATAACGTCACGGATTTTATCCGGATTAATCTTCATGGTGTGATAACGCGGTGCGTAATCAGACAACTCGGTACGGGCACCAGATAAGGCTTCGTCCATCACATTCAGAATGTGCAGACGTGCGGCTTTCGCCTGGGCTAACGCAATTTCCATGATTTCACGGGTGATACCGTCGATCTTGATATCCATTTGCAGGGCAGTAACACCGTCTTTGCTTCCAGCAACTTTAAAGTCCATATCGCCGAGATGATCTTCGTCACCCAGGATGTCAGAAAGCACGACAAACTTGTCGCCTTCTTTAACCAAACCCATGGCGATACCGGCAACGGAAGATTTAATCGGTACGCCGGCATCCATTAATGCCAGTGAGGCACCACAAACTGAAGCCATAGAACTTGAGCCATTGGATTCAGTGATTTCAGATACCACACGGATGGTGTACGGGAATTCTTCCTGTGACGGCATGACTGCCTGCACACCGCGTTTGGCCAGTTTACCGTGACCGATTTCCCGACGCTTCGGTGAACCGACCATACCGGTCTCGCCCACGCAGTACGGAGGAAAGTTGTAATGCAGCATGAAGCGGTTGGCGTTATAACCAGTCAGATCATCAATCATCTGTGCATCACGTTCAGTACCCAGAGTCGCAGTGACCAAAGCCTGAGTTTCACCGCGGGTAAATACCGCTGAACCGTGGGTCCGTGGTAATACGCCGGTGGCCATATGTAGGGCACGAACCATGTCCGGATCACGACCGTCTATACGTTTTTCGCCAGCCGTAATACGGCTACGAACAACGTTTTTCTCTAGAGAGTGGAACAGGTCGCTGATTTCTTTCGTGTCTACTTCTTCATTTTCAGCAGTCAGCTGATCAGTAACCTGGGTTTTCAGTTCACTGATCTTGGCATAGCGCTCAGCTTTCTCAGTGATGCGATACGCTTCACCAATGCCTTCTTCAGCCAGCTCTTTAATTTTCTTCAGCAGCTCTTCGTTGGTTTCCGGAGCAGTCCATTCCCACTTCGGCTTACCTGCTTCTGCCGCTAGTTCATTGATGTTGTTGATAACGGTCTGCATTTGCTCATGACCATAAACCACAGCACCAAGCATTGCGTCTTCCGACAATAACTGAGCTTCAGACTCAACCATCAATACGGCGTTTGCAGTACCGGCAACGACCAGATCCAGCTTCGATTCCAGCAGCTCTTCTGTACTCGGGTTCAGCACATACTCATCGTTAACCACACCCACACGAGCTGCCCCAATCGGACCATCAAATGGCAGACCAGAAATCGCCAGCGCCGCTGAGGCGCCAATCAGCGCGACGATATCAGGGGATACCTGCGGATTCACAGAAATTACGGTAGCGATAATCTGTACTTCGTTTTTGAAGCCTTCAGGAAATAATGGACGAACAGGTCGGTCGATTAACCGGCTTATCAGCGTTTCATTCTCGCTTGGACGCCCTTCACGCTTGAAGAAACCACCGGGAATTTTACCGGCTGCGTAAGTACGTTCCTGATAGTTTACTGTTAACGGGAAAAAGTCCTGGCCTGCTTTGGTTTCTTTTTTACCAACAACAGTGACCAACACCGTAGTGTCGTCCATACTGGCCAGAACCGCACCCGTTGCCTGGCGCGCCATCGCACCAGTTTCTAAAGTTACGGTATGTTGACCGTATTCAAATGTTTTAGTAATCGGATTCACGTTTTATTTTCCTTTACTCTTCGCTTCTGCTTTGTGTTTTTGTGTTCAAATTTAACAAAAAAGGGGCCTCAAGGCCCCTTTCGATGAACAGTGCTTAGCGGCGTATACCGAGCCGCTCAATCAGACTTGCGTAGCGCTGATTGTTTTTACGCTTCAGGTAGTCCAGCAATTTACGACGCTGACTTACCATGCGCAACAAACCACGACGCGAGTGGTGGTCTTTTGCGTGTTCTTTAAAGTGGCTTTGCAATTCGTTAATGTTTGCAGTCAGCAGTGCAACCTGCACTTCCGGAGAACCAGTATCGTTCTCGCCCTGACCAAAGTTTTTAACGATTTCAGCTTTTTGTGCTGCAGTTAGTGACATATCTTACTCCTGGTAGATGGAAAATGTCAGTGCCAATCACTAATTCAGCACCAACTGATTCGCCGAGCATTATACGGGCTATAGACCCTAAACGCAACGGACGAAGCGACAATAATAATAAGAAACCCGGCTATCTTGGCACATCATTCATGACCCGCTTGGGCTGTAACTTTCCGGCTTCCGGACGCCCAATCCCCAGCAGCGCATTATCGCTTTGCCGGCGAACCCGAACATGGCTGGCGTCCGGCGGAATAGGCGAAGCAACATTGGCACCATTACCAGCCAGAAATTTACTACTCTCAGGATCACTTAGCCAGACTTCCGGAATCTGTTGAATCACCGCATCGTTGGGCAGCAATAAGGCATCCATGGCAGCGTAATCACCCTGGTCTTGATTTGTTTTAGCTGCCACATCAGCCAGTTCAGTCATGGACATCATTGGCCCTTCCACGCCCTGAATCCAGGTTCGTCTTAACTGTGCTACATGGGCGCCACAACCGAGTTCCTGACCCATGTCATCAATTAGCGTACGAATATAGGTACCTTTACTACAGGTCACTTCCAGGGTCAGCAGATCACCGGCAAAGTCAATCTGCCGGATACTGCGAATACTGATAGGCCGGGTTTTGCGGGGTACTTCAATACCTTGCCGGGCATAATGATAGAGCGGGCGGCCTTCGTGCTTCAGCGCCGAAAACATAGACGGCGACTGTTGCTGATCACCGATAAAACCGGCAATAACTTGCTCAACCTGAGCCTGACTGACTGCTACATCCTGTTGCGAGACAATCTCACCCTCTGCATCGCTGGTGGTGGTACGTATGCCCAGTTGCGCTGTCACTTCATAGGTTTTATCGGCCTCTAACGCAAAGTGCGATACCTTGGTTGCCTCGCCAAAACATAGGGGCAACAGGCCGCTTGCCAGAGGGTCTAAAGCACCGGTATGACCGGCCCGGTTAGCATTAAAAAAACGCCGCACTTGCTGAAGTGCGGCGTTGGATGTGAGATGCAGAGGTTTGTCTAACAAAACCACGCCATGAATGTCGCGACCCGACTTGCGTCGTCCCATCAGTCGTCTCCGTTGTTATCCTGATCGGTCTTCTCATTACCACGCTGGTCGCGGCGAATCGCTTCATCCACCAGCCGTGACATACGAATACCTTCATTTAACGAAGGATCATGCACAAACCGCAGTTCGGGCACTATCCGTGCGCGAATACGTTTGCCAAGTAACGAGCGAATAAAGCCAGAGGCATCATTCAGCACTTTGAGGCTCGTTTTTATCTGCGCCTCATCGTCCTGAAAAAAGGTCACAAAGACTTTGGCATAAGCCAGGTCACGGGTTACTTCGACCGCAGACACTGTGGGCATAGCCACGCGCGGGTCTTTTATCTCATGCTGCAGTATCATCGCAATCTCACGCTGATACTGCTGCCCGACCCGATCGGTACGACTAAAATCTTTCGCCATAGCCGCTTATAGACTCCGCTCAACCTGGACCGTCTCGAATACTTCGATCTGGTCGCCGACTTTCACGTCGTTGTAATTCTTCACGCCGATACCACACTCCATACCAGAGCGAACCTCTTGTACATCATCCTTAAAGCGGCGGAGAGATTCCAGCTCGCCCTCGTATACGACAACGTTGTCACGCAGCACCCGAATAGGTGCGGAGCGTTTGACTACGCCTTCAGTTACCATACACCCGGCAATCGCGCCAATTTTCGGTGACTTAAACACATCCCGGACTTCAGCCAGACCAATGATCTGTTGCTTGAATTCAGGTGCCAGCATACCGGTCATGGCTAACTTGATTTCGTCAAGCAAGTCATAAATAACGCTGTAGTAGCGTAAATCTACTGCGTCCTGCTCAATCAGACGTTTAGCTGAGGCGTCTGCCCGTACGTTAAAGCCGATAATAATGGCATTTGAAGCACTGGCCAGCGAGGCGTCCGTTTCGGTAATACCACCAACGCCACTACCGATAATATTGACTTTCACTTCGTCGGTAGACAGCTTCTGCAGTGAATCGGCAATAGCTTCCAGCGAGCCCTGAACGTCGGACTTCAATACAACGTTAAGCTCCTGAACTTCGCCCTCCTCCATGTTCGCGAACATATTTTCAAGCTTAGCTTTCTGTTGCTTGGCCAGCTTAACTTCACGGTATTTACCCTGACGATAATTGGCAACTTCACGAGCTTTACGCTCGTCCTTAACAACAGTGGCTTCATCACCGGCTTGCGGTACACCCGATAAGCCAAGGATCTCTACCGGAATTGACGGGCCGGCTTCTTTAATTTCCCGACCCAATTCGTCACGCATCGCCCGGATACGGCCGTACTCAAGTCCACACAGAACAATATCGCCCTGCCGCAGCGTGCCTTCCTGTACCAGTACCGAGGCCACCGGGCCGCGACCGCGATCCAGCCGTGACTCAATAACGATACCGTGCGCCATACCATCAGCGACAGCTTGTAAATCAAGTACTTCGGCCTGCAGCAAAATCGCTTCCAGCAGTTGCTCTATACCGTCACCGCTATGTGCGGAAACCGGTACAAACTGCACGTCACCACCCCATTCTTCAGGTATGACATCGCGCTGGGCTAATTCGTTTTTCACCCGATCCGGATCAGCTTCTGGCTTATCCATCTTATTGATGGCGACCACAATCGGAACCTGCGCTGCTTTAGCGTGCTGAATAGCTTCCAGCGTCTGTGGCATAACGCCATCATCTGCCGCTACGACCAGAATCACGATATCAGTGGCGCCGGCACCACGCGCCCGCATCTGCGTAAACGCTGCGTGACCCGGGGTGTCGAGAAAGGTGATCATGCCGTGGTCAGTTTCAACATGGTACGCACCGATATGCTGGGTAATACCACCTGCTTCACCGGAAGCCACCTTGGCCTTACGAATATAATCCAGCAGGGAGGTCTTACCATGGTCAACGTGACCCATAACGGTAACGACCGGTGCCCGTGGCACTTTATTTCCGGTTTCAGTGGCGTCGCGATCCGACAGAACTTCCTGCTCGAGCGCATTATCGCTGACCAATACCACCCGGTGGCCCAGTTCTTCAACTACCAGGCTGGCAGTTTCCTGATCCAATACCTGGTTAATCGTGACCATCTCACCCATTTTCATCATGGTTTTAATCACTTCGCTGGCTTTAATGGCCATACGGTTAGCCAGTTCACCAACGGTAATGGTCTCGCCAAGTTTCACTTCGCGTTCCACCGGTGAGGCCGGCTTATTAAATGCCTGCTGCAGGGTCGAACGTTTTGAGCCTTTGCGGCGTTTTTCACGGCGCGGGCTGTCATCGCGCTCATCATCAGCACGACGGCGCTTACTCGCCTTACGACGGCTGCGGCGCTCCTCATCAACATCTTGTTCATCTTCAGCAGCTTGCGCGGTACTGGAAGTGGTAAAATGGACATCTTCCTGCTCAGCTTTCTTGCGCTTAGCTTCTTCTTCCTGCCAGCGGGCTGAGTTTTCTTCGGCCAGTTTACGCGCTTCTTCAGCTTGCAGCGCAGCTTCAGCTTCAGCCTTTTTACGGGCTTCCTGTTCCTGAATTTTACGCAGCCGCTCGGCTTCCGCTTTAGCTTCATCGGCTTGCTTACGCTCTTCCGGCGTCATCGCCGCGCGCTTGTCCGCTTCTGCTTTAGCTTTAGCTTTTTCTTTCTCTTTACGCGCTTGTTCTTGTTTAGCTTTTTCTTCAGCCGCTTTCTTCTCGGCTGCCAGTTTCGCTTCCGCCGCTGCTTTTGCTTCAGCTTCCTGACGTTTTGCTTCGGCTTCAGCGCGTTCAGCTTCAGCGCGTTCCTGTTCGGCGCGCTGCTCTTCTTCCAGCGCTGAGCGCTTCACATAGGTTCGTTTCTTGCGCACTTCCACTGATACCGACTTACTGCGGCCCGGGCCGCCAGCAATGCTCAGTGTGCTTTTTTCCTTGCGCTTCAAGGTCATCTTGCTTGGCTCAGACGGGCCAGACCCGCCATGCGCCTTGTTCAGATGCGTAAGTAGCTTTTGTTTCTCAGCTTCGGTTACATGATCGCCGGGCACCTTTTTCATGCCTGCTTCTGCGAACTGCTGTACCAGACGATCAACTGTCGTACCCACATCTTTGGCTAGCTTATCCAGCGTTACTTCTTCCATAGTTTGTTGTACCCCCCGTTGACCTTATTCTTCATCACCGAACCAGCAGATATTACGCGCCTGCATAATCAGCTCACCAGCTCGTTGTTCGGTTAATTCTTCAATATCCGCTAAATCATCAATACCCTGCTCGGCAAGATCTTCCAGCGTTACTACGCCGTGGCTCGCCAGCACAAACGCCAGGTGCCGATCCAGACCTTCCAGGTTTAGCAGCGTTTCATCCGGCTCAGCACTTTCCAGGGATTCTTCATCCGCAAGAGCCTTCGTCGTCAATATTCCTTTAGCACGGCTACGCAGTTCTTCGACGATGTCTTCATCCATACCCTCAATGGCGAGTAACTCGTCCATCGGCACATAGGCAATTTCTTCTAAAGACGAAAAACCTTCATCAATCAGTACTGAAGCGAAATCTTCATCAATTGCCAGGCTGCTGGTAAAGAGGTCCAGTAAGCGCTGTGCTTCAGCTTCATTTTTTTCGTTAAACTCGTCCACCGCCATAACATTCAGCTGCCAGCCGGTCAGCTGACTGGCCAGTCGCACGTTCTGTCCGGCTTTACCGATAGCCTGAGCCAGGTTGCCTTCTTCAACAGCGATATCCATGGTGTGCGCTTCTTCGTCAACGACGATAGAGGCAACTTCCGCCGGCGCCATCGCATTAATGACAAATTGTGCCGGGTTATCATCCCACAATACGATATCAACGCGCTCGCCGCCGAGCTCGCCAGAAACCGCCTGTACCCGGGCGCCACGCATACCTACACAGGCGCCAACCGGATCGATACGGCGGTCATTACTCTTCACGGCGATCTTCGCCCGTGAGCCAGGATCCCGCGCCGCACCGCGAATTTCAATAAGTTCTTCACCGATCTCCGGGACTTCAATGCGGAACAGCTCAATCAGGAAGTTCGGATTAGTACGGCTGACAAACAGCTGCGCACCACGCGCTTCCGGCCGCACGTCATAGAGCAATCCACGAACCCGGTCACCGGCGCGAACCGACTCCCGCGGCAGCATTTCTTCGCGATAAATAATGGCTTCGGCATTATTACCTAAATCAAGAATCACGTGCTCACGGTTAGCGCGTTTTACAATACCGCTGACCAGATCACCGATTTGGTCCTGATATTCTTCCACAACTTTAGCGCGCTCGGCTTCACGTACTTTCTGTACGATAACCTGCTTCGCCGTTTGCGTAGTGATACGGTCAAATTCGATAGACGCGATCTGCTCTTCAACATAGTCGCCAGCCTGCACGCTGTCATCTTCATACTGAGCAGCCGCCAGGCTGATTTCCCGGTACGGATGCTCCAGCGGGGTTTCAGTATCGTCGACCACCAACCAGCGGCGGTATGTGTCAAAATCACCGGTGTTGCGGTTAATACTCACCCGCACTTCAATGTCACCGTCATATTTCTTTTTGGTCGCATGCTCAAGCGCTGACTCAAGCGCCTCAAAAATCTTTTCTTTTGATACGTCTTTCTCGTTTGAAACTGCTTCTGCAACCAATAAAATTTCTTTTGCCATGGTTTTGCCTCGCCTGCGCAATCCGTTAGTTAAACTGAGGAACTAAATGAGCTTTCTTGATCGAAGAATTCGCTACTTTGAGCATTTCTCCGTCCACGTCAAACTCGATCTGATCGCCATCAACTGCGGCAATCTTGCCTTTAAACTTGCGTTTACCCTGTTGAGCCATGTTGAGCTCAACAGCGGCTACTTCGCCAATGTAATCAGCAAACTGGGCGGCTTTGAAAAACGGCCGTTCCATGCCTGGCGATGAAACTTCCAGGTAGTACTCAGTGTTGATTGGATCTTCAACATCCAGAATCGAACTGGCCTGATAACTCACCTGCGCACAATCATCTACACCAACACCATCTTCGTGGTCGATGTAGACACGTAATGTAGAATGTTTTCCGGCGCGCACAAACTCGACTCCCCAGAGTGAGAATCCCAGTGCTTCTACCGCGGGCTGCAGCATCTCTGCCAGCCGTTCTTCAACTCGTGCCAAACGCTAAACTCCTGAAACAAAAAAAGGGCGTAAACGCCCAGTGTTGTTGACTGCCAAATCGCCTTACCTGAAAAATAAGTCGCTGCAGCAGAGGCCACATAGTAAAAAGCCCCGAACTGCGGCGGGGCTTTTATAACACTGGACCCTTTGTCTTACTAAAATGGTTGCGGGGGCAGGATTTGAACCTACGACCTTCGGGTTATGAGCCCGACGAGCTACCAGACTGCTCCACCCCGCGTCCGAAAACGTGTACGTATTATAAGGTTTTCCGCTTGAAAAGCAACCGTCATCAGGTCGCAAATTTGGTGCCGAAGGCGGGACTTGAACCCGCACGCCCGTTAGAGCACTACCCCCTCAAGATAGCGTGTCTACCAATTCCACCACTTCGGCAAAAAAGATGGTCAATCTGTGCTTAGCTTAGTTACCCGGAGGTACGTCGCTGTCATCAGCTGGCTGTTGCTGAACTTCCGGAACCGGAGTTTCCAGATTTTCAAACTCACCGGATTCCTCGCCAACGCCGGATGATAAGTTACCCAGAATCAGACAGAGAACAAAAAATATGACGGCCAGTACTGCAGTGGTCCGGGTCAGAAAGTTACCTGAACCGCCAGAGCCGAATACCGTGTTCGAACCGCCAGCGCCAAATGAAGCGCCCATGTCTGCACCTTTACCTTGCTGGATCATAACAAAACCAATCAGAACCAAGGCTATTATCAGGTACGCAATCAATAACATTTCATACATATATCATTTACTCCGGGTTTGTGCCGCTGAACAAATTGCCAGAAACTGTTCTGGATCTAAACTGGCGCCGCCGATCAAACCACCATCAATGTCAGCCTCAGCGAACAGCGCTTCAGCGTTATCGGCTTTCAGGCTACCGCCATACAAGATATGCATCCGGCTACCTGAAACCCTGAATTTTTTTGTCAGCCACTGCCGGATAAATCCGTGCACCTGCTGCGCAAGTTCCGGACTTGCTGTTTGTCCGGTGCCAATCGCCCAAACGGGTTCGTAGGCAATAACTATCTGTTTACTTTGCTGCTCACTCACGCCTTCCAGCGCGCTTTGCAACTGCTGCTCTACTACAGCGAAGGTTTGTTCCTGTTGCCGTTGTGAGGCGGTTTCGCCCACACAAAGCACCACAGTAACCGGCTTTTCAGTGAAGCTTAACGTAGCCTGCACTTTAGCACGAATGCGTTCTTCGTCTTCACCGTAAAACTGGCGGCGTTCAGAGTGCCCTATCAGCACAAAATCCACGCCTGCTTCAGTCAGCAAACTCAGGCTATGTTCACCAGTATGCGCGCCACTGGCATGCTCACTGACGTCTTGTGCGCCCAAATGAACATGATCATAGAACACCGCATCCTGCCAGGCCGGAAGCAATACCGCCGGCGGACAGATCACCACAGAAATCTGATCAAGCACCTCATCGTGCTCGCGCAATTCTACGGTCATTTTCTCGACCAGACTACGGTTTCCGTTCATTTTCCAGTTTGCAATTACTAAAGGTTGACGCTGCATCTGGTCTCTCCTGCTTCCTGAGTTGAGAGCGGCGAGATATTACATAACCTGGCCGCAACTTACAAGTGGCTAAATGCCAACTACGCCAAAGAAATTTGGCTCAGCTGGCAGCTTCAACTTCACTGGCTATTTCATCAGCAAAAGATTTCACTATTTTTGCGTCCTGGCCTTCGACCATTACGCGAATCAGCGGCTCCGTCCCGGATTTCCGCAGCAATACCCGGCCATTATTACCCAACGCCTGTTCCACTTCGCTGACTACTGCCTGCACGTTATCAGCCTGTAAAGGATCACTGCCAGCGGTAAAGCGTACGTTAACCAGCGCCTGCGGAAACTTAGTAAAGCCCGTCAGAAGCTCATCCAAAGTCTTCTGTTCGCGCTGCATCGCCGTCAGCACCTGCAATCCAGCAATAATGCCGTCACCGGTGCTGTGGTACTGGCGATTAATAATATGACCTGAGTTTTCGCCACCAATACGCCAGTCGCGTTTTACCAACTCTTCCATCACATAACGGTCACCAACTTTGGCTCGCACAAAAGGAATACGGCGGTCGGTAAAAAACTTTTCCAGCGCGAAATTGCTCATCAGGGTGCCGACTATGCCTCCCTGTAACAAGCCATCCTGTTGTGCCGCGCGGGCTAGAATAAACAGAATATCGTCACCATCAACGACCCGACCGGAGGCTGTTACCATCATAATCCGATCGCCATCGCCGTCTAAGGCAAAGCCCAGATCTGCGTGAGTTTCGCGCACTTTACTCCGCAACGCATCCAGATGAGTTGCGCCACATTCATGGTTAATATTAATGCCATTGGGCTCAGTACCGATTTCCCAGATATCAGCGCCAAGCTCCCGCAACACGTCAGGGGCGATATGATAGGTTGCTCCATGGGCGCAATCGACCACGATCTTCAGACCGTTTAACGACAAGTCGCCGGGGAATACGCTTTTACAAAACTCAATATAACGGCCCGGAGCATCATCGATGCGACTGGCCCGACCCATATTTTCTGATGGCACGCACTGGATAGGTTCATCCAGTAGCCGCTCGATTTCAGCCTCAACACTATCCGGCAGCTTACTGCCGGCATCGGAGAAAAACTTAATACCATTATCGTAATAAGGATTATGCGAGGCGCTGATAACGATTCCTGCTGCGGCGCGGAAATTGCGCGTCAGATAGGCCACTGCCGGGGTTGGCATGGGGCCCAGAAATTCGACGCTGACGCCGGCCGATAACAAACCAGCTTCTAACGCAGATTCAAGCATATAACCCGACAGACGCGTGTCTTTACCCATCAACACCCGGGTGTTGCCACTGGCTGACAATACAGTGCCGGCAGCCCAGCCAAGCTTTACCGCGAAGTCCGGGGTAATCGGGAAGTCACCAACCCGGCCGCGCACCCCATCAGTGCCGAAATACTTACGTTCACTCAATTGAATTCTCCTGCCAAGGTTGCTGCAACGATTTTCATTGCATCAACCGTTTCCCTGACATCATGCACACGGATAATGTGTGCGCCTTTCATCGCTGCAATAGTTGCTGCGGCAAGCCCTGCTGGCAGGCGCTCAGAAACATCCCGTCCGGTTACCTGCCCTAACATCGACTTTCTTGAAATGCCGACCAACAGTGGCAGTTGCAGTTCGTGTAACGCCTGCAGCCGCTGCAATAGCTCGTAATTATGCCTGATGGTTTTGCCAAAACCAAAGCCTGGATCCAGATAAATCCGGTCGCGGTCAATTCCCGCGCCGGTGCAGGCATTGACCCGTTCAAGCAAAAAGGCTTTCACATCACCGACCACATCCTCATAAACCGGTGACTGCTGCATGGTGCGTGGTTCGCCCTGCATATGCATCAGACAAACTTCAACCTCACTGGCTGCAACTGCCGCCAAAGCACCCTCTTCACGAAGTGCCCGCACATCGTTGATCATGGTAACGCCTGCGGCAACTGCAGCACGCATGACTTCAGCCTTGGAGGTGTCGATCGATAAAGGTATTGCGAGCTCCTGCCGCAGCCGCTCAATGACCGGGATCACCCTATCCAGCTCTTCTTCTGTACTAACCGCAGGGGCACCCGGGCGGGTCGACTCGCCACCGATATCCAGATAAGCAGCACCATCAGCAACCAGTTGTTCAGCCCGGCGCAGGGCCTGATCAAGCTGGTTAAACTGACCACCATCTGAAAATGAATCCGGCGTTACATTAAGAATACCCATAACTTTTACCGGTGCGCCTGCTGTTGTCATAGCTCGCCTCAAATCATTATTCTGCAAAAAAAAGCCCCGTTCCCGGGGCTTTTCGATACTTAACTGGCGGGTGCGTCGCCAGTCTTGCCATCAGATATCGGTCGCTCAGGCGCTTCGGTATCAGCCGCACCACCGCCCGATTTCGGGGTGTTGTCCGGCTTATTCCAGTCGCGAGGCTCGCGTACATCACGGCGATTCATTAAATCGTCTATCTGATCCGCATCAATGGTTTCATACTTCATCAGACAATCTTTCATTGCGTGCAGAATATCTACATTTTCTTCGATAATGCGTTTCGCACGATCATAGTTGCGATCGATAAAAGACCTGATTTCCCGGTCAATTGCCTGAGCAGTGTCATCAGCCATCTGCTTGTGATGCCCCATCGACCGGCCAAGGAAGACTTCATTCTCATCGTCTGCGTACAGCAATGGGCCCATCTTGTCCGACAGCCCCCACTGGGTGACCATTTTCCGGGCGATTTGGGTAGCCCGTTCAATATCATTCGAGGCGCCGGTGGTAACCCGATCGTCGCCGTAAATAACCTGCTCCGCAATACGTCCGCCAAACAGGCTGGAAATCATGCTCTCCAAATGCTGCTTACTGTGGCTGACGCGATCCCGCTCAGGCAGATACATGGTCACACCTAAAGCACGGCCACGAGGAATAATAGAGACCTTGTACACCGGATCATGCTCAGGCACCAACCGGCCGACGATAGCATGACCCGCTTCATGATAAGCGGTCATTTCTTTTTCTTCGTCAGTCATTACCATGCTGCGGCGCTCAGCACCCATCATGATTTTGTCTTTGGCTTTGTCGAATTCTTCCATCGACACCACCCGCTTCTCGGTTCGCGCTGCGAACAGCGCGGCCTCATTAACTAAGTTAGCAAGGTCAGCTCCCGAAAAGCCGGGCGTGCCGCGCGCAATAACAGCTGCGTCAACATCGTCGCCCAGCGGAACTTTGCGCATATGAACTTTTAGGATCTGCTCTCGACCACGTACATCAGGCAAGCCAACCATGACCTGACGGTCAAACCGGCCCGGCCGCAACAGAGCCGGATCCAGAACATCAGGACGGTTAGTCGCAGCGATTACGATAATACCTTCGTTGCCTTCGAAACCATCCATTTCAACCAGCATCTGATTCAGTGTTTGCTCACGCTCGTCGTGACCACCACCTAACCCGGCGCCACGCTGACGACCGACGGCATCGATCTCATCGATAAAGATAATGCAGGGGGCAGACTTCTTCGCCTGTTCAAACATGTCACGAACCCGTGAGGCACCAACACCCACAAACATTTCAACGAAATCTGAACCGGAAATCGAGAAGAAAGGAACCTGTGCTTCGCCGGCAATTGCTTTTGCCAGCAAAGTTTTACCGGTACCCGGCGGACCCACCATCAGGACACCAGTAGGAATCTTACCGCCCAGCTTCTGGAAGCGAGTCGGGTCTTTCAGATAATCAACCAGTTCAGTAACTTCTTCTTTAGCTTCATCACAGCCAGCCACGTCGGCAAATGTTGTTTTAATCTGATCTTCACTCATCAGCCGCGCTTTGCTTTTACCAAACGACATCGCGCCGCCACGACCGCCGCCACCCTGCATCTGGCGCATGAAGAAAATCCACACCCCTATCAGCAACAGCATGGGGAACCATGAAATAAAGATCGACGTCAGAATACTCGGCTCTTCTGGTGGCTTACCGCTTACTTCAACGTTGTTCGCCAGTAAGTCGTTCAGCAGCTCCGGATCGTACTGAGTCGGAATAACCGTTTTAAAGGTCTCGCCGGTACGATCCTGGGCAGTGATAACCCGATCGTCAATATCAGCTTTACGCACCCCGCCATTATTTACCTGTGAGATAAATTCGCTGTAGGGAACATGAGATTTGCTGTTATTGCCCGGGCTGAAGCTGTTGAACACCGTCATCAGCACCACAGCTATCACCAGCCATAAAATTAAGTTTTTTGCCATATCGCTCAAAGCCGACTACCTCTTTCGTTTCGCTTGTCGCACGCAGTACGCTATTTATCGTTACCAGAGTACTACAATTTGTATCCTGTCGCTACCAAATAGACCTCGCGCGAGCGGGCTCGCGACGAATCCGGTTTACGGGTTCGGACCGTAGTAAAAGCGGCCCTTACATCTTTCAGAAATCCTTCAAAACCCTGTCCGTGAAACACTTTGACGACAAAACTACCGTTTGGTTTCAGCACCTGGTGGCACATGGCTAATGCCAGTTCCACCAGATAAATTCCCCGGGGCTGATCAACATTATCGTTGCCACTCATGTTAGGCGCCATATCCGACAGCACAACATCCACATTCTTGCCGCCAATCCGGTCAAGCAATGCCTGCAACACGGCTTCTTCACGGAAATCGCCTTCCAGAAAGTCGACGCCAGCAATGGGATCCATCGGCAAAATATCGCAGGCAATAACCTGCCCCTGGCCATTCATGGCATCGACCACAAACTGTGACCAGCCACCGGGAGCTGCACCTAAGTCTACTACGGTCATGCCCGGGCGCAGGATCTTATCGCGTTGCTGAATTTCATCCAGCTTGAACACCGCACGCGAGCGCAGGCCCTGCTTTTGTGCTTTTTGCACGTAGTGGTCACTGAAGTGTTCCTGCAGCCAGCGCGAGCTGCTTGCTGATCGTTTTTTTGCCATTGTGTCCTACCAAACTAGCGTCTACTACCCAGATGGCGGTAGAATAGTCAAAATTCAAGTTCCAACGGGATATTATTACATGGCAACTGCCTCAACATTAAGCAATAAGCAAAAACAGCAGCTGAAAAGTCTGGCTCATTCGTTAAAACCGGTGGTTTTATTAGGTGCTAACGGCCTCACTGAGGGCGTGCTGGCTGAGATCGAGCTAGCCCTGAATCATCACGAACTGATTAAGGTTAAGGTACCCGAGGAGGATCGTGAACTGCGGGAGCAAATCTATTCAACAATAGTGGCGCATACCGGCGGCCATCGGGTTCAGGTTGTCGGCAAAGTTTTAACGCTTTACAAGCCAAGTGCCGAACGTAAGATAGCTCTGGTTCGGGCCTGAATTCATTGAGCGGTGACGGGCGGACCGCTAGCCGGTACCGCCGCAGCGCACAGCCTGGTAACCGGGCTGCAATGCCAGCGCTTTAGCTACCTGCCGCAAGACAATATTTACTGGCACCACCTCACTCCGCTGAAGCCGGAAGGTTTCCACCATTATCTGCTTATTCGCCTCGGTCAGCGCAACATTGTAATGGGTCAGCAGCGGCTCGATCCGCACCAGCGCCCGGATCGTTTCTTCGATAGTATCCTGTTCACGATGAAAAGCCTGGATCTCACCCAAATCAAGTCCTTCCCCCGGCGCCGGGTAATGAAGATTCTCGTATGGTGCAAAAAACCAGTCCAGCGAAATACGCCGGGCTAATAAGCCTGCGATCAGTTTGCTGTAATTAACGGAGTTTCGCCGTTTCCAGTTAGAGTAGGTCCCTTCGGCTAAGCCCAGCCAGCGCATAACACGTCCTTTACCCCGTAAGCCGGAGACTATTTCGAGACGCTTAATACATTGTTCAAGATCAGGGAGGTAAAGCTCTGAATCCAGTAACGAGGTCGTCACTACACGGCTATCGTTGGACATTTTCTTACGCTCATACGAGAAAACAAACAAGCTTAATTCTAATCATTTATATTGCGTAAAATCAATGATATAGGTCAGTAAAAACAAAAACAGCGCGACTCGGTCGCGCTGTTTTCTGGCAGTCAGGAAAACCGTGAATTACTGGTATTCGACTTTCACAACTTCATATTCGACTTCACCGCCAGGTGTATTCACCCGGACGACGTCGTCGACTTCCTTACCAATGAGCGCCCGGGATATTGGTGAGTTAACCGAGATCAGGTTTTGCTTAATATTGGCCTCATCGTCACCAACGATCTGATAGGTGACTTCTTTTTCTGAGGACGTATTAAATAAGGTTACCGTTGAACCAAAAATGATTTTGCCCTGATTTGGCACCTTAGTGACATCAATGATCTGAGCATTCGACAGCTTGGCTTCGATTTCCTGAATGCGACCCTCGCAAAAGCCCTGCTGCTCGCGGGCAGCATGGTATTCAGCGTTTTCTTTAAGGTCGCCGTGTTCGCGGGCGTCAGCGATAGCCTGAATGATCCTGGGCCGATCTTCTGACTTGAGACGTCTGAGTTCCTCTCGCAGCATATCAGCGCCGCGAGTTGTCATTGGAATTTGATTCATGCGTTTAAAACCCTTTTATGCAGTGATTGCAATGAATTCACGCGGGCGCGATCATCCGCCGCGTTCGCTTTCACTGTAGCAAATGCTGCATTTAACGTAGTGGTGTAAATGACTTTATTCAAGAGCGCTTCGCGGCGAATATAAACTGAGTCTTCTATCGCACGGCGCCCTTCAACAGTATTAATTATGTAACTGTACTCGCCGTTTTTAATTGCATCAACAATATTTGGCCGGCCTTCCTGCAACTTATTCACAACAGTACAGCTGAAGCCTTCGCCTTTCAGCAACTTAGCAGTACCGCGCGTTGCTTCCAGGGTAAAACCTAACCCAATCAGACCGTGCGCCAGATCAAACAAGCGATCTTTATCGCCGTCGCGCACTGACAGCAAGGCTTTACCGGCTTTTGCCAGCGCTTCGCCGGCACCGAGGTTCGCCTTGGCATAGGCTTCTTCGAAGGTTTCGCCAACGCCCATGACCTCACCGGTTGAACGCATTTCAGGGCCACGGATGGGATCCACACCCTGGAACTTGGCAAACGGAATGACCACTTCTTTAACTGAATAATAGGGGGGAATCACTTCCTTGGTATACCCCTGCTCAGCCAGACTCTGACCAACCATGACCCGGGCAGCTATTTTTGCCAGCGGCAGCCCCGTCGCTTTCGACACAAAAGGTACTGTACGCGCAGCACGGGGGTTTACCTCAATCAGGTAAACATCTTTTTCTTTGATAGCAAATTGCGCATTCATCAGGCCATTTACGCCCAGTTCAAATGCCAGCTTCTTCATCTGGTCACGCAATTCGTCCTGGATCTCGCCGCTCAGCGAGTAAGGAGGTAGTGAACAGGCTGAATCGCCAGAATGCACGCCCGCTTGCTCTATATGCTGCATAATACCGCCAATCAGTACATCGGTACCGTCACAGATAGCATCAACATCAACCTCGATGGCATTATCCAGGAAGCGGTCCAGTAGCACCGGAGCTTTATTGGATACTTTTACCGCATCGGTCAGATAGCGCAGTAAATCTTTCTCATCGTAAACGATTTCCATGGCCCGGCCACCCAGGACATAAGACGGGCGAACCACCAGCGGATAACCAATACGCTCAGCTTCGCGCAGGGCATCGTCAACTTTGGTGACAGTCGAGTTTTCTGGTTGCATCAGCCCCAGTCGGCGCACCGCATCCTGGAACCGCTCGCGGTCTTCGGAACGGTCAATAGCATCCGGCGAGGTACCGATAATCGGCACACCGTTGGCTTCCAGTTCCCGTGCCAGCTTCAATGGAGTCTGGCCACCATATTGGACGATCACGCCGAGCGGCTTTTCAATGCGAACGATTTCCAGCACATCTTCCAGGGTGATAGGCTCAAAATAAAGCCGATCCGAGGTATCGTAATCTGTTGAAACCGTTTCCGGGTTACAGTTAACCATGATGGTTTCGTAGCCGTCTTCGCGCAGCGCCAGCGCCGCGTGCACACAGCAATAATCAAACTCGATGCCCTGTCCAATACGGTTCGGGCCGCCCCCGATAACCATAACCTTCTTATTATCCGTGGGATTCGCTTCGCACTCTTCGTCATACGTCGAGTACATGTATGCAGTATCGGAACGGAACTCGCCGGCACAGGTATCAACGCGCTTATAAACCGGATGGATGTTCTGTCCGTGACGCAGTTTGCGGATCTCAGATTCTTCAACGTCGAGTAAGTCAGCGATGCGTTGGTCAGCGAAACCTTTCCGCTTGAGCTGACGCATCACGCGCTCTGTCAGGCCCTCAAGCCCCAGCTTCTGGATTTCTGCTTCCAGCAGCACAATCTCTTCGATCTGGATCAGATACCATTCATCAATACGGGTCAGTTCAAAAACCTCGCGCACCGTCATATGCATGCGGAAGGCATCAGCTATGTAGAAAATCCGCTCGGCCCCGGGCTCTTTCAGTTCGCGGATAATTTTATCGCGAGCCGCAGGGTCAGCTTGGTCAACCATAGGATCGAAGCCAGAGGCACCAATTTCCAGCCCACGTAAGGCTTTCTGCATGGATTCCTGCTGGTTGCGACCGATCGCCATCACTTCCCCTACTGATTTCATCTGGGTAGTCAGGCGGTCATTACAACCTGCGAATTTTTCAAAGTTAAAGCGTGGAATCTTGGTAACCACATAATCCAGCGATGGTTCAAACGAAGCTGGGGTCGCGCCGCCGGTAATCTCGTTTTCAAGTTCATCCAGGGTGTAACCCACGGCCAGTTTGGCAGCAACTTTAGCGATCGGGAAACCCGTCGCCTTAGAAGCCAGGGCCGAGGAACGGGACACCCGCGGATTCATTTCAATAATCACCATCCGGCCAGTATCCGGGTCGATACCGAACTGCACGTTTGAGCCACCGGTTTCAACACCGATTTCACGTAAGACCGCCATCGCCGCATCACGCATCAGCTGATACTCTTTGTCGGTGAGGGTCTGTGCCGGGGCCACGGTAATCGAATCACCAGTGTGGATACCCATGGCATCAAAGTTTTCAATGGCGCACACGATAATGCAGTTATCGTTTTTATCGCGGACCACTTCCATTTCAAATTCTTTCCAGCCAATCAGCGACTCATCAATGAGCAGCTCTTTGGTCGGAGATAAATCCATACCCCGGCGACAAATTTCTTCAAACTCGTCACGGTTGTAAGCGATACCGCCACCACTGCCGCCCATAGTGAAAGACGGGCGGATGATACAGGGAAAGCCCAGCCGCTCCTGAATTTCAAAAGCTTCAGTAAGGCTGTGAGCTACTTCAGCGTTCGGCGTTTCCAGGCCAATCGCCTTCATCGCTTTGTCGAAGCGATCGCGATCTTCTGCCTTATCGATGGCATCAGCATTAGCGCCGATCATTTCCACACCAAATTTTTCCAGCACGCCGTGTTTGTCCAGCTCCAGCGCACAGTTCAGCGCAGTCTGGCCGCCCATGGTGGGCAGCACCGCGTCCGGGCGCTCAATTTCGATGATTTTAGCAACAACTTCCCAGTGGATCGGCTCAATATAAGTTACATCGGCCATTTCTGGATCAGTCATGATGGTGGCTGGGTTGGAGTTTACCAGAATAACCCGGTAGCCCTCTTCGCGCAGCGCTTTACAAGCCTGGGCACCGGAATAATCGAATTCACAGGCCTGGCCAATAACAATCGGACCAGCGCCAATAATAAGGATACTTTTTATATCTGTGCGTTTTGGCATAGTGTTACTGGCTCATTAATTCAATAAAATGGTCGAACAACGGCGCTGCATCATTCGGGCCCGGGCTTGCTTCCGGATGCCCCTGAAAACTAAAGGCTGCAGCATCAGTACGGTGAATTCCCTGTAAGGTGCCGTCAAACAGCGACTTATGGGTAATGCGCAGATTGTCCGGCAAACTGCTTTCTTCAACCGCGAACCCGTGGTTCTGCGAGGTAATCATGACACGCCCTGTTTCGATATCCAGCACCGGGTGGTTGGCGCCATGATGGCCAAATTTCATTTTCTCAGTTTTACCGCCGCTGGCTAGCGCGAGCAGCTGATGTCCCAGGCAGATTCCGAACACCGGAACCTTGGCCGCGATGATTTCCCGGGTCGCTTTAATAGCGTAGTCACAAGGCTCAGGATCGCCAGGACCATTGGATAAGAACACGCCGTCAGGTTTCATTTCCAGCACTTCACTGGCAGGCATCTGCGCCGGGACTATAGTGATCCGGCAGCCGCGATCCGCCAGCATACGCATGATGTTGCGCTTAAAACCATAGTCGTAAGCCACCACATGGAACTTGGCATCTTTCACATCACTGAAACCTTCACCCAGTTTCCAGCTGGTCGCTGTCCACTCGCAGGGGTGACGGATACTGACTTCTTTGGCTAAATCCAGGCCTTTCAGGCTCGGGCACTCACGGGCCAGTTGCAGCGCCTTGTCTATATCCAGTTCACCGTCAACATTGCCGGCCATAATACAACCGTTCTGCGCACCATGTTCCCGCAAATGACGGGTTAATTTACGGGTATCAATATCGGCGATGCCCACTACATTGCGCTGGCGCAGATAGTCAGTCAGAGATTGTTCACTGCGAAAATTACTGGCTTTGAGAGACATATCCCGAATAATCAGGCCTTTCGCCCAAACGCGATTGGATTCTTCATCTTCGTGGGTGGTGCCGTAATTGCCAATGTGGGGATAGGTAAGAGTGACGATCTGTTCAGCGTAGGAGGGGTCGGTAAGAATTTCCTGATAGCCGGTCATTGCGGTATTAAAAACAACTTCACCAACTGCTGCACCGCCGGCACCGATCGCTGTGCCGTGAAAAACAGTACCATCAGCAAGAACGAGTATCGCCCTACTTGCTGCATGGCTCGCTAGAATACTCAAGGTTAACCTCCGTACATAAAAAAACGGGTGAATCATTTAAATGACTTCCCCGTTGATTACCTTGCACCAGCGTAAGGCTGAAAGCCTCTGGAGTGCGCGTTTTCGCTTGCCTGAAAAATATCCCGGCAAATTGGTCCTAGTGTAGCGAAACCCGACGCTTCAGTCCAGCCGAATTTGCCCGCAATGCAGGGTTGCTAAATAGCTAGAGTATATCTTTCAGAGCCTGCTTCAGATCCAGCATATCCGCCATGCGATAGCGTCCTGCTGGTTGGTCCGACAGCCAACGCGCAGCCTGCAGCGCGCCAGTCGCAAATACCCTGCGATCACTGACCTTATGGCTTAATTCGAGGCGTTCTCCGGTTTGTGCCATTAACACGCAATGCTCCCCCACGATATCGGCCGCCCGGATACTGGCAAAGCCGATACTACCGGGCCGGCGCTGCCCGTCGCCGCGAATACCGGCGGTGACATTAGCCAACTCTTGTTTGCGTCCGGCGGCAGCACTTTCGCCAAGCACCAGCGCGGTACCCGACGGCGCATCCCGCTTATGCTGATGATGGGCTTCAATGATCTCGATATCAGCATCGGGCAAGGCAAAGCTTGCCAGTTGTACCAATTGTTGTAACAAGGTTACCCCGACACTGGTATTAGCCGCGTACAGTACGGGTATCTCTGCCGCTGCCTGCTCCATCAATTCCTGCTGCGCCGAAGTCAGGCCGGTAGTGCATACAACAATTGGCACCTGCAGGCGTTGGGCAGTTGCCAGATTTGTAACCAGGGCTTCAGGTAAGGAAAAATCAACAAGCACATCAATCTGACCCGCGATTAAATCGTCTGTATGCATAAAGGTTAAGCCGCCACTGGTTGGCTGCCCCAGTCGCACTGAATCAGCACTAACCAGCGCCGCTGCCGGCGTCATTTGCGCGTGCGCTTCGGCCGCCATCAACAGGCTTTGTCCCATGCGCCCGGAAGCGCCAATAACTCCAATTTTGATCATAAGCTTACTCGTTGTTTATTGATGCCTAACGCATCATCCGATGCGGCCGGTTCGCGACCAAGCACCACAGCTACGGCCATATCGCCGGTAACATTGGTAGCGGTGCGGATCATATCAATAATCCGATCGATCGCCGCGATAAAGGCAATGCCCTCTAAGGGTAAGCCTACCACATTCAGCGTTACTGTCAGCATGACCATAGCCGTTCCCGGCACTCCGGCCGTGCCTACTGACGCCAGGGTAGCCGTCAGAGTAATGAGCAGATAATCCATCCATTCCAGCGGAATACCATACAGCTGAGCAATAAATATCGCCGCTATAGCCGGATAAATACCGCCACAACCGTCCATGTTGATAGTAGCACCCAGGGGCAATACGAAACCGGCATATTTTTTCGATACGCCAAGTTTTTCAGTCACGGTCTGATGCGCTACGGGCAAGGTACCGAAGCTACTACAAGTGGTAAAAGCGACCAGTTGCGCGGCAAATACTGACTTAAAAAAGAACCACGGCGATATGCCGCCAGCAAAACGCACCAAACTACCGTAGACCACGAATATATGAATCAGGCAGGCCAGATAAATAGCGCCAATAAAAGCTACCAACGGCAACAAGCTGGCCAGGCCGTAATAACCCACTACCCAGGCCATCAGTCCAAATACGCCGAACGGCGTCAGCTCAAGTACCATTTTGGTGATGCGGTACATAACCTGAGCCCCGGCTTTCAGCGTATCGCCAAGGGGCTTGGCGGTATCTCCGACTTTATTGATAGCAATCCCGACCAGCGCCGCAAACACTACGATTTGCAGGATATTGCCCTCAGTCAGGGCCGCAAACGGATTGGTGGGAATGAAGTTCAGGAAAACTTCCACCACGCCGGGCACGTGCTTTGGCACATAATCAGCACTGGCAACCAGATTCCCGGTTGGCGTGATATCAAGCAGGCTGCCCACCCCAAGGCCGATACCGCTGGCAATGACTGCCGTAAACAGGAATAAGCCGACGGTTTTAGCACCCAAAGCTCCCACTCCGGAGCTGCCGTCTAACTGCAGAATAGCGCTGACAATGGCACAGAATATCAGCGGTGCCACCAGCATCTTCAGGGCATTGATAAACAAAGTGCCTAAGGGGCGCAGAGCCTGCGCAATATCAGGGTTGAGCACCCCGATTAACACCCCCAGCGCAAAGCCACCCAGTACCCGTTGCCAGAACGGGATCGCAAACCAGGCCTGAAACATTGATTACCACCTTATCGCCGAAAAGAAAGCGGACAAAAGAAAGCGCCCACTTTAACTAAAGTGGGCGCTTGGGATTAGATTCTTTCTTTATGACTTATAACTAATCAGGACGATGGCCGCTGACAATCAGGCCGGCCTTTACGGGCAATAGTCTGCTTATACACCGGCATGGCCTGCGCTTCGTACTGTTGCAGCGCCTGAATACGGGACTGTGGCGATGGGTGAGTCGATAAAAACTCGGGCGGTTGCGCGCCTTTGCTGGCCGCCATGTTGCGCCACAGCTTCGCTGCGGCTGCAGGGTCATAGCCAGCTTTTGCCATGTAATCGACGCCGAGTTGATCAGCCTCACTTTCATGGCTGCGCGAATAAGGCAGCAAAATACCGAGTTGTACCCCGGCACCCAGCACGGCCATTGCCAGGCCCGCCGTTTCCTGGTCCAGCTCACTGGCGGCCAGAATACCCCCTAACTGCATGCCGATGCCGGCGGCAGTCTGGCTGGACATCCGTTCATTACCATGTTCAGCAATGACATGGGCAATTTCATGACCAATTACCGCTGCCAGTTGATCAGGGGTTTTGGCGACCTCCAGCAAGCCTTCGTAAACACCGATTTTCTCACCCGGTAACGCAAAAGCGTTGACTTCCTCGTTAGCAAATAGCGTCACTTCCCAGCGCTTGGCGCCGTACGGAGCCGGCAAACCGGCAACCAAATCATCAGTAATACACTGGACATAAGCGATTTTACGGCTGTCGGTACTGATTTTCTCTTGCTTTTTAATCTCTTCATAAGTCCTTGCACCCAACTGGTCCATTTCGCTACCGGAAAATAAACGCAGCGCATTGCGACCCGTTGGTGACTGACTACAAGCCACGATTACCGCGGCCCCAATTAAGCTAACCGCTACCTTCTGCCAAATTCGCATATACTATCCCCTGCCATAAGGGCATGCCGTGTCGCTAGCTGCGCAAATCGTCGAAGAACTTGCGTACCCCGTCGAAGAAACCTTTCTCTTTCGGGCGATACCGCGCTGCTTCATCACCTGTGCCCATGGATTCATCCAATTCACGTAACAGCTCACGCTGACGTTCAGATAAATTGACCGGTGTCTCAATAACCACTTTACAGATCAAATCACCGACTGCGCCAGTGCGAACCGAACGCACACCTTTGTTCCGTAACCGGAACAACTTACCTGTTTGAGTCTCGGCCGGCACTTTTAGTTTCACTTTACCTTCCAGCGTCGGCACTTCAATTTCGCCACCTACGGCAGCGTGTGTAAAACTCAGTGGTACTTCGCAGTATAGGTTATTGCCGTCACGAGCGAAAATCCGGTGCTCACGCACATGCACCTGCACATAAAGATCTCCCGACGGAGCGCCCATTTCACCGGCTTCGCCTTCACCGCTGAGGCGAATCCGATCACCGGTGTCGACCCCTGCCGGTATTTTCACGGACAGAGTCTTGGTGCGCTCCACCCGCCCTTCACCGTGACAGGTACGGCAAGGATCTTTAATGACTTTGCCGCGGCCGCGACAATGCGGACAAGGCTGCTGCACGGCGAAAAAGCCCTGGCGCATCTGGATCTGGCCGGCGCCATGGCAATGCTTACAGGTTTCCGGCGTACTGCCCTTGCGGGAGCCGGAGCCATCACAGTCTTCACAGGTGCTCAGCTTAGGTATCTTCAGCTCAACTTCCTTGCCCCTGACCGCTTCTTCCAGAGATAACTCAAGGTTGTAGCGCAGGTCAGCCCCGCGCTGCGCCTGTTGTGGCCCACGTCGCCCACCGGCACCGCCAAAAATGTCACCGAACACATCACCAAAAATGTCAGCGAAATCAGCACCGCCAGCCCCGCCGCCAAAGCCGCCCTGGGCCTGGTCAAAGGCCGCGTGACCATATTGGTCATAAGCCGATCGCTTCTGCGGATCCATCAGCACTTCATAGGCTTGCTTAACCTCACGAAACTTTTGCTCGAGGTCTTTATCGCCTTTGGTACGGTCCGGATGGTATTTCATCGCCAGCCGCTTATAGGCCTTTTTGATGTCGCGTTCGCTGGCATCTTTACTGACGCCCAGCACTTCATATAAATCTGGTTTAGACATAATTATGAGTCTTCCGCTCTATCCCTTTAAACAAACACACGGAGGCCACCAGCTGGCAACCCCCGTGCGTTTTTACTATCGACACCCGGTGGGCGTGCGCTTATTTTTTGTCTTCGTCTTTTACTTCTTCAAACTCAGCATCCACAACATCGTCGCCGTCCTGCTTACCGCCATCGCTTTCGCCGCTGTCGGACTGCTGCTGCGCCTGCTGCTGGGCTGCTTCCATGAGTTTGCCGGAAGCTTCAATCAACGCCTGCTGCTTAGCTTCGATCTCGTCCTTGTCATTGGCCTTGATCGCGTCTTCCAACTCGCTGATAGCTGATTCGATGCTTTCTTTCTCGCTGGCTTCGAGGTTGTCGCCTACTTCAGCCAACTGTTTGCGGGTTGCATGCACCAGACCGTCGGCCTGGTTGCGCACCTGCACCATTTCTTCGAACTTCCGATCTTCCTCAGCATGGGCTTCGGCGTCACGAACCATTTTCTCAACTTCAGCTTCATCCAGACCAGAAGAAGCCTTGATGGTGATCTTCTGTTCTTTGCCGGTGTCTTTATCTTTCGCAGACACATGCAGAATACCGTCAGCATCGATATCAAAGGTAACTTCGATTTGCGGCACACCACGCGGAGCCGGACGGATACCTTCCAGGTTAAACTGACCCAGTGACTTGTTCTCGCTGGCTTTTTTCCGCTCACCCTGCAGCGCATGGATGGTAACCGCCGACTGATTGTCGTCTGCGGTAGAGAAAGTCTGCGACTGCTTGGTCGGAATAGTGGTGTTCTTCTCGATGAGCTTAGTCATCACGCCACCCATCGTCTCGATACCCAGTGACAGTGGGGTAACGTCCAGCAGCAGTACATCTTTCACATCACCTTGCAGGACGCCAGCCTGCACCGCTGCACCAACAGCAACAGCTTCGTCCGGGTTCACATCACGACGTGGCTCTTTGCCGAAGAAGTCCGTTACCGCGGCCTGTACTTTAGGCATACGGGTCTGGCCACCGACCATGATGACGTCCTGAATATCACCGACTGATAAGTCAGCATCTTTCAGCGCTTGCTTAACCGGCGCCAGCGTTTTCTCAATCAGGTCTTCAACCAGTGACTCGAGCTTGGCACGGGTCACTTTAATTGCCAGGTGCTTAGGACCAGTATTATCTGCTGTGATATACGGCAGGTTCACTTCGGTCTGCTGGGCAGAAGAGAGTTCAATTTTAGCTTTTTCGGCAGCTTCTTTCAGACGCTGCATCGCCAGCGGATCTTTGCGCAGGTCAATGCCCTGGTCTTTGTTAAACTGTTCAACCAGATAGTTGATCAGACGGTTATCGAAGTCTTCACCGCCGAGGTGAGTGTCACCGTTGGTCGCCAGTACTTCAAAAGTGTGCTCGCCTTCAACTTCATCAATTTCGATAATTGAGATATCAAAAGTACCGCCACCTAAGTCATAGACAGCAATAACGTTATCGCCTTTTTTCTTGTCCATGCCATAAGCCAGTGCCGCAGCAGTTGGCTCGTTGATGATACGTTTAACTTCCAGACCAGCAATGCGGCCCGCATCTTTGGTTGCCTGACGCTGCGCATCGCTGAAATAAGCAGGCACGGTAATGACCGCTTCAGTAACTTTCTCACCGAGGAAGTCTTCCGCGGTTTTCTTCATCTTTTTCAGAATCTCAGCAGAAATCTGCGGTGGCGCTTTACGGTCACCATTGATTTCAACCCAGGCATCACCGTTTTCAGCTTCGACGATTTTATACGGCATGATGCCGATGTCGCGCTGCACTTCTTCGTCTTTAAAGCGACGACCAATCAGTCGCTTAATCGCGAATAAGGTCTTGTTCGGGTTGGTAACTGCCTGGCGTTTTGCTGGCTGACCGACCAGCGTCTCGCCATCATCGGTGTAAGCCACAACCGATGGCGTGGTGCGATCGCCTTCAGCATTTTCAATAACGCGAGCTTTGCCGCCGTCTAATACCGCCACACATGAGTTGGTGGTACCTAAGTCAATTCCTATAATTTTACCCATAATTCATCTCCAACTTGGTAAAACAAAACTAATTCGTTAATCCTGATGTGGGTACAAATCCTGAAATTTCAACACCCCGCATCAGGTTATTTTTTCGGATCAGGTGTTTTTCACTACCATCACCATAGCCGGGCGCAGTAAGCGACCACTAAGCGTATAGCCTTTCTGCATCACGGCCAGTATCGTATTGTTATCCTGCTCAGGCGCTTCCTGCATGGCCATTGCCTGATGCAGATCGGGGTTGAACGGTTCACCTTGCTCGCCCACGGCTTCTACGCCAAATTTGCGTAAAGTGCTCAGCAAGCCCTTATAGGTCAGCTCAATACCTTCCAGGAAGTTCTGGTTAACCTCTTCACCTTGCTGCTTTGACACCTCTAATGCACGTTCGAGGTTATCGACTGTCGTCAGCAGTTCACCGGCGAATTTTTCCAGCGCGAATTTATGCGCCTTTTCGACATCAGTTGCAGCACGACGGCGGATGTTTTCCATCTCTGCTACGGCCCGTACCGCCCGCTCACCGGCCTCACCGGCCCGTTGCTCTGCCTGGCTCAACGCGAGCTCCAGCTCCGCTATGGTGTCCGTATCCTGGCGTTCCGCGTCAGCGTTGTCTGCGTTCTGACTATCCGCCGACTCATTGCCCGCAAACTCCTGCTCAACGTTTTCTTCCGGCTGGTTCTTTGCGCGCTCTTTGGGCTGCTCGTTATCTTTTGCAGTTGAATCATCTTTGGTCATGTAGGCATACTCTTTATTAAGTTCACAAATCAGTCAGGATCTGTTCTGATATAAATTTGGATTAACGCTCTGTGCTTTGTTATGGGGACGACTGCGATCGATTCAAGGCAGTAAAGTTACAAAATCAGGAAAAATTATGACCGAAAGCCTCCGACCACCGTTTCGCCGGGTAGCCTTAGTAGGAAAAATAAACCACGAAGCCACCCGCAAAACATTACAAAAGCTTGAACAGATGCTGCTCGAGCAGGATATCGAGCTGACGATTGAGTCCCGCACCGCCGAACAGCTGAACTCCACCAAAGCCAAACTGCAGCCCCTCGATTGCCTGGGTGAACATGCCGATCTCGCTGTGGTTGTTGGTGGTGATGGCAACATGCTCGGTGCCGCCCGGGCTTTATGCGAAGCGCAAATCGCTGTAATCGGCGTTAACCGGGGCAATCTGGGATTCCTCACTGATCTTGATCCGGACCATGTGTGCGAACAATTAAAGGACGTACTGGCTGGCAACTATCAGATCGAAAACCGCTTCCTGGTGCAGGCAGAAATTTACCGCGACGGCGAGCATGTCGACGTCGGCCGGGCCATAAACGAAGTGGTATTGCACTCGGACAAAGTCGCCCACATGATTGAGTTCGAGGTTTTTGTTGATAACGAGTTTGCTTTCAGTCAGCGCTCCGACGGCCTGATTGTCAGCACCCCGACCGGCTCAACTGCTTATTCCCTGTCGGGTGGTGGCCCAATCCTTACCCCCGGCCTCAACGCCATCAGTCTGATATCAATGTTTCCTCATGCGCTGAGCGCACGTCCCCTGGTAATCGATGCCGATAGCACCGTACGCCTGCGCACTCCCACTTCCAACGACAATTTACAGATCAGCTGTGACGGACATGTCCGCATGACAGTAGAGCCCGGTGATGAAGTCGTCATTGGCAAACATCCGCACTTATTGCGCATGGTGCATCCTCAGGATCACAGTTACTACCGCGTGTTACGCAATAAACTGGGCTGGGGTAGCCGTCTGTTTTAATTTTTCCGGACTGCCTTGCATTACTGTATAAATACTGTTTAACTACTGTATGTAACCACAGTAGTTAAACATCGCATTTTTTTACAGGGGTGCTTTATGTTAGTCCATATGCAGATCCGTAATCTGGCCGTCGTTCGCAGTCTTGACGTTGACTTCAGTGACGGCATGACCGCCATTACCGGGGAGACCGGCGCCGGTAAATCAATCGCTCTGGATGCTCTTGGCCTTTGTCTCGGTGATCGTGCAGACGTGGATCTGATACGGGCACAGGCTAGCAAAGCCGAAGTTACTGCTTCGTTTAGTTTAGCTGCGACCAGCCCGGCATTACGATGGCTGCAGCAACAGGAATACCTGCAGGATGAAGATGGCGACGACGGTCTTTGTGTCCTGCGCCGCCTGATTACCCGTGAAGGCCGTTCCAAGGCCTGGATAAACGGCTACCCGGTTACCGTCACCCAGCTGCGCGAGCTGGCCCCCCTGCTGGTCAATATTCACGGCCAACATGAACATCAGTTACTGACCCGGGCTGACCATCAACTCGCATTGCTCGATGCTTACGCTCGTCATCAGAATTTACTGCAACAGACAGAAACAGCCTACCGTACCTGGTACCAGCTTCGGAAAGAACAAAAGCAATTACAACAACAGCAGGAAGAGACCGCTGCCCGGGCGCAATTACTGAATTATCAGGTCGCTGAACTGAATGAATTCGCGCTTGCCGAGGGGGAGTATCAGGAGCTGGAGCTACAGCACCGGCGCCTGAGCAACAGTGCGGCGCTTGCTGAGGACTCCAGTTTTGCTTTGAATGCGGTTTATGACGGTGAACATAATAATGCTTACAGCCTGTTGCAAAGTGCACTGAGCCGCCTTGAACCGCAGCTTGATGTTGATCCTCAGCTCGAGCCCGCGATCCGGCTAATGCGGGAAGCCAGTGTGCAACTCGAAGAGGCAGCACGTGAATTACGTCACTATCAGGATCAAATCGAACTCGACGATGAACAATTGCAGTTAACCGAACAACGGGTAACTCAGGCCGTCAAGCTGGCTCGCCAACATCAACTCGAACCCGGGCAGCTGCCCGCCCGTCACCGCGAACTGCAGGCCGAGTTGGATTCTCTGGCGGCACATGAAGAGGCCTCCCAGAGCAGCGGTGCCCGCGTTGCTGAAGCAGCCGAAAGTTATCGACAAGCAGCTGCCTGCCTGTCGAAGAGCCGGGTTAAGGCGGCCAGTGAGCTGAGCGATCGCATTGCCGAATCGATGCGCCAGTTAAATATGCCACATGGCCGCTTTGTGATTGAAGTAAACCATCATAATCAAGCGCCGGCGACCCGCCTTGGCACCGACGAGGTGAGTTTTAATGTCACCACCAACCCGGGTCAGCCGTTGCAGCCGCTTGCCAAAATTGCCTCGGGCGGTGAATTATCCCGTATCAGCCTGGCGATTCAGGTTATTACCGCCAGTCAGTTGACCACGCCCACACTGATGTTTGACGAGGTCGACGTTGGCGTAAGTGGCGGTACCGCCGCAACGGTCGGTAAATTATTACGGCAGCTGGGCGCCACCAACCAGGTTATTTGTGTGACCCATTTACCTCAGGTCGCAGCCAAGGCAAACCATCAGTTACGGGTCGATAAGGTGACCGATGGTGAAAGCACCGAAACCCATATGATTTCACTCGACCAGGGCGAACGTGTCATTGAATTAGCCCGGTTGCTTGGCGGCGACCAGATCACCGCCGCAACCAAAGCCAACGCTGAGGAATTACTGGCAGTCAGCTAAATGCGAACTTAATGACAAATTACCAGTCGATATGTGGGTCGATGCTGGTCTTTAGTGGCCGCTTTGTTTATCATCGTCAGAGTTTCGATCCAGAATAAATCGTATTTAACAGCGGGTGTTATGAAAAAACTAATTATTGCCGGTAGTCTGGTGCTCATCCTCAGCGGATGTTCTGTATTTAATAAGCTGGTTTATCAGATTGATGTACCTCAGGGGAACTACCTGGAGCAGCGCGATATCAACCTGCTTCGCGTAGGCATGACGAAAGAACAGGTTGACTTTGTTCTCGGCGCTCCAGTTGCCGAAAATCCGTTTCGTGATGATATCTGGTATTACATTTTCGATATGAATGCCGGTAGCGGCGAAAGCTACCGCCGTTCGGTTGTGCTACGCTTTGAAGACGATCGTCTGATATCTTATGAGGGAGACTTTGATCGTCCCGAGAACTTTGATACTCCGCTGGATCAGTAACAGCAGGCTGCTGTCCCAGCGCGCCTCGACCTCATTTTGAATGAATATCGCTGAGGAGCGTTATGGAACCAGGCAGCAGCCAGGATTTTTCCCCTCTGATTATTAAGAGCCCGACCGATCAGCGCGACTATCGCATGCTGACTCTGAAGAATGGGCTCCGTTGCACGCTCATTCAAGATAATGAAGCTGGCCAGAGTACTGCTGCCCTGGCTGTAGCTGCTGGCCATTTTCAGGATCCCGACGATGCACAGGGGCTGGCGCACTTTCTTGAGCACATGCTGTTTCTGGGTACCAAAAATTACCCTGAAGCGGCCGGTTATCAAACCTTTATGAGCCAGCACGGTGGCCACCATAACGCCTGGACTGGCACCGAATTCAGCAGTTATTACTTCAGTATCGATCCCGCTCATTTTGACGCCGGCCTTGATCGATTTATCCGATTCTTCCATGAGCCACTATTTAACCCCGAATGGATAGATAAAGAACTATTGTCGGTCGAATCGGAGTTTCAACTGAAGCGTCGCGATGAGCTGCGCCGCCTCTATCAGGTGCATAAAGCCACCGCTAATCCGGCCCATCCGTTTTCGAAGTTTTCCGTTGGTAATCTGTCGACGCTGAAAATTGAGCGACAGCAATCACTGCAAAGTCTGCTGCAAGATTTTTTTCACCGCTGGTATCACGCTGCGCGCATGACCCTGGTACTGGCAGGGCCGCACTCGCTTGACGAACTCTCAGCTATGGCAGAGCGCCATGCCGGGGCTATTGAAAATCGGGGCGGCAGTCGTCAGCCGGTTACCGTGCCGCTTTATTTGCCTGAACAACTGGGGATAGAGATTCAGGTTCGCCCCATTAAAGAAGCCCGCCGTCTGATCATGGCTTTCGCGCTGCCGGGTATTGATGCTGACTACGCGTGTAAAACCACCAGCTATATCGCCCATCTGCTGGGCTACGAAGGCCCGGGCAGCTTATACAGTGTGCTGCATCAGCAACATCTGGTTAATAGCCTTGCCGCCGGCGGTGGCATCAGTGGCAGTAACTTCAAAGATTTTAATATCAACATGCAGCTCACTGACACCGGCTTAGAGCGGATTGATGAGGTGGTTCGGGAAGTGTTTGCCTATATCGACCTCATCAGAGAACAGGGGCTGGAAGACTGGCGTTACCAGGAGCGCCAGGTTAGCGTGCGCAACGCCTTTAATTTTCAGGAGCCTTCGCGTACCAGTGATTTGGCGCCACAGCTTGCCATCAATATGCATCATTATCCGGTCGCAGATTTGATTTACGGTGACTACCGGATGGAAAATCTGAACCACCAGCGCGCGGGCGAGTTACTGAGTCTGATGACGCCGGCAAATATGCGGCTGACAATAATTCATCGGGATGTGACCACAAACTCTCATGAACCTATTTACGGAACGGATTATCAACTGCAGCTGATCAGCAGAAAACGCCAGCAACAGATGGATGGCCGCGCCGCAGATAGTAAAGCGCAGTTGCCAGCGGCAAACCCCTATCTCCGCGAAGTACAGCAGGCGCAGCCGTTAGAGTCCGACACCAAAGACTCTCGCCCGCACTTAACGTCACCAACACCCGGCATTCAGCACTGGCATTTCCAGGACCCTGATTTTCGGGCGCCAAAAGCACATGTTTACTGTCAGCTTAGTCTGCCAAACGCCACTGCCTCAGCCAGAGATTATGCGCAGGCAAGGCTGTGGTGTGAGCTGATGATCGATAAACTGAATGAAAGTTGTTACGACGCCGAGATCGCCGGGCTGCATTTCAATATATACCCGCAACAGCGCGGCATAACCATTCACACCAGTGGCTATTCTGCTGGTATACCGCGCCTTACTCAGACTGTATTCGCTGCCTGCAGTGAGGCCGTGTTTGATCCTGAGCGCTGGGACGACCTGCGCCAGAAGCTGGCTTCAAACTGGCGCTCAGCACTCGCCAACAAACCGCTCAACCTGCTGTTTGCCCGGCTCAATGTGTTGCTGCAACCTTATACGTATGACACCCAGACCCTTGCTGACGCAATGGAGTCCGTTACACTGAGCGATTTCGAAGCCTGGCGCCAACGCTTGTTTGAGCCGGTGCAAGCTAATATCCTCACCCACGGCGACCTGGTTAGTGCGCAAGCACAGCAATTAACCCGGTATCTGCAGCAGTGGCTGCCGGCACTTTCTGCGCAACCTGCCGCCACCGAACTAAATCCACTGCTGTTACATAAGGCTCGGGAACTGCCTGACTGGGCAGCGCCTGCGGTGATGACAACGCAACATAGTGACCATGCCGCACTCTGGCTATTTCAGTCGCCCGACAGCTCAGTGACCAGCCAGGCCGCGGTGATGCTGCTTAATCATATTATCGGCCCCCGTATATTTACCGAACTCAGAACCGAACGCCAGCTAGGTTATATGGTTGGATCCACCTATTTACCGCTGCAGCAGTACCCCCACCTGCTGCTCTACGTACAATCAGGAAGTCACGACAGGCAAGCTCTGGAACGTGAGATAAAGACCTTTGTCGGACGCTTTTGTAAGCAACTTAAGAAAATACTACCAAGCGAATTACCCCAGGCCAGGCGCGCTTTATCACAGCAATTGAACGAGCCGGATGCTAATCTGCGGCTCCGCAGCCAACGGCTCTGGAGCTCGATCATTCAGCACGACACTGAATTCCTGAGATTAAATCAGCTCGCCACTGCCATAGAGTCGTGGTCAGAGGAAAAACTCCTGGACTACCTGTTGGAGTTTTTAGGTAATAAAAACGACCAGTTAGTGCTTACTGCCAGCCCAAAGGTCTTTGACAGCGCGGGCTGAATTGTTTAAATTTGTACATAACAATAACAATAACAAAAGTAAGAGCTGTACCTTAAAGCAGCCATAAAGCGGGGATGTGCGTGCACTCAAAACAAAAGTGCTCTGGGGGGCTGGACACCAAACTTCGTTTCCGGAACGGCTTAATCAAATTGTACGGCCTTATTCTGGCCGCCTTAGTGTCCCTGACAATAATTTCGCCCAGTGCAGCACAGAGCGTCGATTGGCAGGTTGAGCTCATTACTCTGCGGCTGGCAAACCAACCGGTAAATGCGACGCAATTAGATATTCGTAACCGGCCGCAACTCTACAACGCTGACACCCTTTATTTGCCTAATCAGCAAGCGCCTTTCACCATTGAGTTTGGCGCCCCCTATGCGCCGCAGCCGCAACGGCTTTATTACAGGTACAAACTGGACGGGTTCGACAACGACTGGATTTATACTGACGCAGATTATCGACGGGCAACCTATACCAATCTCGGCTTTGGGGACTTCAAATTCATGGTTGAAGCTTCCGCCGACGGTGAGAACTGGCTGGGCCAGCGTAGCCTTAACCTGAGTGTCGCAACCCCCGCCTGGCTCTCCCCATGGGCGATTACCGGTTATATCTTACTGGTTTTAGCAATTATTTCGGCGATTGGCCTGATGCTCCGCGCAAAGCGCAGAGCTATACAGCAACTGACTAACAGTGAAGAGCGCCTGAAACTGAGCCTGTGGGGCAGTGGCGATCAGCTATGGGACTGGGACGTTCACAGTGGCACCCTGCATCGTCATAACAGTTGGCGACAGCTGGCGGAATTTCCCCAGGATCGGATCCGCTCCGGGGAAAAAGGCCAGGCTTCCAATATTCATCCGCTGGATTTGAAGAAAGTGCAAAAAGCTTTGCGGAACTATCTTGCCGGCGAAACCGAGCATTACGAAATAACGTATCGCATCGCCAGCGAGGACGGCTGGATATGGGTACTGGATCGCGGCAAAATTGTGGCCCGTGATCTGCAGCAGCAACCGCTGCGTATGACTGGCACCCTTAAAGATATCACTCCGCTGGTAACCGCTGAAGAGCGGCTTAAAATGCTGGCTGCATCCATAACCAATATCTCCGATGGCGTCTGTATCTATGATAGCCAGTATAATGTTATTGAAACCAACCAGTCGTTTTCACGCATTACAGGTTATTCCCGTGATGACATGCTTGGCCGGCCGCTGCAATTCAGCCTGTATAGTCCTGAGTTTATTAATCAGGTAAAACAGACGATCCAGCAGCACGGCAGCTGGCATGGCGAAATGGAAGACTTACGCAAAGATGGCACTGGCTATCAGATTGAGCTGACCCTGGATGCGATTCGCGATGATGCTGGCCAGGTGCTGCACTATGTCGCCACCTTCTCGGATATTACCGAACGGAAAAATGCCGAGCGGGAACTGCGCCGGCTTTCTAATACCGATACCCTTACCGGCCTGCCCAATCGTTCCTACTTTCAGGTCAGCCATTCCAACCTGGTGCGCAAGCGCGTTCAGCACGCCATGCTGCTGTTTGACCTGGATAACTTTAAAAAAATCAACGATTCCCTCGGCCATGAAATCGGCGATCAGTTACTACTGCATGTTGCCGAGCGCGCCGCCGAAGTAGGGCGACCACAGGACACCTTCTTCCGTCTTGGCGGTGATGAGTTTATTTTGCTACTTGAAGACACCAACGATGTGCGGGTTATCACCTCCGCGGCCAAACGCATTCTGGAAAATCTGAACGAGCCGTACCACATTGCCGGACACGATATTGTGGTCAGCAGCTCCATCGGGATCGTTGCCTATCCCAGCGATGGCCAGTCATCACAGGAACTACTGCAAAACGCTGACACCGCCATGTACCATGCGAAGAATCGCGGCGGTAACGGCTATCAGTTTTTCAATGAATCCATGAGCCGCAACGCGGTACGCCGGTTACAGCTTGAAAATCAGCTACGGCACGCATTGCGTAATAATCACCTGCAAGTTCACTATCAGCCGAAAGTATCCTTGCGCACCCATAAGTTTGTCGGCCTTGAGGCCCTGGTGCGGCTTGATATTCCCGGTGTCGGCATTATTAGTCCCGCAGAGTTTATTCCATTGGCAGAAGAAACCGGGCTGATTATTGATGTTGGTGAACGGGTATTACGACAAACCTGCCGCGATATGCATGAATGGGTTAACGCTGGCCTGGTGCAGGGCCGCGTGGCGGTTAACCTGTCGGCTAAGCAGTTCTTGCAGCCCGATCTGACCCAGCGCATCATGAACATTCTCACTGAAGCCAAACTTGCGCCTGAACGGTTGGAGCTGGAAATTACCGAAGGTGTGGTCATGGACGATCCAGAACGCGCCATAGAAATCATGACCGAGTTACATAATTGCGGCATCCATCTGGCGCTGGACGATTTTGGTACCGGCTACTCATCACTCGCTTATCTGAAGCGCTTCCCAATTCAGACACTGAAAATTGACAAGGCGTTTATCGACGATATTAATGGAGCTGATCGCGATCGCAATATGGTCGCATCGATTGTAGCAATGGCCCACAATCTGGGTCTTGATGTGGTCGCTGAAGGTGTGGTCGATCGCGAGCAGGCATCCACCCTGAGCAGTATGCATTGTGAGTTTGCTCAGGGCTTCCTGTTTGCTCAGCCTCTTGGCCGGGACCAGTTTCTGGCACACATTGCGACACCAATTCGATCGCACCATGCGCCAGCGGTTAGCCTACTTAATTAGTAAAAACTTCGGTTGTTGGCGGCCATGTCAACCAGCAGCGGCGCGGGTGTATAGCGCTCACCATGCTCACTGGCGTAGCGGTTCAGACGCTCGACAACTTCGCTGATACCTAAGGTGTCCATATAGCTGAACGGCCCGCCACGGAAAGGTGGGAAACCGATACCGTAGATAGCAGCTATATCACCGTCACGAGCACTACGAATAATGCCCTCACCCAGACAATAAGCTGCCTCATTGAGCATCAGCAGCGCCGTCCGCTGGGCGATTTCATCGTTACCCAGGCGCGCCTCAGGTTTGATATCAAGCAGGCTGTACACACTGTCATCTACAGATTTGCCCGGATTCTTGCCGCTGTAATCATAGAAGCCTTTTTTATTCTTCTTCCCCTTACGATCATCATCCAGCAATTTACTGAACGCATCCGGCGCTTTGAAACGCTCGCCGAGCTCAGCGGCCATGATTGGGGCAACTTTTGCTGCAATATCAATCCCAACTTCATCCATTAACTTCATCGGACCAACCGGAAAGCCAAATTTAACCAGGGCTTTATCGACGGTGTCGATGGGCTCGCCACCGAGTACCAGCCGGGCGGCTTCGTTCATATAAGGAGCAAGGATCCGGTTCACGTAAAAACCAGCGCCGTCTTTGACGACAATCGGGGTTTTGCCTTGCTTCTTAGCCAGTCCGACGGTGGTCGCTATGGTCTGATCCGAAGTGCCCTCATGGGTGATTATTTCTGCCAGCGGCATTTTATCCACGGGTGAGAAATAATGCAGGCCAATCACGTTTTCAGGGCGCTTGGCTTCAGCAGCAATTTTCGTAATAGGTAAACTTGAGGTGTTAGTGGCAAAAATAACCTGCTCGCCAGCGGTGGCCTCGATATCCGCTACCATCTGTTGCTTCAGTTTGAGGTCTTCAAATACTGCTTCAATCACGACGTCGGCCTGGTCAAAACCAGAATAGTCCAATGCGCCGCTTAAGCGCAGCATGGTCTTTTCCAGCTCACTGCGCCGCATATGACCACGCTTCACTTTTTTATTCAGGATGTCATAGCTGTATTTCATGGCATGCACGATGCCCTGCTCCTGAATGTCTTTGATGCGTGCCGGGATGCCTGCTTTGGCAGCCGTTACGTAAGCAATACCGCCGCCCATAAGACCGCCGCCAAGTACGCCAACACGAGCCACTTTTGCCGGCTTCACATCAGCACTTTCGGCACCGGTTTCTTTCTTAATGGCGGTGGTGGCGAAAAATATCCGCCGCAGGTTTTCAGATTCCGTTGTCATCGCCAGCTCGCCGAACTGCTTAGCTTCATATTCAAGCCCGGAAGAAAAACCGTTATCGGCCCCATGTTCTATCGTATCGATGATCTTATCGATGGCCGGGTAATTGCCGTGCGCCTTCTCCTGCGCTTTTTCACGAGCCTTCTTAAAGATAATTGCCCGGGTGGGGCCGGTACCTTCAAGCACTTTATTAAAGAAGGATTTTTTTGCCCGGCGGACCCGGGCTTTACCCGAAAGCGCCTGCTTAATCGCTACTTCCAGCAAAATGCTAGCGGGCACGACGTCATCAACTATGCCCTGCTTTTTCGCCTGCTTCGGTCTGAGTTCTTTACCGGTCAGGATCAAGGGTAAGGCATTCTGAATGCCAATCAGACGGGGTAAGCGTTGCGTGCCACCAGAACCCGGCAATAGGCCAAGTTTTACTTCCGGCAAACCCAGTTTGGTGTTATCAGAATCCGTGCACACCCGATAGTGGCACGCCAGCGCCAGTTCCAGTCCGCCGCCCAGACAGGCGCCGTCAATCGCCGCCACCACGGGTATCGGCATCTGCTCGATACGATCGAACATAGCCTGTCCCTGCCGGGCCAGGCTTTCTGCATCACCCGCTGTCTCACAGTCATTAATCATGCTGATATCAGCACCGGCGACAAAAGAACCCGGCTTATCACTGATAATAACAATACCTTTCAGATCCTGTTGCTGTTCAATGCGATTCAGAACGCTGCTCACCTCGTCAGCGAAAGAAGCCTTCAGGGTATTCATTGATTCGCCGGGCACATCAATGCGCACCACCGCAACCTGATCCTCGCGAATTTCCAGCGTAAAGGCTTTCTTACCGTTTTTTTCGTCGCTCATCAGTTGGTCTCCAGAATCATTGCTGCACCTAAACCGCCGGCTGCGCAGGCAGTAGTCAAAGCGGTACCACCACCGCGGCGCTGCAGTTCGCGCAGCGTCTGAGTGATCATCCGTGCGCCGGTGGCGGCAAACGGATGGCCGTAGGCAATAGAGCCTCCCAGCACGTTAAATTTGTCCATATCGATTTCGCCAATCGCCTCATTGCGGCCCAGTTTCTCTTCGGCAAATTTTTTGCTGGCAAACATTTTAATATTGGCCAGTGTCTGTGCGGCAAAAGCTTCGTGCATATCGATTAAGTCTAAATCGGCAAGCTTCATGCCGGCCCGATCCAGGGCAATTGGTGTGGCGAAAGACGGGCCCATCAGCATATCTTTTTCAACGCCGATGGCGCTAAAGGCATAGCTGCGGATATAGCCCAGCACCTCATAGCCGAGCGCTTTCGCTTTACTCTCAGTCATCATCAGAATAGCCGAGGCACCATCAGTAAGCGGCGTACTGTTGGCGGCGGTGACGGAACCATGTTTGCGGTCAAACGCCGGTCGTAATTTGGCGTAGCCTTCAATTTTGCTATCACTCCGAATGGTGTTATCCCGCCGCAGGAAATCCTTAAAGGGTTCAGCATAAGCTGTCATTACTTCATCGTTCAACTTGCCAGCCTCCCAGGATTCATGAGCGAGAGTATGGGAGCGATGTGCCAGGGCATCCTGATCCGCCCGGCTGATATTGTGAGTTTTTGCCATTTGTTCGGCGGTATCGCCCATGGTCATCCCAGTGCTGTACTCGGCAATCGCCGGGGGCACTGGTTTTAAGTCAGCCAGCCGCAACTTACGGATAATCGACCAGCGCTCGCCCAGACTCCGCGCTTTATTCAGGTCAACCAGCGCATGCGCCAATTTGCGGGTTACGGTAATGGGTAATACTGAAGATGAATCGGCACCACCAGCGATACCTACGGAAATATTTCCCGCCAGCATACTCTCAAGAATATTCACCGGCGTTTGGAAACTGGTCGCACAAGCACGGGTAACGCTATAGGCATCGGTGTTAACCGGCAAGCTAGTCCCCAGCACAATTTCGCGGGCAATGTTAGGCGCTGAGGGCATCTGCACCACCTGGCCAAATACCAATAGCTCAACCTCAGCCGGATCCAGACTATATTGGTTCAGTAATTCCTGTACCACCATCTTGCCCATATCCAGCGCCGGAACGCCGTGGAAATAGCTGGCCTGTTTAGCAAAAGGGGTGCGTAATCCTGCCACGATCGCGATGCGATCTCCCTTTGCGGTTGTCAGCTGCTGTCTTGCTGCCATGAATAAACCCTCTGTCGATGAAGTGCTGTCAGCCCTCTATACTGGTCTGACCTCACAAATGATTACAAATTTTAACGGGTCTGCACCAAGAATTAAACCGTTGTTTTCGGTAAAGTGCACCCTTACAGTATAGCGGGCATATGAACAACATTGAGGAATTTCATGGCAGCCGAACAATTTCAAGCATTACGCACCTACCTGAACAGCCAGGTGCTCGGGCAACCTGAATTCACGGAAGGCTTGCTGATTGCCATACTTGCCGATGGTCATTTGTTGGTAGAGGGCCCACCAGGCCTGGCCAAGACTCGCGCGGTCAACGCCCTTGCCATGGGTCTGGAAGGTCGTTTCCACCGTATTCAGTTTACGCCTGACCTGCTACCGGCGGATGTCACCGGTACGGATATCTACCGGCCCGAAACCGGCGAATTCGTATTTCAGAAAGGTCCGTTATTTCATAATGTGATTCTGGCCGATGAAATTAACCGGGCCCCTGCTAAGGTCCAGTCGGCTTTATTAGAGGCTATGGCGGAGCGCCAGATAACTGTTGGCCAGACCACCTACCCGCTACCCTCGCTGTTCATGGTACTGGCTACCCAGAACCCGCTGGAGCAGGAAGGCACCTATCCGCTGCCGGAAGCGCAGCTGGACCGCTTTCTGATGCAACTGAACCTGGATTATCCGGCAGCCGCAACCGAGTTGGATATACTACGCCTGAACCGCGGTGAGCAGCTGCATGGTCAGCTACACATGCCGAAACCATTGAGTCAGCAGGATATTTTCAGCGCCCGCACTGAGGTGCTGGAAATATACATGGATGAAACCGTCGAAAATTATCTGGTGCAGCTGGTCATCGCCACCCGCGAACCAGCTCATTATGACGAAGCACTGGCTCGCTGGCTTAGCTACGGTGCCAGCCCCCGCGCTACCATCGCTCTGGATCGCTGCGCCCGTGCCCGCGCCTGGCTCGATGGGCGCGACTTTGTCACGCCAGATGATATCCAGCAGGTATATGCCCATGTGCTGCGTCATCGCATTATTCTGAGCTACCAGGCCGAAGCTGACGGGGTAACCGCTGATCAGGTCCTGCAAACGCTCCTGCAGGAAGTTCCGACCCCCTGATGACCAACACCAGCACCTGGTTAGAAAACTGGCACAGCAACGGCGTTACCGTCGGTAGCGCCGAACTGCTTTATTATCGCAGTAAAGTAGCAGCATTCAGCCGCCATAACCGGTTACACCCACCGAAAAGCCAGGCTGGCGTCTTACTCAGCAAACATAAAGGCCGCGGCATGGAGTTTGACGAAGTCCGGCACTACCAGGCTGGCGATGATGTACGCGCCATCGACTGGCGGGTGACCGCCCGTACCGGCACGCCCCATACCAAACTATTTCGCGAAGAACGTGAGCGCCCGATAATGTTTGTGGTGGACCTCGATCATTCTCAGCACTTCGGCTCTGGCTTGCTGCTGAAATCAGTGCAGGCCTGTCATCTTACGGCTGCCCTGAGCTGGCAAGCGATCACCCGCGGTGATCGGGTTGGTGCAATCATCGGTCGCCCCGGCCGGCATCTCGAAATCCGTCCCCAGGCACGCCAACAAGGGGCGATGCGCATCATTCACAGCCTGACCGAATTGCAGCGGGAAAGTGTCGCTGACTGGCAGCAAGCCGCCCCCGCCCAGCCAGATTTGCTGAACGATCTGCTCAGCCGCGCCCGGCAGGTTGCCCGGCCCGGTACTATTATTTACCTGATCAGCGACTGGCAGGCAGCGGATGAAGAGACCTTCAACCTCTGCCAGGCTCTGCAACGCCACTGTCAGATCTACCCCTTACAACTGTTTGATCCGCTTGAGCGGGAGCTGCCCACCAATCTTGCGGCCTATAACCTGAGCCTGACTGATGGCCGTCAGCGGCTGGCCCTGCCGGCCTGGTCGGGCACTGAACGTACCGCGTACCAGCATGCCGCCGCCCAGCGCCAGTTGCAGCTGACAGCACGTTTCAAGCGCAGCAATCTGCAGCTACGCGAGGTCAATGCAGCGCGCGCACTTGAAGAGCAATGGCCGGAGGTGATGGCATGATGGATCAACCTTCAGCTCTGCATGAGTTGAACGATATTATTACACCGCCACCCGCCGACTGGTGGCCGTTAGCGCCGGGCTGGTATCTGGTTGCAGCTTTGGCAATAACCGTGCTGGTCGTAACTATTCTGCTGGTTATTCGCAGACAGCGCCGCCGGCGGGTCCGTAATGCCGCCTTACAGCATTTGCGGCAGCAGCCACCAACCAGCATTCCGGCCGTCACCCTGTTACTTAAACAGGCGCTGCTGGGCTATTTCCCTGCCAACCGGGTCGCAGCCATATCGGGTGCGGACTGGTGGGAATTTCTGGTGCGGCAGTTACCGCCCCGCCGCCGGGTCACGGCCACAACTTTACTGCAGCAGGTTAAGCAACAGAACTTTAAGAATCCAACCAGCGACACGCCCGAGTATCATGCTGCGGTAGCCAGTTATCGCCAGTTCGCACGATACTGGCTACGCCGGGCTCTGCCACCGCGCCGGAGCAGTAATCATGATTGAGTTTGCCTGGCCCTGGCTGGCGCTGCTCTGGCCGCTACCGTTACTGCTGTGGTGGTTACTGCCAGCACGCCGGCAACGCTTTTCCAGCCTGCGGGTACCCAGTCTGCCTGCGGCACCGGTAGCTCATGCCCGCTCCGGCACGGGTTACCTGTCGCTGGCCCTGGCAATCCTGATCTGGACCCTGGCGATCATCGCGCTATGCCGCCCGCAATGGCTTGGCGAACCGGTGCCCGTACGCAGCGAAGCCCGCGAAATGATGTTGGCAGTGGACTTATCGGGAAGTATGGAAATCGCGGATATGACCCTTAATGGTCAGGCTGTCGACCGGCTGACTATGGTGAAAAGTGTGGTCACTGATTTTATCGCACGTCGCACCGGCGACCGCCTTGGCCTTATCTTGTTTGCCGATACCGCTTATGTGCAGGCACCTATGACCTACGACCGCCGTACCGTGCAACAGCTGTTGCAGGAGGCTCCCTTACGCCTGATTGGCGAGCGCACCGCGATTGGCGATGCCATTGCCCTTAGCGTTAAGCGCTTCCGCGACCGCGAAGACTCGAACAAAATATTAATCTTACTGACCGACGGACAAAACACCGCGGGTAATGTCTCGCCCGAGCAGGCTTTGCAGTTAGCTGAGTATTATGATGTTAAGATCTATTCCATCGGTGTCGGTGCCGATGAAGTCGTAGTCGAGGGCTTTTTTGGTAAACGACGGGTCAACCCAAGCCGTGACCTGGATGAGGATATGCTGCGCTCACTGGCTGAGCGCACCGGTGGCGAGTACTTTCGCGCACGCAGTACCGAAGAACTTGAACAAATCTATACCTTACTGGATGCCTATGAGCCGGTAACCGGTGATGAGCAGCTACGCCGTCCGCAGTCGGCTTTATTTTACTGGCCTGCCGGTATTGCCTGGCTGCTTGCCGTATGCTGGCTAATCGCCCGTTTACGGCCGTGGAGGACGGGCCATGGCTGATTTCCACTTTATTCGTCCCTGGTGGCTACTGGCGTTAGTACTGGTAGCAGCTTTAACCTGGCTCCTCTGGCGCCGGCACGGCCGTCATGGTGGCTGGCATGATGTGCTGCCTGCTCATCTGGCGGCGTTGCTGGTTGATCAGGATCACCCCCAGTCTTTTTCCCTAACCCGATGGCTGGCGCCACTTGCGCTGACGTTATCAGTCCTGGCACTGGCGGGGCCCACCTGGGAGCGGCTGCCGCAACCGGTTTATCAGCTCGATAACGGGCAGGTCGTGATCCTGGATATGTCCATGTCGATGCGCAGCACCGATATCGAGCCCGACCGGCTTACCCAGATGCGCTATAAAGCCATGGATCTGGTGACCCGTTACCTGGACGGAGAAACGGGCCTGATTGCCTATGCAGGTGATGCCTTTGTAATCAGCCCGCTTAGCGGTGACGGCGCTAACCTGAGCAATCTTATTCGTGCCCTGAGCCCGGAGATTATGCCGGAACAGGGCAGCTACCCGCTGCGCGCACTAACTCTGGCCAATCGCCTGCTGGTTGATTCAGGTTACCCCCAAGGCGACATTTACTGGCTCACTGATGGCATTGACAGCCGCGACCAGCAGGAGCTGAGCACTTTTTTACGGCAGCATGACCACCGGGTTTCAATTCTCGCCATCGGTACCCAGGCCGGCGCGCCAATTAAGCTAACTGATGGAACCTTGCTGCGCGATGCCAGCGGCCAGGTGGTCATACCCCAGTTATACCCGCGTCGGCTCGAGAGTCTGGCGCAGATCACGAATGGCCGCTTCGCGATGATTCGCAATGACCTGCAAGATCTCAGCTATCTGACCGATTTGCCACCGCGCGAGCGGCGTGGGAAAGATGCCGACCAACAAGGTGGCGACCAGTGGCTGGACCGCGGCCCCTGGCTACTGGCTCTGGTTATATTACTACTACTGCCGATGGCCCGCCGGGGCATGCTACCGTTGGTGCTGATTGGCTTGTTTGGTACCCAGGTGCCGCCCGCCTACAGTCAGGAGCAGATGCAGCAGGGTCTGGCGTGGGACCAGCAGCTTTGGCAGACGCCTTACCAGCAAGCTGACCAGGCGCTGGAAAACAAGAACTACGATCGCGCTGCGGCTATTGCTGAAGATCCCTGGCAACGGGGTACCGCCAACTACCGGGCGGGAAATTATGAAGCCGCCCTCACCGACTTCTCGCAGATGGCCAGTGCTGAGGGCTTCTATAATCAGGGTAATGCGCTCATGCAGTTACAGCGTTATGATGAAGCAGCCCAGGCTTATAATGAAGCGCTTGAGCGCCGTCCAGGCTGGTCCCGGGCCGCTGAAAACCTGCAGTTAGCCGAGCAATTGGCCGAACAACAGCAGCAGCAACAGCAACAGCAGCAGGGGGAGTCTCAGTCGGGGGAGTCTGAACAACAGGATGACGGTGAGCAGCAGTCCGATAGTCAGAATCAATCTGATTCGCCACCAGCGGAACAACCACCGGATGCCGCCCAGCAACAAGACGAACAGAACGAAGACGCGCAAGAAGGCAACGATTCAGAAGAGCAAAGTGATGAGCAACAACAGGAAGCTGCGGCTGAAGCCGAAGCTGAAAAGCAAGCTGATGACCAGCAAGCCACCACTGCAACGCGTAATCTGACTGATGAAGAGCGTCAGCAACTCGAGCAATGGCTGAATCGCATCGAGGATGATCCCGCGGTGCTGTTACGCAATAAAATGCAACTTGAAGCACAAAAACGCCGCCAGCAGCGGCCCCCACGAGGAGTTGAGAAACAGTGGTAACTCTAATACCAACGCGCTTCATACTATTACTATTCACTGCTATGCTGCTGGCCGGCAGCGGTCTGGCCCAAGCTGTCAGCGATGATACCGAAGTCAATGCCAGCGTCGATAAAAACCCCGTGATTGCCGGCGAAACTTTTGTACTGACGCTGACGGTAAACGATGCAGTGTCCGCTAATAGCTGGCAGCCCGGCGCTGAACTGGGTGCGTTCCGCGTACTAAATACCAGTACCAGTAGTAATACCCAGATTATCAATGGCGAAGTCAGCCGCACCACCGCATTTCGCACCCTGTTGCAGGCACCAGCCCCGGGTAGCTATGAGATACCCGCCATTACGCTCAATAATGCCAGCAGCCAGCCGATTGAACTGCAAGTGGTTGCTGCAGGTGACGATGCCAGTCAGGCCGCGCAACGCGACGTCTTTATGAAAGCCAGCATTGATACCCGCGAGGTCTATTTGCAGCAGCAGCTTAAGCTGAATGCCCGGCTTTACCTCGCCGCTAACCTGCAAAGCGGTAATATTATTCCGCCGCAACTCGATAGCGCTGAAATAAGCCAGTTGGGCTCGGACAAAGAAACCTATGAAATAATCAATGGCCGGCGGTTTCAGGTATTTCAACGAACTTATCTGATCACGCCCCAGCGCTCCGGTGAGCTAACCATCAAAGGCCCGGTATTTAACGGCCAGATTGCGGTGTCCAGTCCGGGGTCGATATTCTCGTCATTTAGTTCCACCGAACAGGTCACCACCGCCACTGAAGACATTCCACTGACGGTGCTGCCGGTACCGGACAACTGGCCGGCGGATGCCCAGTGGCTCCCCGTACAACTCGCTACGCTGAGCCTTGAGCTGGCCGCAGATGATGAAGAAGTTTCCACCGCGATCCCGGTTGGCCAGCCACTAACGCTGACCTACCGGTTAACTGTGGTTGGTGTGAGTCCCGATCAACTGCCGCGACTGCAGCCACCGACTATTGAAAACGCCAGTGTCTACGCCGAAACTCCGCAGTCAGCCAGCACTGAACGCAATAACAGCCTGATAGCGCAACAGGTTCTGACCGTTGCTGTTATCCCCAGAGCAGCCGGTACCTTAACGATTCCAGAACTGCGTATACCCTGGTTTAATACTGCAACAGGCCGGATTCAGTATGCCAGCACTGAACCCGTACAGCTGCGCGTAACCGCACCCCAGGGGCTGCAGCCGGCGCCACCAGAAACACCCATTGCGACCAGCGGGGAAAGTGGCCAGCCAGCAGCGGCTGAAATTCCCGCAGCAGCGCAGCCTGAGGCGATGAAAACCTGGTGGCCAATGCTTGCGGCCTTATTCGCAATTCTCTGGTTGATTACCATGCTCATTGCTTACCGGCTTTATCAGCGGCAAGGCGCACAACGCAAGGCCAGCACCACAGCCGACCACGACCAGGCTCCGGCAGGCGCCGCGGCTCAACTCAAAAAAATTAAACAGGCGTGTGAAAAAAATGATGCAATGGCGGTGGAGCATGCCTTACGGGACTGGGCGCAACAACAACTGCGGTTAACGGACCCTAGCTTCGCCGGTATTGCCGACCACTTCGGGCATACGCCATTCCGCAGTCAGTTAAACCACCTGAGCAACTGCCGCTATGGCGGCAAGCACAGTGACTGGTTAGAAGGGAAAGCATTGTGGCGGGCCTTACAGGCGGCTATACGCAGCAAACAGAAAGGCAATAATGGTCCGTCAGACGATTCCTCCCTGCCGCAACTATACCCGCGCTAAGTGCAGACCGGTATCAGCGGCCGCCAGGGCCGCTGAAGTCGTGTTCGTGGTTAATCCGTGACAGAGCTTCTTTAATTTCAGAAATCAGACGTCTCACCTGCTCACGCACATCGGCGGGCATATCGTGTAAATCAATGCGTTCCAGCTCATTAAGCGCATCATTCAAATCTTTTTCGTTCAGTGGCCGGCTCGTTAGTGCAGAGTTCCCGCTTTGAATAGCAAAATCTACCTGAGCTATAACCATTTCCACCCTCCCTGAATAACAGTAATGAATACTCTTTAAGGGTAGTCAAAATAGCAGCTTACGCAATAAAAAAGCCGGACCGCGTAATGCGTGTCCGGCTTTCATGTTCTGCTGATATCAGAGTCTATTGCTGAGCAACATCCTGATCAATAGTGATTTCAATTTCCGCATCAGCCCGCAGCGCTGTAATAAAGGCTGCGTATAGCTCCTGAGCAGTGCTGTTACTGAGCTGTTCAGTCAGCTGCTCAGCCAGATCACTGGTCACCTCTCCGGCCTCAACCCCGGTCAGCTCAACCACCGCCAGATCACCATTACTAAGAGTGGTACTGGTTACCGCGACACCCGCACCGGGCGCTGCCTGGTTGAATAATGCCTGAATAATTGCCCGCGGATGTTCTGTCGCCTGACGGGTCACATCATTCAGAACCACCATCTCTGCAGCAACCGACTCACCGGCGCGCAACTGGCTTACCAGGTCGTCAGCGGCTTGTTGCGCAAGCTGCTGGGCTTTCTCAGTGCGCACTGCGTCAGTCACTGTAGTGCGAACTTCGTCAAGTGGACGGGTAGTCTGTGGCTGGTAGTCAGTTACCCGCACAATCACAGACTCAGTATCGCTGGTTTCGATCAGATCACTGTTAAGCGCTTCAGCGATAAAGTCACGATTGAAAACCTGTTCCAGTACTGCCGGGTGATTCAACGCTGATGGTGCGGTTTCCCGACTGAACCAGTCACTGCTGCGAACCCGCAGGTCAGTCTCTTCAGCCACTGGCTGCAGCGTATCAGGAATTTCAAAAGCCATTTCGGCTACCCGCTGTTGCAGCTCATAATAAGCCTGCTTAACACGCCGGTCGCGAATGTCCGCCACAATCTCATCGCGAACTTCTTCCAGTGGTGTCACGCTGCCTGGGCGCTTATCCGTAAGTTTTATAATATGAAAACCAAACGAGGTTTCCACCACACCGGTGATATCTCCGGCTTCTTCAAGAGCAAAGGCGGCTTCTTCGAAGTCCGGGTCCATAGTGCCTTGCTCAAGCCAGTCGAGATCGCCGCCCTGCTCAGCTGAGAACAGGTCGTCGGAGTATTGGGCTGCCAATTCGGCAAAATCAGCACCCGCCTTTAACTCAGCTAAAACTTGCTCAGCGGTTGCACGGGCCTGCTCGTTACCATCTTCGGCTTCAATCAGAATATGTGAAAAACGATACTGGCTGCTGGTCTCATAGCGCGACAGGTTGCCTTCATACCACTCCTGGATCGTCTGCTCTTCAATTACCAGGTCTTCAGCGATAGTCCCGGCATCGATAACAACAAACTCAGCCTTTACCTGCTCGGGCACCACAAACTGATTCAGGTTCTGCTGATACCACTGCTCAATGTCTGCCTCGGTCAGTTCAACATTATCCTGATAGTCAGCCAGAGCCAAACGCGCGTATCGACCTGAGCGCGACTGATTGACCAGCTTCTGCACGGCATGAACTTCGGAGTCGAGCACAAATTCTGAATTAACCAGAGTCTGCAATAACTGGCTGCGGGTCATATCGCGGCGCATCAGTTCAGCAAACATCTGCGGGGTATAGCCCAAATTACGCAAGCTATATTGGTAGGTTTCGTTATCGAACTGACCTGCCACCCGAAAACTGGGAATATCGCGAATCGCGTTCTTTACCTGTTCATCAGAAACCCGCAGGCCCTGATTGAAGGCATATTGCTCGGTCAGTTTCTGATTAACCAGATCATTTAGCACCTGGCTACGAAGGCGTCGGTTGAAAGCCGGATCGGCTGCCAGCTGATCGTAAAAATCACCAAATTGTTGTTGCTGACGCGTACGTTCATTATCCAACGCACGGTCGAATTCCGCCCGGGTGATGTTCTCGCCATTGACTATGGCCACTGTTGGCTCCGGCGTATTACTGATGTAGCCCCCGATACCTGCCAGCGCAAAGGTAAGCGCAATCAGTACCAGAATGACTTTCACCGTAATGCTCTGGGACCCTTCTCGTATCCTCTCCAACATAATCCACCAAACCTCAAATTAATCTGTAATAACGGGCGCTATTATATATGGTTATACGCGAAAAAAATAACCCGAAGACTAGCTTCGGGTTATTTTTATTATTCGCTGGCGGAGCGGACGGGACTTGAACCCGCGACCCCCGGCGTGACAGGCCGGTATTCTAACCAACTGAACTACCGCTCCGCAGTGATTAGTTTACCGAATCTTTCAGTGCTTTACCGGCTTTGAATGAAGGTACTTTAGCAGCTGCGATTTGGATAGTCTGACCAGTTTGTGGGTTACGGCCAGTGCGAGCTGAACGCTCACGTACACTAAACGTACCAAAACCAACCAGAGCTACCTGCTCACCTTTCTTCAAAGCTTCAGTTACTGCTTCGATGAAAGAGTCCAGAGCGCGGCCAGCAGCAGCTTTAGAAATCTCTGCTCCCTCTGCAATTTTGTCAACTAACTGAGACTTGTTCACAGTATCATCCCCTTAGATTGTTATTATGAGATTTTTTCCTGGTTCCACTTGCTTTCGAAATGCAAAAATGGTCCAACGAAGGTTATAACAAGCCTGAACTATCAGTTCAAGCGGTTCAACAGGTTAGCAGACTTCTTGGCATACTCCCTGTCGCTCAAGTGTCTTGCCAGAGCTCTTTGTTTTGTTGCGTTCTGGCCAACCACTTTGACTCTAGGCTACCACAAGATTTTCGATTGAGAACCCTTTTTCACAACTTTTTTAACGAAAGAATGCGGTCTACAGCCTAATAAGCGTCCTGTAGCCCGCATTTTACCGTTCTCCGGGCCTATTCCCGTGGCTCAGGAGTCCGTTCAAGGGCCACTTTGAGCACTTCATCAATCCATTGCACCGGCTGAATTTTTAAATCACCTTTCACATTGGCGCTGATTTCCTGCAAATCCCGTTCGTTTTCTTTCGGAATCAGCACATGCTTGATACCGCCCCGATGGGCTGCCAGCAGTTTTTCTTTCAGCCCGCCAATTGGCAGTACTTCGCCACGTAAGGTGATCTCGCCAGTCATCGCGACTTCTGCCCGGACCGGGATGCCGGTCAGTGAGGATGCCAGCGCCGTTACCATAGCGATACCGGCACTAGGCCCGTCTTTCGGGGTTGCCCCCTCCGGAACGTGAACATGGATATCGCGCTTCTCGTGGAAATCATCAGCAATACCGAGCTTATCGGCGCGGCTACGCACCACCGTAAGCGCGGTCTGAATCGATTCCTGCATCACTCCGCCCAGCGAACCGGTGGAGGTGATTTTGCCTTTGCCGGTAACATTAGTCGCTTCAATTGTCAGCAGATCGCCACCGACTTCGGTCCACGCCAGTCCGGTAACCTGACCAATCTGATTAGTGGCTTCTGCTTTACCAAAGTCATACTTCTGCACACCCAGAAATTCATTCAGGTTGTCGCCATTAATCTCAACGTGCTTAATACTCTTGTCCAGCACGATCCGCTTAACGGCTTTGCGACAAAGCCGCGACAGCTCACGCTCCAGATTCCGGACGCCGGCTTCACGGGTGTAGTAGCGGATAATACCCGTGATCGCATCATCCTTAATGTTCAGCTCTTTCTCTTTCAGCCCGTTTCGCTGGATCTGCTTGGGCAATAAATGGCTTTTCGCGATATTGAGCTTCTCATCCTCGGTATAACCAGCCAGCCGGATAACTTCCATCCGATCCAGCAGCGGTGCCGGTATATTCATGCTGTTTGACGTCGCCACAAACATGACGTCAGATAAGTCGTAGTCGACTTCCAGATAATGATCGTTAAAGTTCACATTCTGTTCAGGGTCCAGCACTTCCAGCAACGCTGAAGCCGGATCACCTCGCATATCCTGAGCCATCTTGTCGATTTCATCGAGCAGGAACAAAGGATTACGAACCCCGACTTTTGCCATTTTCTGGATTAGCTTGCCTGGCATGGAGCCAATGTAAGTGCGCCGGTGCCCCCGGATTTCAGCTTCATCACGCACGCCACCTAAGGCCATACGGATGTACTTACGGCCCGTTGCTTTGGCGATGGACTGACCCAGCGAGGTTTTACCGACACCAGGGGGGCCCACCAGGCACAAAATAGCGCCGCGGACCTTTGAGGTGCGCTGCTGCACCGCCAGATACTCCAGTATCCGCTCTTTCACTTTTTCCAGGCCGTAATGGTCGGCATCGAGGATTTTCTCCGCATGGGCCAGATCTTTTTTAATCCGCGAACGCTTCTTCCACGGCACCGATACCATCCAGTCGATATAGCCCCGCACGACGGTCGCTTCAGCGGACATCGGTGACATCATCTTCAGTTTCTGCAGTTCGGCGCGGGTTTTTACCTCGGCTTCCTGCGGCATGCCGGCATCATCAATTTTCTGCTGCAAGGCCTCAAATTCATCAGGACCATCTTCCATTTCGCCCAGCTCTTTCTGAATCGCTTTCATCTGTTCATTCAGATAGTACTCGCGCTGGCTTTTCTCCATCTGCTTCTTAACCCGGGTACGAATGCGCTTTTCAACCTGTAACAGGTCGATTTCGCCCTCCATCAGCGCCATTAAAAATTCCAGGCGCTCACGTACATCAGTGATCTCCAGCACTTTCTGCTTATCCTTCAGCTTCAACGGCATGTGCGCGGCCATGGTATCGGCCAACCGATCCGCTTCGTCAATGCCGGACAATGAGGTTAATACCTCCGGCGGGATCTTCTTATTCAGTTTCACATAACCTTCAAACTGATTAACCGCTGACCGGATCATCACCTCTTCTTCTTTATCTTCCATGCTCTCGGAAGCCAGGAAGTGAACCTGAGCCCGGAAAAAGTCTTCAGTGTCCTCATAAGAGTCGATAGCGGCCCGCTGCACGCCTTCTACCAGCACTTTTACCGTTCCATCGGGCAGCTTAAGCAATTGGAGAATAGTGGCCACAGTGCCAACGTCATGAATGTCTTTCTGTTCCGGCTCGTCTACAGCGGCATCTTTCTGCGCTGCCAGAAAAATCTGCTTATCATTGTCCATCGCTGCTTCCAGGCAGCGGATCGACTTTTCCCGGCCGACAAAGAGCGGGATAACCATATGGGGATACACGACCACATCGCGTAACGGTAAAACTGGGGTACTCAGGCGTTCAACCCGTTCTTCACTCATAATACATCTCCAGGTCGCTGGCTTGGTGTCTGCTACATATCATAGACTCTAATATGTGGCAGTTCAGATAAAGTTCAATAGCTTTGCACAAAAAAAGGGCCAAAGTGGCCCTTTTTGCAAGATTTAAGCATTAACCAGGGTGATTATTCACCAGAAGCCTGCTTTCCTTTCTTCTCGTTTTGATAGATCAGAATGGGTTGCGACTCGCCCTGAATCACCGATTCATCGATAACCACTTTGCTAACATTATCTACTGACGGCAAGTCATACATGGTATCGAGTAATACCGACTCAACAATCGAACGCAGGCCCCGGGCACCGGTTTTCCGGGTCATGGCCTTACGAGCTATAGCGCGCAGAGCATCTTCCCGGAACTCCAATTCCACCCCTTCCATGTCGAACAAAGCGTGATATTGCTTAGTCAGTGCATTTTTCGGCGTCTGCAGAATCTGCACCAGCGCGTCTTCATCCAGCTCGCTTAAGGTAGCCAGTACTGGCAACCGGCCAATGAACTCCGGAATCAGACCATATTTAACCAGATCTTCAGGTTCAACCTGGGCCAGAATTTTACCTTCTGCAGTGAGCTCCTTGCTCTTAACCTGAGCACCAAAGCCTATCCCACTGCCAACCTGCACCCGCTGCTCGATAACCTTATTCAGGCCAGCAAAGGCACCGCCACAAATAAACAGAATTTTGGAGGTATCAACCTGCACGAATTCTTGTTGGGGGTGCTTACGCCCGCCCTGCGGAGGCACGGCCGCTACGGTTCCTTCGATCAGCTTCAGTAGCGCCTGTTGCACGCCCTCACCGGAAACATCACGGGTGATCGACGGGTTATCTGACTTACGTGAGATCTTATCGATTTCATCGATGTAGACGATACCACGCTCGGCTTTTTCGACATCATAATCACACTTTTGCAGCAGTTTCTGGATGATATTCTCAACATCTTCACCCACGTACCCTGCTTCAGTCAGCGTGGTCGCGTCAGCCATGGTGAACGGGACATCCAGATAACGGGCCATCGTTTCTGCCAGGTATGTCTTACCTGAACCGGTCGGACCGATCAGCAGGATGTTACTTTTGCCCAGCTCGATTTGATCTTTACCCTTGCCGGAGTTCTGTAACCGCTTGTAATGGTTATACACGGCCACGGCCAGGACTTTTTTGGCCAGCTCCTGACCAATCACGTATTCATCCAGATGCTCGCGAATTTCCCGCGGTGTCGGTAACTTTTCCGGGCCGTCCTGTGGCGAAATATTCTGAATTTCTTCGCGCAGAATATCGTTACACAAGTCGACACACTCGTCACAGATAAACACCGAAGGACCCGCAATTAATTTGCGTACTTCGTGCTGACTTTTCCCACAAAAGGTACAAAACAACGGCTTTTCACCGTTACCCTGGGTTTTATCAGTCATACTAGTCTCCGTTTCGCTGCGTCAGGATGCCATCTACTACACCGTAGTCGACAGATTCCTGAGCGCCCATAAAATAATCACGATCGGTATCTTTTGCTACCTGCTCGATCGACTTGCCGGTATTCTCAGCCAGCATGCGGTTCAAGCGGTCTTTGATGTCCAGAATCTGGCGAGCGTGAATTTCGAAATCAGACGCCTGACCCTGGAAGCCACCAAGCGGCTGATGAATCATGACCCGCGAGTTTGGCAGACAGAACCGCTTACCTTTGCTACCACCTGCTAACAGGAAGGCGCCCATGCTGGCCGCCTGGCCCATACACACAGTGCTGACATCAGGCTTAATAAAACGCATTGTATCATAAATCGCCATACCCGCCGTCACCACGCCACCGGGCGAGTTGATGTACAGATAGATATCTTTATCGGGATTATCCGACTCCAGAAACAATAACTGGGCAACGATCAGATTCGCCATATGGTCGTCAATCTGACCCACGCAAAAAATCACCCGCTCTTTTAACAGCCGCGAATAGATATCGTACGAGCGTTCTCCCTTAGCTGTTTGTTCAACAACCATAGGCACCAGTTGTGCCATCGGCGTGTTTGCCAACTCAGACATATTTACAACTCCTGAAATAAAAAATGGCTCGTATAAAGGTTATACGAGCCATTAAACCAAGTTGTTATGGATGCCGTCAATGTTCCTGTGACGGTTCCGGCAACCTTATTGCTGTTTTGGGTTCATCAGCTCATCGAAGCTGGCTTTCTTTGCCTTCACTTTCGCCTGGCTGAGAATGTAATCGATAGCCTGCTCTTCCAGGGCTACATTACGAACCTGCTGCATCAGTTGTTCATTACCTTTGTAATATTCAACAACTTCTTGCGGATCTTCATAAGCAGAAGCGTTGGTGGCGATAATTTCGTCCACTTTGGCTTCGTCGACCTTCATTTCATTGCTGCGAATCACTTCGCCCAGCAACAGGCCAACTTTAGCGCGTTCTTTCGCCTGTTCTTCAAACAGGTTAGCCGGTAGTTCAGGCATCTGTGCCTGGTTACCACCAAAACGCTGCATGGCCTGACGGCGCAGGTGATCAACTTCCTGATCAACCATAGCTGACGGCACTTCTACTTCGTTGTTTTCAACCAGACCTTTAAGAACCTGCTCTTTTACCTTGCTCTTAACGGTATTTTTCAGTTCGCGTTCCATGTTTTTACGCACTTCAGCGCGTAACGCATCAACGCCACCTTCAGTAACCCCAAACTGCGCGACAAATTCGTCATTCAGTTCTGGCAGTTCAGGCTCTTCAACTTTCTTCGCTACAATCGCGAACTGCGCTTCTTTACCCTTCAGATTCTCAGCATGATAATCTTCCGGGAAAGTCACATCGATAGTCTTCTCTTCACCAGCTTTCATGCCAATAATTTGATCTTCAAAACCGGGAATCATGCGACTCTGACCAAGTTCAAGAGCGAAATCTTCGGCTTTACCGCCTTCAAACGCTTCGCCGTCAACAGAACCAGTGAAATCGATAGTAATGCGGTCGCCTTTCTTCGACTTACGCTTCACTTCTTTCCAGCCAGCGTGCTGCTTACGCAGAGTTTCCAGCATCGTGTCAACATCAGCGTCAGTTACTTCAACTTCAGGCTTTTCAATGGTGAGCTTGTCCAGCGCTTTGACTGCAACTTCCGGATAAACTTCAAAGGTAGCCGTGAATTCTAAATCTTTGCCCGCTTCATTTACGGTTGGCTCAATAGCAGGTGGTCCGGCTGGGTTCAGCTTTTCCTGCATAATCGCTTCAAAGTACTTGCTCTGCATCAGGTTTGAGGCGGCCCGTGAGCGCGCTTCTTTACCGTACAATTTCTGCAACACGTTTGGCGGTACCTTACCTTTCCGGAATCCTTTGATCTGGCGGTCACGGTACTCTTCTTTGAGCAGACGCTTGACTTCGTTGTCGATCGTTTCAGCCGGCACAGTGATGGTGGCGCGGCGTTCTAATCCTTGGGTTTTCTCTACAGAAACCTGCATTGCGTAATTACCTCGGCTTCGCTATTGGCCTTGAGCCCACTACCAGTCGGGGCCCTTCAAAATGACGCAGCATTATAGCGAAGCGGGTCGACATAGTCGAGTAGTGGAGTGTTTTTTTGCGGGATTAACAATCAGCGGGCACACTTAAAAATCAGTTGGCCTGGATAACGTGGCGGTCGCGGCCCTGATCTTTCGCCTGATAGACGGCTTTATCGACAAGTTGCATGAGCATATCAACATGGTAGCCGCGATCCGGAATCACGGTCGCGATACCGACGCTAACGGTAATAGCCTGAGTAATTGCTTCCTTTTTGCTCAGATCCCGGATTCTGCCAAGCACCCGGTCAGCCTGTGCAGCTGCTTCGGTGGGGTCCAGCTCCGGGCTAATAATAAAAAACTCATCACCACCATAACGCGCAACAACCTCAGAGCCACGCTGAAAAGTCGTGGCCAGGACTTTTGCAACAGCCTTCAAGGCGGCATCCCCGGCAACATGACCTCGGCGATCATTAAACGCTTTAAAATGATCGACATCGACCATAAACAAGGTCAGCCTGGATTGATTGCGGATCGCCCGGCCAAGCTCCTGTGTCAGCGCCTCGTCAAGACCGCGCCGGTTAACGAGCCCGGTAAGCCCGTCTTCACGCGCTAATTGCACCAGCCGTGCATTCGCCTGGCGCAGTTCAGCTTCGGCGGCGCGCAGCCGCTTTTCAGTATTATGACGGGCAATGGTATTCGTGATCATATCGGCGACTAACCGCATTTGGTGAACATCGTTTTCGGTCCACTTACACTGACGGTTTACCAGGTCACAACCAACAAAACCGATCAGCTTTTTCTCAAGATACATGCCAACCGCCATCATCGACTTAATGCGTTCATGCTCCAGCTCAGCACGGAAGCCAGCTGCGGCAGAAGGTAAGTCGCTAAGCTCACTCACCGTAACCAGCCCGTTACTGAGCATTTGCTCAAAAAACCAGGGCATGGCTGATGCCGGGATGTCCTGCAATTCATCTTTGTGCGCGCTGATATTTGAATTGGTCCATTCGTGAGTGTTGCTCATGGTTGAATGGTCATCATTGAACAAAAACACGTAACAACGATCTTTACGGTCGCCATGTCCTAGCGCAGCAAGCGCCTGTTCAATATAAAACTGGGTATCTTCGATGGAACAATTGATAAGCTGCGCGCTGATCGCTGAAATCAGCATTCCAAACGATGCTGAAGCATCGTTCGCTGAGGTGATTTTTATTTTATTTTTAGCAGATGGCTGCATTTTTTATAATGATTAGTTGTTAAGTTCGTTCAAATAGTGAGCGCATTATATCCACGGCTTCAGCTGAATGTAAACTAACAACAACTCAACGCTTACGTAAAAAAGATTAAAAAAAGATTAAAAAAGAGATGGTCGGCGAGACTGGATTCGAACCAGCGACCCCTTGTACCCAAAACAAGTGCGCTACCAAGCTGCGCTACTCGCCGACACAATATTTTTATTCGGGAAGATATTTCGAAGAAAATGGGGTGGCTGATGGGACTTGAACCCACGACAACCGGAATCACAATCCGGGGCTCTACCGACTGAGCTACAGCCACCACTACATCTGTTGTAAACCAGGGCTTGTATGGCGCACCCGGCAGGATTCGAACCTGCGACCCACGGCTTAGAAGGCCGTTGCTCTATCCAACTGAGCTACGGGCGCAATTCAAATTACAAAAATGGTCGGCGAGACTGGATTCGAACCAGCGACCCCTTGTACCCAAAACAAGTGCGCTACCAAGCTGCGCTACTCGCCGTCATTTTTTGTATAAACCCGTGCAGGACGCGGCCTGACAACGGGGGCGAATATTACCTGCTGCACCGAACAGCGTCAAACTTTTTTTTACCCTGGCAGACCAACTGCTGCTTTTTACGGCAATCCGCGGGCTATTTAGTCAGCGCCTCACGGAATTTCATTACAGTCGGCTACAATCAATTGCTAAAACATGGCAAAATAGCGCGCAAATCCAGTCACAGGTAACTCTCTTCATGACAGCGCATTATATTGATGGCAAACAAGTTGCTCAGCAAGTTCGGGAACAAGTCAGGGCACGCGTCGCTGAACGCCATCAACGTGGCTTGCGGGCGCCCGGCCTGGCCGTGGTGCTGGTGGGCAGTGATCCTGCTTCGCAAGTTTATGTTGGCAGTAAGCGGCGAGCCTGTGATGAAGTCGGTTTTACCTCAAAAGCATTCGATTTACCGGCCACTGCCACGCAACAAGAGCTTGAGAGCCTGATTGATAAGCTGAACCAGGATGTCAGCGTAGACGGTATTCTGGTGCAGTTGCCGCTGCCGGCTGGCCTGAATGCTGAAGCCATCCTCGAACGTATTGACCCACGCAAGGATGTCGACGGCTTTCATCCCTTTAATATGGGCCGCCTCGCTCAGCGCAATCCGGCCCTCCGCCCCTGCACTCCGCGCGGCGTTATCACTTTGCTGGAGTCGATTGACCTTGATCTCTACGGAAAAAACGCCGTCGTCGTTGGCGCCTCTAATATTGTTGGCCGCCCCATGAGTCTTGAATTACTGCTGGCCGGTGCCACCACCACGGTCTGTCACCGCTTCACCAACGACCTGCAAAGCCATGTTGAACGTGCTGATGTGCTCGTTGTTGCGGTAGGCAAACCGAATTTTATTCCCGGCGCCTGGATCAAGCCCGGCGCCACGGTCATTGACGTGGGCATTAATCGCTTAGCTGACGGCAGCCTTTGCGGCGATGTCGAGTTCGCTGCCGCCGCCGACCGCGCCGCCTTTATTACGCCGGTACCAGGCGGCGTTGGACCCATGACAGTAGCGACCCTGATGCAGAATACTCTGCATGCCTGTGATACCTGGCATGCCCCGGAGCAAGCTCAGTAGCGCCGGAAGCCGCTCAACATTGGCCCTTCAATTTCATGGCGCAGGCCCCATAGCGGTTTACCAAAAGCCGCTTCCCTGGCTGCACAAAATAACTGCACCGGATTATTTACCAGCGGCCTGAGCTCAGCAAGAATGGTTGCCGCCAGCGGCACTTCCAGCGGCTGACACCACCATAGCTCCAGTTTCAACTGGCGCGCTGCCAACCACTCTTCCGGGTTTTCACTGGCAGCGAGACGCACCTGAGGATGATCAATGGCAATTTCTGTAACCTCCTGATCCAAAGCCAGGTCAAAACGCGTTTCACTAAAACGCTCGAACTGCTCCGTTGTGGGCGCCTTGACTGCGATCCGCGCAGCAAGCGCCACGTGCAGCATTTGGTCAGCCGACAATCGCGCCGCCAACAGCCTGAACTCATTCGGATCAACTTCAGCAGTATCATCTAACAGCACCGGTCTGGTAGCCGTCATAGCCACTGCCAGAGTTTGTTTCATAGCACTCTCGCTACCATGCTGCAACGCGCCGGTTCGCAGGGTATAGCTAGCTGCCAGCCACAGGTTGTATTGCACAAATAGTAACCATAACAACTGCAACATTAACAATACCGTCACCAGCACCAGCGGTAATATCAGCGTGGTTTCAATTAAAGCCTGCCCCTGAACCTGCCGCACTACTGGCAGCCTCCAGCGCTCTGACATTGTTGCCATAAGTTTTCTAAATTCGTGAGCTGGCTTTGTAACTGTGCCATTGAAGTTTCAGCCGTAGTTACATAAGTAGCGTTAATGGCGGTGCTGGTGAGCGACTGCGCCGAGACCAACTGCAGGGTCGCAATATCGGCGTGCAAACTGACAGTTACTGTTGCATCAGCCTGCACATGGCGGGCGTTTTGCAAATCGTTGCCGTTCATGTCCAACGCTGTTTCCATCTGGTTTAGCTGGGGTGCACCGGCCACCGCGATGCGGTGCAGATAGTTATCATTGCCAGCGACCGTATAGGGCCGCCATATCGCCATCCGTACCTGATTTCCGACATTGAAGCTTTGCGGTAACTTACTGCTTAACCAGGCAGCCCGGGTTTCATCCGGTGCCTGCAGGGTCAGATAACTCAGCTCGGTACCAGCTTCAAGCTGCCAGCTTTGTTGCCAGGGCTCACTCACCGGCTGCAAGTAGCCGGTACTAATCAGCTCTGCAACATCTAGCGGCGGCCGTTGCTCATTAATCCAGAATAGCCCCAGGCTAGCGGCAACCTGCTGTGCGTCATCAATCCATTGCATGCGCAGATTCCGCTGCGCTTCCGCCTGCCACCACTGGCCGGCAATAAGCATGGC
>NZ_JAWVYM010000001.1:0-207276 GCF_033722695.1 Pseudidiomarina sp. | reverse complement strand
TCCACCCGCTGCGCGGACAAATCATCGCTACGCGCCTGGCCAATAATATTGTTAACGATATGGGGCCAAACTTTGTTTACCGCAAACAGGACGCGACTGGTGCCACTGGCGCAGAAGTTGCGGCTGCCTATGTGGTCGCTCGGGAGTGTTTCAATCTGCGCGGTATAATGGAGCAAATTGAGGCGCAGAACAACAAAGTATCTGCTGACGTGCAGAACCGTATGCTGTTTCAGATACGTCGCGTGGTACGTCGCGCTACGCGCTGGTTCCTGCGCCATAAGAATCCAGCTCTCGGTACCATCCAGGAGCATCTGGATTTCTACCAGGCGAGCTTTAATGACCTGCGTAAAAACGTGCTGAAATATATCGTTGCTGATGAACGCGCCGCGCTTGAAAAGGAAATTGAAAAACTGCAGCTGCAGGGAGTCCCGAAAGACCTGGCGCATCAGATCGGTACCTTATCAACCTTGTTCTCTGCTCTGGATATTGCCGACATTGTTCATCAGACCAACTGTAAAGTCAGTCTCGTTGCGGAAGCTTATTTCCGTCTGGGCGCACGGATGTCACTGCACTGGTTCCTTGAACAAATCAACAATCAACCTGTAGATAACCACTGGCAGGCGCTTGCGCGCGCGGCATTCCGGGAAGAGCTCGACTGGCAGCAGCGTTCACTGACAATGAGTATGCTCAAGGGCGCTGACCTGAAAATGGACGCCTCAGCAATCCTGGATCAGTGGTTGAGTCAGAATGATGTCTATGTGGATCGTTGGTTACAGACTCTGAACGACTTTAAAACAACGAAGACCCATGAATTTGCCAAGTTCTCGGTGACCTTGCGTGAACTCATGCTGCTCAACCATAACTGTACAACGGCCTAAGTGATGTATAGCTGGCTAAGAGCATGGTTGTTCCGTCAGGATGCAGAAAAGTCGCATGACTTTACCATGGGGGTATTGAGCCGGTACGCGCACACCCCCTTGTCCTTAGCCTGGCGGCAACAGGTTGACGCACATCCGGTGCGGGTTATGGGCATTGATTTCCCGAATCCGGTAGGCCTGGCGGCCGGCCTTGATAAGAATGGCGAAGCTATTGACGCATTCGCTCAGATGGGATTCGGCTTCATTGAAGTGGGTACAGTCACGCCAAAAGCTCAGGCGGGCAACCCCAAGCCGCGCATGTTTCGTATTCCGGAGCGGACAGCGATAATTAATCGCATGGGCTTTAATAATAAGGGCGTTGACCATCTGGTCGGGCAAATTAGCAAAGCCCGCTTCCGCGGAGTATTAGGGATAAACATTGGTAAAAATAAAGATACACCGGAAGATCAGGCGGTAAATGATTATCTGCTGTGTATGCGCAAAGTTTACCCCTATGCCAGCTATATCGCAGTTAATATATCGTCACCGAACACGCCGGGGTTACGTGCCTTTCAGCATGGCAATGCCCTTGATGACTTGCTCTCGGCATTAAAGGCACTCCAACATGAATTACATCAGAAAGACGGCCGTTACGTGCCGCTGGCGGTGAAGATTGCACCGGATCTTACTGACGAAGGCATTACTGATATTGCGCAGGCTCTGTTAAAGCATGAGATTGACGGCGTAATCGCGACCAATACCACTCTAAGCCGGGATCCTGTTGCCGGTTTGCCCCACGCCGACGAAGCCGGGGGACTGAGTGGCTCAGTGCTATTTGATAGCAGCACCCGCGTGGTGCAGCGACTATGCGAGCAGTTAGGCGATCAGATTCCGGTTATCGGAGTCGGGGGCATTGACAGCCCTGAACGTGCGCAAGCTAAACTGGCGGCCGGGGCAAAGTTAATACAGGTCTATACCGGGTTTATCTACGAAGGTCCTGAGCTAATCCGGAAGATTGTCAACAACTTGTAAATTCCCAGATTTTTAGTTAGTTTAACAAGCAGCTTTTATCAGGCAATATTTGTTAAAGGATCGACAAAGTGCAAGCTTCGCAAAACTGGCGGTGGGTATTTAACCCAGAATCCCAGCAGCTATCCATTGAGCTCGGTGACGGGCTGGTGCACACCTGTCCTTATAAAACATCCAAATTAATTTCCATGCACGCAATGAATGCAGCCTTCAATTTAGAAGATGCCGTTGCGTTTCAGGAAATGTTCGACGTTCTGAGTAGCTACGATCACTGGGCACCGGCACAGATCCTGCAGGTATCCCTGAATCACGTTATTTTCAAACGTTTCGGCAGACCACAAATGCCTCAGAGCTGGCACTTTCAACAGCAAACTCAGGCCCCGGAATATCCGTTACAAAAAGGCGCCTTAGTGGAACTGAACTCCGGATTAACCTCGGCCACTTTTGTCATACTTAATTTAGAGGGTGAATTTGCTGAATGCATGCTGCTGGATAAACGGATGGAGCTGTCAGAAATTAAGTCATTAGCAGAATTCGAAGTGGTAAAAGTTCTGACCAACCGTCTGCAGGCCAGCCGCCTTCTACAGTCAGCATCCCCTAAAAACGCTGACGGCTCTTTACGCCAACGCGCATGACGAGGCTTTCGTCTGTTACGGCGATTTTTATGTCCCTTATTACTTCTTTAGCTGCCTGCCAGCCTGCCTCAGTTCCGTCTGAATCACCGCGCGCCTCGCTGAGGATCATGGCCACCAGTGATGTTCATGCTCAGTTGACGGGCTATGACTACTTTTCCAAACAGCCGGTGCAAAATGGACTGGTTCACACCGCCAGCGTAATTGACGAGGCCAGAGCCGAAGCTCCGTTATCCATACTGATTGAGAACGGCGATTTGTTGCAGGGCTCGCCGGTAGCCGACTTCCTCGTAAACCAACATGCCAGCAGTAAACCGGTGAATGCCCATCCGATTATTCAGACACTGAACACACTTGGATATGACGCGGCAAACCTCGGCAATCATGAATTTAATTATGGCCTTGATTATCTCGCTGAAGCATACAGTAAAGCGCAGTTTCCGGTACTGAGTGCCAATATCCACTGGTTGCCCGGCGCTCCGGATGCGCTGCGTAAGCAAATTCGCCCCTATACATTGCTCAAGCGTGAAGCTGTTGATCAGTATGGCACCCGACGGCCACTGAGTATCGCTATCATTGGCGTGATGCCGCCGCAAGTCATGCAATGGGACGAGCAATATCTTACCGGCCACGCTTATATGACTGAAATGGTGGCAGCGGCAGCTACGCAAGTTACGGCGGCAAGACAGCAGGGCGCTGATGTCGTGGTACTGGCCGCTCATACCGGTATGCCAAAGCAAACATCCAATCCACTGGATAGTGAACAGGCGGGCTGGGAGCTGGCTGGAATTTCAGGTATTGATGCGCTGATACTTGGCCATCAGCATGAGGTATTTCCAGGCACCAGCGCTTATGACGCGCTTCCCGGAATAGACAGCAACGGCGGTCGCATTAGCGGGATGGCAGCGGTGCAGCCGGGCGCTTATGGTGAGCACCTTGGCATCATCGATCTTGAACTTGAATTTGTTGATAAGCGTTGGCGCGTATTATCCGCTCAGAGCAGCACCCGCGCAGTCAGCGCTACCTACGACACCGCTCTGGCAGAAACATTGCAACAGGTGCATCAGGCAACCAGGGAGTTTGTTGCCGAACCTGTGGGCTATACAGCACGACCTTTAAGCTACCGCAGAGCGCGGTTACAGCCGGAGTTGGCGGTCCAACTGATTCATGAAGCACAGCTATGGTACGCCCGGGCGCAGCTGCCTGCCGAAGTGGCCGGCGACCTGCCATTACTCAGCGCAAGCGCGCCTTTCAATGCAGCGCTTAACACGGAAGACGAGCAGCAGGGCCGCTACACTGAAATACCCGCAGGGGAAGTGACGCTCGGCGATACGGCCGACCTCTACCGCTATCCGAACACGCTGGATGTCATTCAAGCGAGTGGCGAGCAAATACGTCAGTGGCTGGAATTCAGTGCGCTGGCCTTTACGGTTCCCGATGATGACAGACGTGCAGAGGCGTGGGCCTGGGTTAACCAGGATTTTCCCGGCTATAACTTTGACAGTCTGTACGGTTTGTCATATCGCATAGATCCCCGGCGGGAGCAGGGCGATCGTATTGTCGACTTACGTTACGCTAATCAAGCCGTCACTGACGAAATGACTTTTCTGGTAGCGCTGAACAGTTATCGTGCGAGCGGTGGTGGCGACGTTCCGGGGGTTGTTGGTGCGACGGTAGTCTACCGCAGCCCAGATCAAATTCAGGCTATATTGGTGAGTTATTTAAAAAGTCTGGGAGAACAAGGGTATCAGAAGGAATTAATAAAGCACTGGTTCGTTGAGGGAATACCTTCATCGGATTAATTGGTTGCGGGGGCAGGATTTGAACCTACGACCTTCGGGTTATGAGCCCGACGAGCTACCAGACTGCTCCACCCCGCGTCCGATTGATGCGCATACTACCAGTATTCACTAAGAACGCAATAGCCTTTCGAACTGACTGCTTACTTTTCCGGCGATTCTGCCAGATTGACTCGCTTTATCGACTATTTCACCCAATACAGATGGCGGTTAGTCCGGTATAATTACTGCCTAATTATTGAATATGGGTCTGTTACTCACATGAGTGAAAATCTGCAATTATTTGCCACCTGCGCCAAAGGGCTTGAGGCTTTGCTTTTTGATGAACTGAATGAGATCGGCGCGGCCGACGTTCGTCAAACCCTGGCGGGATGCTGGTTTCGTGGCGATCTCGCATTAGCCTATCGTACCTGTCTGTGGAGTCGCCTTGCCAGCCGTGTGCTGTTAAAGCTCGGCGAGTGCGAAGCGCTGCGCGCGGATGCAGTGCCTGCAGCGGTAGCGGAAACTCAGTGGGAAACCGTTTTTAATCCAAGCCGGACCTTTATTATCGACTTTCGCGGACAGAATCAAGACATCCGCCATACCCAGTTCGGTGCGCAATTGGTCAAAGACGGTATTGTCGATCATTTCCGTGCAATCGGTGAATCACGGCCGACCGTTTCAAAGGATCAGCCCGATATCCGCATCAATGCGCACCTGAACAAAGATAAGTTAACCTGGTATCTGGATTTATCCGGCGACAGTTTGCACCGTCGCGGTTACCGCCAGGAGCAGGGCGCTGCGCCATTGCGTGAGACCCTGGCCGCCGGAGTGGTGCTGCGCGCCGGCGTGACCCGCGACACTGGTATTATCCTGGATCCTTTCTGCGGCTCGGGCACATTGCTGTTGGAGGCCGCAATGATCTGTTTCGACCGTGCACCAGGGCTGACCCGCCGCGGCTGGGGCTTTGAAGCCTGGCTCAACCATGATGAAAAGCTCTGGCAGCGGGAGCTTCAGGAGGCAGAAGAACGCCACCAGCGCGCACTTGAGAGCTCCAACGCACGCTTCTTTGGCTCAGATACGGATCCTAAGATGCTTGCTATTGCTGAGCAAAATGCCACGCGCCTTGGCCTGGCAGGCAAGTGTGACTGGCAGATGAAAGCTGCTGATAAGGTTACCAGCCCGGTAGTAGCTAGCGAAGAGACGGTGACGCCATTACTGGTGTGTAACCCTCCTTATGGTGAGCGCCTGGGTGAAGAAGTTGAAACCCTGCTGCTTTACCGTCGCTTTGGCCAGCAGCTACGTCAGCAATTTCAGGGCTGGCAGGCAGCAGTTCTGGCTGGCGATGAACAACTACTAAAGCGCATGAAGCTGCGTAGTACCAAGAAATACAAGCTTTTTAATGGCGCCCTGGAGACCGTTCTGGCCCTGTACGATTTAACTAAAGAGCAACCAGAGTTTACTCAATCGCAATCAAATGATCTGGCTAACCGGCTCCGGAAAAACTATCAGAAACTGGAAAAATGGGCGTCAAAAGAAGGGGTTAGTGCCTGGCGACTGTATGACGCAGACATGCCTGAATACAATGCGGCCGTCGATGTTTATAACGACTATCTGGTGATACAGGAGTATGCGGCGCCAAAAGATATACCCGAAGCAGTGGCAAAGGAGCGTTTGTGGTTTTTATTAGACACCCTGGCACAGGAATTACCCTTTAATGCTGAAAAAATGACCCTGAAAGTACGCCAACGGCAGATCGGCAAGCAGCAGTATCAGAAGCAACAGCCGCGCGGCCTGACAACCGTTGTAAATGAATACGATGCGCAGTTTATGGTCAATCTTAGTGACTATCTGGATACCGGACTTTTTCTTGACCATCGCTGGGCTCGTCAGGAACTTGCCCGGTTAAGTGCGGGCAAAACCGTGCTGAATCTGTTTGCCTATACCTGTACTGCATCGGTGCATGCTGCGCTGGCCGGGGCTAAGCAGGTGGTTTCAGTTGATCTGTCAAAAACCTACCTGAACTGGGGCGAAGATAACTTCCGGCTCAATAAAATAGATACCCGACAGCACCAGTTCGTCCAGGCTGACTGCCTGACCTGGTTGCGGGAGCAGCGGCCGCAACAGCGTTTTGACGTGATATTTCTTGATCCGCCAACATTTTCCAACTCAAAGCGCATGGATGATGTGCTGGATGTGCAACGGGATCATCCATTATTGCTTAAACTTGCCGCGCGATTACTCAAGGACAACGGCGTTATTCTGTTTTCAAACAACAAGCGCCGGTTTAAGCTCGACGAAGAAGCCCTGGCCGAGCTATACCTCAAAGCAGAGGACTTAACTCAGCGTTCCATCCCGCTGGACTTCAGCCGCAACAAAAATATTCACCATTTATATCGGGTGACCAGCATTGACTGATTTTTATCTGCTGACGAAGCCAGAATGTCCGCTCTGCACTGAGGCCTTGCTGGCGGTACATCACTGTCAGCCCGAGGAGCCCGTGCGCCTGCACATAGTCGATATTACCCAACAGCCCGAGTTGCTGGAGGAGTATGCCTGGTTAGTTCCGGTTCTGGTGCGCCACAGTGATGATGCTGAGCTACGCTGGCCTTTTGGTAACGAATTAGAGGAGTTTTTGAATTCATGAGTATTGTGCGCTTGCAAAATGCCCATCTGGCGTTTGGAAATGACGCGATTTTAGACGGTGTTGACCTGGTTATCGAAGCGGGGGAGCGCCTTTGTCTGGTCGGCCGTAACGGGGCAGGTAAATCCACACTACTCAAGGTATTAGATGGCCATACCCAGCTTGACGATGGCGCGGTGCAGATTGTAGGCGATACTGTTATCACCCGGTTACCCCAGGATCCGCCGGCGAACTCGCCACAAACAGTGTTTGATTATGTGGCTGAAGCATTGGCTGATGTGGGCGATATTTTAAAAGAATACCATCATATTTCCGAGCAACTCACTGAGAACTCCAGCGGCCAGTCGATGGACCAGTTGATGGATCGGTTCGGCAAACTACAGACGCAGCTTGAGGCCGCGGACGGATGGCAGTTGCAAACCCGGATTGAACAGGTGCTGACTCAGTTATCCCTGCCAGCTGATGCGACTATGGAATCACTCTCCGGAGGCTGGTTACGGCGCGTTGCGCTGGCCCGGGCGTTAGTCGTTCAACCCGACTTACTGTTACTTGATGAGCCGACCAACCATCTCGATGTGGATATGGTTCGCTGGCTTGAAACCATGCTGAAAGAGTTTCGCGGCGCGGTACTCTTTATCAGTCATGACCGGGCATTCATCCGCGCCCTGGCAACCCGCATCGTCGATTTAGATCGCGGTCATCTGGCCAGCTACCCCGGCAATTATGACAAGTATCTACAGCTCAAACAGGAAAACCTTGAGATCGAAGAAGCCCATAACGCCGAATTCGATAAAAAATTAGCTCAGGAAGAGGTTTGGGTGCGTCAGGGCATCAAAGCCCGACGCACGCGCAATGAAGGTCGCGTGCGGGCCTTGCAGGAGCTGCGCAAACAGCGCGCCCAACGCCGCGAGCAGCAAGGCTCCGCCAGGCTATCCGTTCAGGAAGCCCAGCGATCAGGTAAGCTGGTATTTGAAGGAGAAGGGCTGAATCTAAGCTTTGCCGATCAGGTTATCCTGAGTGATTTCTCATTAACCCTGCAACGGGGAGATAACGTGGCGCTGGTTGGGCCCAATGGCTGTGGTAAGAGTACCCTCATCCGGGTACTACTGGGCCAACAGAAGGTTGATAGTGGTGTTATTAAACTGGGAACCAATCTCGAGGTCGCCTATTTTGATCAACACCGCGCGCAACTGGATCCTGAGCTGTCCGTGGCAGAAAACGTCGGCGAAGGTAAGCAGGATGTTAGTTATGGCGGCCGTAGCCGGCATATTCTGAGCTATCTGCAGGATTTCCTGTTTTCACCGAAACAGGCCCGTACACCGGTGCGAGCCCTGTCGGGCGGAGAGCGTAACAGGGCCTTACTGGCTAAGTTGTTTCTGCAACCAAGTAATTTTTTAATTCTCGATGAACCGACCAACGATCTGGATATCGACACCCTTGAACTGCTGGAGCAGATTGTCGCTGACTATCAGGGCACCGTTATTCTGGTGAGCCACGACCGGGAATTTGTCAATAATACGGCTACCAGCGTGCTGTTGTTTGAAGGTGACGGAAAAGTAACTGAGATCTTTGGTGGTTTTACCGAGGTAGAACACTATCTGCAGCAGCAAGAGGGAACTAAAACCCTTAGCCGGCAGTCTGAGCAGTCGACGTCTTCGCCGGCACCGCAGCGGGCTTCTGAAAAGCCACGAAAAAAGTTATCCTATAAGCTGCAGCGGGAACTTGATATGCTGCCGCAACGAATAGAGGCACTGGAAGCAGAACAGGCCGCGTTGCAGCAACGGGTTAGTGACCCTGATTTTTATAATCAGTCGCACGCAATTACCAGCGCTACGCTGGAAAGATTAGGTGCTATCGAAACAGAATTAGTAGACGTTCTGGAACGCTGGGACGAATTAGAAAACTTACAACAAGAGAGCAGTTAATTCACTTATGAACAAACTTACTTTAGCCGCTGTAAGCGCGGCTGCCTCCGCATCATTTATTGCTGCAGTACAGGCAGATACCTACAACTTTCAGGAGTTGCCCACGCCGGCGGAGGTACGTCACTTGTTCCCGCTCGATATTAATGAGATGGGGCTGGCTGCGGTGCTGGGGCGTTTGCCTGAAAACCGTGAGGTTGATGTGACCCGGGTGGTTAATGCTACTCGCAGTAAGGCAGGAATCCCGCTGGAGATTGATCCTGAAACTTTTGAGTTATCCTACGAGCAATATTCCAGCCTCCTGAGCCTGCTCGAAGATCGGGTCAATCCTTATCTCGAAAATCCGCGGGTAGCCTTTAATTTTGCCGGTACTTACAACGGCCAGGACGTCACTTTTTACGATCCTTTCAACGATACCGACGAAACAACTCCGGAAATGGCAGATACTGCCGATCATCACTTTTACGGATTGAATGATAATAACATTCTGGTCGGCTTTGGTACTGCACCATATAAACCACTCGAATACCAGGCGACCAATGCAGATGGCGAAGCCACCAGTACCATAACTTATGCAGAACGGGATTTTACCAGCCGGGCAATCTGGCATAATGGCACTAGTTTTAAGAGCTATGCTCCACCTGAGCAAGCACACCTGGGCGGCGAATCCGTCATGTTTGATATCAATGCCAATCATGTCGCGGTCGGTTTCGCCAGCGTAGCGGTGGCCCCGGATTCAGTCGCAAGTATTGAAAAATGTGAGACCGATGTCGCTGAACCACCGTCGACAGAGCCACTTTATGTGTGTATTTGGGAATTATGGCATGCTAAGCAGCGTTCTTCCGCTACGAACATTTCCGGTATAACTGCGAACCGGTCAATTTATGATATGCGCGCAATGCGGTGGCAGCTCGATGCCAATGGCGACGTTATATCTGCCACACCACTCGGCACCCTGATGGATCGTGGTGCCGAAGATAACGGCGACTTCTCCAGTTATGCGTATGCAGTAAATAACAATGATATCGCTGTAGGGCAAAGCTGGACTTACTTCCGGGGCGATGACACGAACGTCAATAACCGGATTAAAATGCCTGCAGTTTTCGTCGGTGACACGGTAATACCCGTCACCGAAGAAGAGTTGTATATCTGGGGCAGCGCCAACGCGATTAACAATAATAATCTGGTGACTGGCTATTTGATCCGCACCGTTCAGGGTATTCGTCGTAATGTTGGCTTTACCTATGATGTTGATACCGGGACATTTACCGAATTGCCCAGCTTCTTTGTTGGCTCCAGTATGGTACCAAACGATGTCAACGACGCTGGTATCATTGTTGGTACAGCCGAAATCGAACCCTCTCTGGCGACAGCCCGGCGCCGGGTCGGTTTTATGTACGATATCAGTAATCCTGATGCAGGCGTGATTAACCTCAACGATGCCATTCAGTGTGATACTGGCTACTTTATCGTTTCAGCTGAGGGAATTAACGAGCAGGGCGATATCGTCGCAACAGCTCTGGTAGAGTCAAACTACACTGACTCAGAGGGACAGACAAAAACTGAACAAGTGGTTAAAACACTGCTGATGAATCCCACTAGTGGCGAGCTGAATGATTGTGATGTAACCGAACAAAAAACTGAGCGCCAGGGTGCTTCAACCTCATTGCTAAGTGTTTTTTCTATGTTGTTGATTGGTGGTCTTATTACAATTCGTCGCCGCTTTGTCAACTAGTAAAATAACTTGTTCTAAGAAAAACCTCTCATAGAATAAGCACGATTTCATCGACTTAGCATAAGTCACATGAATCGTGCTTTTTTTTATCTTGAACTCCTGCCCAGAATTGCTATCTATAAAGATAGAGCCAAGCAGTATTTATCTGGTTCTTAAAACGTTAAATCTGCACGAGGAAGCTAAAGATGAAAAGACAAAAACGCGATCGCCTCGAACGCGCCCATTCTCAGGGCTTTAAAGCCGGTGTGTCCGGTCGCTCCAAAGAGAACTGCCCTTATCAGAGCCAGGACATACGTTCACACTGGCTAGGCGGTTGGCGCGATGCGATGGAAGCTCGCGGTGTCGGATTGTTCCGATAATTTTCAGCAACCCGAAATTAAATTATAGAATCAAAAAAGCCCGCTAGTTCACGCGGGCTTTGTTATATCTTCATAGGGCAGGTTATCAGAACTTGGATGTGTCAGTAAAAAGACCCACTTTAAGATCTTTAGCGGTATAAATTGTCTTACCGTCTACTTCAACCCGACCGTCACCAATCCCCATGTACAGCGAGCGCTTAATAACGCGCTTCATATCAATAAAATAACTGACTTTATTAGCTGTCGGCAGGATTTGACCGGTAAATTTCACGTCGCCCACACCAAGTGCGCGCCCCCGGCCCGGGCCGCCAGCACACGCAAGGAAAAAGCCCGTTAGCTGCCACATAGCGTCCAGTCCAAGACAGCCGGGCATTACCGGGTCGCCAATAAAGTGGCACTGAAAGAACCAGAGGTCAGGGTTAATATCTAATTCAGCATGGATAAAGCCTTTACCGTGCTCGCCACCGTGATCGTTAATCTCAACGACCCGATCCATCATCAGCATATTAGGCGCCGGTAACTGACTGTTGCCAGGGCCAAACATCTCACCGCGAGCGCACGCCAGCAGTTCCTCACGCGTATAACTAGATTGTTTCATAAGTACCTTGTCGTTCTGATTATCAGATGAACTAAATAAAAGTTCGGGTAGCTTAGCTAACACGTGTACGCTTAACAAGTCCGACTAGTAATTATCGACCAAGTAAACGGCGCCACCAGTTCGGTGCCCGCTCAGTATGCTGCAGTTCATCAAGACGTTCCTCGATACGGGTATAGAGCTTTTTCTGGTCCGATTGGGTCAACAACTCCAGGGCCTCAGTAACATGATTGACCGCGTAGATATGGTATTGGCCCGCTTGTACCGCTTCGATGACCTCAGGCTCGAGATTCAATTGGCTCAGATTAGCAGCGGGAATGATCACTCCCTGATGCCCGGTCAGGCCGCGTGCCTGGCAGAGCGAAAAGTAGCCTTCGATTTTCTCATTGACGGCGCCTATAGCCTGCACGCGGCCAAACTGATCAACGGCACCGGTTATGGCCAGCCCCTGCTCAATAGGAGCCTCTGCCAGAGCTGACAGTAAGCAGCACAACTCAGCCAGCGAGGCACTGTCGCCATCAACTTCGTGATAAGACTGTTCAAAAACGATAGTCGCTGACAGACTCATTGCTTCGCTGCGGGCAAACACATTAGCGATATAGGCGCTGAGGATCATAACGCCCTTAGTGTGAATATTCCCGCTTAATTCTGACTTTCGGTCAATGTCGATAATATCACCGTCACCGTAATGGACAGTGGCAGTAATCCGGGATGGCTCACCAAATTCGCTACCGCCAGCGGTAACTACCGTCAAACCATTCACCTGACCGACCACCCGGCCATCGGTGGCAATATAGACCTGGCCTTCAAGGATAGAGCGACGACTTAAATCGGCGATATAACCGTCGCGATATTTACGCTGCCGCAATACACGTTGCACGTGCTCGTCCTGAATTTCTTCAGTCCCCAGCGCAATAGCAATGGCTGACGCTTCTCGCATGAGTTGCATCAGGGTTATCGTATCCAGGCTTAACTCGGTCTGGTAATCGCTTAGCCGCGAAGCAAATTTGAACAATAGCGGATAGGCATTGCGGTGTAAGGGCAATACCGCGGCTTCGCGTTGTACGTAGGCCAGATAATCAAAGTAGGGCGCCAATGGCAGCTGACTTAAGGGGTAATGCCCGGAGAAATCCGCCAGATAAGGAAATAAGTTGTCAAAGTCACGGTCGAGCTCACGTAGCTGAGCATAAATATCGCGATCGCCCAGTAACAGGACTTTGATATGGACCGGCACCGGCTCCGGCCGATAATAGGCGGCGATATTGGCTTCACCTGGTTGCGGCCAATGAAACAGGCTGGTACGCAAAATATATTTTAGTTTTCGCCATAGCCCCGGCTGGGACAACAGTTCTTCAGCATCAATTGCCAACACGCCGCCATTCGCTTTCAGCAGGGCACCAGCTTCGATCAGATGCAGCTCAGAACTGATAGTACCTTCGACTGACTGTAAACGAATACTGCCAAATAAATTGGTTTCGGTCACCCGGTCACAGAGTACGAAGGGTTGTTCCTCATCATGCTGCACAATAATGGTTGCCAGCTCAGAGCCCGGTAAGTCTTTGAAGTTCTTTTCTGCTACGCCATCCAGATAACCATGTGCCCGTTCGGTCGGATAAGTATCACGCAAGGCTATCAGCTGCTCCTGGCGACTCGCGACCGGGGTTTCCAGTAGCTGCCATAGCTGCGCCAGAAAATCGCTGGCTGTTCCCGCGGGAAGATTCACGCATTGCGGTTCACTGGCCGCATTTGGGTTCGCCAGATAGACCCAGTCATATTTCTCGGCGTAGGCCCACCTGTGCAGCTGCTGAAGCTCTTGCAACACATCATAGGTACGCAACCCGGCAGGGGTTACTAAAAAACCGTGAGCGTAGCGACCAGCGATACTCATTGCCTGATGAAGGGCGGATGTCGCCCGTTGCTGGCCAACCAGAGCGCTTGGGCTAAAATTATCAGGGTATTGCTCCGCCCAGTTATCAATAGCCGGTTGTAAAGCGTCAGCGGTTACATGCATGAAATATCTTCTCCTTGAATTAGCCGCCTATGATAGCTGATACCGACATGTATTTGCCATTATTGTGAGGTATCATTGCTACTTCAATAACCGAGCCTATTGGCGGGAATCCAGAGTCTATTAGTCCGCTGCTCCGGAATCAGTAACTGGCTGGACCGTATAGCCAGCGGCACGGAGCAAAGCGATAACGCCCTGAGGGCCGCCAAGATGCCCGGCACCAACAGCGATAAAGGATGGTTGCTCAGCCATCAGCGGCGGCAGAATTTCAACCCAGTTACGGTTCCGCTCATCAAGCAGGATTGAGCTGTAATTAGTGAATTCCTGCTGCGTGACAATCAGCTGATAAAGCTGCTCTACGTCTTCCTTTAGGAACAGCTCCTTCATTTGCTGCAATTCCTCGTTAGACTGCTCAGATTCGGCAATCATTTGCCATAACCAGGTACTTTGTTCAGACAATGGAATTTGATCAAAAATACCGATCTGATCGGCAACGCTTTCCAGGCCAATCACATCTTTTCCGGTTCGCTTTGCCTGCTGCAACAGAAATCCTTCATAGGACGCAAGTTGCCGACAATTAAGGTAATGTGTGACCACCATGTTGCTGATTACAAATGGGCGCAGCTCTTCAAAGTAACTGAGCGACACGCCGGTAATTTGCTGCAGCGCCTGATCAACCTCGTTAAATTGTGTATCGGTCAGGTGTTTCTTTAAGTAGGGTCCACCGGGCTGTCGGACACTGCTTTGTAGTTGCTGAGCGACTACCATGTCGGCCAGGTCCAGCTCCAGAACCAGTTGGTTTGTGTTGTCCAGCGCACCTAGAACACGCTCGTCAATTTTAAAGTCCCGCTCACATAGCACATGCATAGTGCCAAGCAGGTACGAGGGTTGCTCGATACCCTTACCGCTAATCTGGTACAACAGGGACGCATGCGCACCCAAGGAAACAAAAAAAAGCAGTACCCCAAAAAAAGGTACCGCCAGGTTCTTAACACGCATTCGAAAAGCCTCTCATTTAAGCACTAACTTTTTATCTTCATCGCGCAATAAGTAGAGCGCCAGACAGGCTGCCAACATAGGCCAGGCCGCGAAGAACAGCAGGTTATTAAACGGATCCAGATATACGGGAAAAGACGCTAAGGTCGATATTCCGTGAAAAATCAGAACCAGACCATAAGTGATGCGTTTCTTAAAACCAATCACAAAGCCAATAACGATCAACAACTGGATGATACCGATCACCATAAAGGCTGTTTCACCAAGCCCGGAAATAAAGTAAAACTTATCAAAAACGGCAGCACTGTGACCCGGATTAACAAACTTATCCAGGGTCCATAACAGCATGACGATAAAAATACCCACCCGCAGGGCAAACAGCGACCATTGCAGACGAGCCTTAGTTTCATTTGATTGAAGCCCAACCATAATTTTATTCCTTTTTAAGGTTTATTTTTCCCAGCGAAACTTTTCAAAGGGCTTATCCAGCGGCGTTTCAGCGATATGATTGGTGTAATTACTCATAACCTTCTGACCAACTGCAAGAATAACTTCTAGCACATTTTTCTTCGTGTAACCCGCTTTATAGAAAGTTTCCAGATCATCATCGGTTACCTGGCCGCGGGAACGCACTACTTTCAGAGTGAAATCCCGAAGTTCTTCCAGTTCGTGTGAGGGCAGAGGCTCTTCTTTACGCAGCGCGTCAATAATTTCATCGCTGACGTCCATTGATTTAGCAATGGCCGTATGGGCTGGCACACAATAATGGCACTTGTGCTCAACATTGATTGCCTGCCAGACCACAGTAGTCTGATCGTTATTAAAACTACTCTTCATAAATAACTTATGGAGTGTCTGGTATGCCTCAAGTAATTCAGGCGATTCAGCCATAACACCATGTAAATTGGGGATCATGCCGGAATCTTTTTCTGAAGCCTTCAGTAGCTCCTTACTGGCAGATGGGGCTGAATCTTTATCATGAAGGGTAAAGTCTGACATAATTAGCTCTCCTTGTTATTGAATGATCGCTCAACTATCATGACACACTCTAGTCAAGCTTGAATGATCATTCAAATAAACAGGCCCCATATGCCAAGAAAAGCAAAATTTGACCGTCAGTCGGTGCTGCGCAAAGCTCTGGACCTGTTTGCGCGGCAGGGCTACACGGCAACCTCAATGAAAGATCTTGAACTGGCGTTGGATATGCGCCCGGGCAGCATTTACGCCGCCTTTGGCTCAAAAGAAAGACTTTTTACGGAAGTACTGGCTTATTATGCCGAGAATACTATAGATAAACTCAAAGCCCTGATTGACGGAGCTGACAGCCCGCTGGCCGGGGTGCGTGCCTACCTCATCGGTCTGGCTGACCTTGCGCAGGCGGAGCCGGCGCAGAAAGCCTGCTTATTAGTCAGTTCCAAACTCGAGTTAAGCGGCAGTCAGCCGGTTCTGAGCCAGGCCGCGGAAGATTATCTGGCAGATCTGGAAGACTACTTTTGCGAAGTGTACAGCACGGCAATGCTGGCAGGGCAGTTACCCCGATCGGCAGATCCCCGGCTGATGGCGCAACGTTTACAGGTGGCAATCATGGGCCTGAGGGTATTCCTGCAGCGCAACACCGATCCGCTTCGAATCAGACAACTCGCCGGGCAAATAGGCAAGGAGGTTACATGCGTTTTATAAAAACACGGTCAGTGCTGGCTATTAGCGGCTTTTTACTATTAGCAAACACTGCTTTTGCCGATAATTTTGACCATTCCCATCAGAATTTTACTGATATTTTATCAACTCATCTTGAGTTTTATGATAGCAAATCATGGGTTGATTATAACCAGCTGAGCAGCAACGACGCCAAGCTAAGCCATTATTTAGAAAGACTTTCTTCGGTATCAGATAAGGCCTATGGCGGGTGGAGCAAGGAGCAACAGCTGGCCTTTTTAATTAATGCTTATAACGCTTTTACGCTGAAACTCATCATTAACAACTATCAGCAGTTTGAGCAGGGACAGGCTGAATCAATTCGCGACCTTGGTAGCTGGTCTGGTACGCCGTGGGAGCAGAATTTTTTCACTTTACTGGGGCAGGAACGGAATCTTGACTGGATTGAGCACCAGCAGATCCGCAAAGAGTTTAAAGAGCCGCGTATTCACGCTGCGTTAGTTTGCGCCGCTATCAGTTGCCCTAACTTGCGCGCAGAAGCCTATCGGGCAGCGGAGCTGGATCATCAGTTGGAAAGCCAGATGCAGAGCTTTTTATCAGATCCAGACAAGAATTATCTGGATGCTGCTGCGCAAACCCTTTATCTGTCATCAATTTTCAAATGGTATCGCGAAGATTTTCAGCAAGGGCATCAGGGCTTTAACAAGCTTACCGATTTCGGTAGCCGCTATTATGATGCCGAAACCAGTGGCTACGATGTTCGCTTTCTGGACTATAACTGGCGCTTGAATGACAGCGCCGTTATTGACAGCCGTCGCTAATCAAGCCGCTTACGGAACCTGAATATAGCAACTGCCACCATCACCACGCTAAAGGCTGCCAGCGCCAGTAGTTCAGGGTATAGCGGGCCTAGCTCTGAGCCCCGCAGCACAATGCCCCGGGTAAGTCTGACAAAGTGAGTTAGGGGCAGGATTTCGCCGATATACTGCGCCGGCTCTGGCATGCCTTCAAAGGGAAACATAAAGCCCGATAGCAGAATAGAGGGCAGAAAGGTAAACACCGTCAGTTGCATTGCCTGAAACTGCGTCTTCGCCATAGTCGAGATGGTGATCCCCAGCGCCAGTGTCGCCACAATAAAGAATAACGCAGCAATATAAAGATCCCAGACCGAGCCACGGATCGGCACATCAAATAACCAAGCGCCGACGAACAGAATAATATTCATCTGGATCATGCCGATAATAACGTACGGGAAGATTTTCCCCAGTATCAATTCGCCGCGTCGCACCGGCGTTGCAATAAGTAGCTCCAGGTTACCGCGTTCGCGCTCTCTGACAATGGCTATAGCCGTAAAAAGCACCATCGTCAGGTTCAGAATAACCCCGATAAGCCCCGGCACAATCTGCACCTCTGTCCGTTGCTCTGGATTGTAGTAGTTCCGTGCCTCAAGCACCGCCGGCGATCGATCAGGGTCGGCGAAGGGCGGCGGTAACTTTACAAGCTCGTGGGCAATACCCGCGATAATAGGGTCGCTGCCATTTATCATTAATTGGGCGGCAGGACGCTTGTTATCCTGCAGACGACGCTCAAAGTCAGGCGGAATAAAGATACCGACCTCGATACGACCAGCATCAAGCAGGCGCTTGAGTTCGACCGGACCGTCTACGGTGTTGATTACCCGGATAACCTGAGTCGCCTCAGCTGAGCGCACGAGCTCACGTGAGGCTGTGGTATTGGCCTGATCCGCAACAGCCGCCTCAAGCTGACGCACGTCGGTGTTAATCGCGTAACCAAATAATGTAATTTCCAGTAACGGCACCCCGATAATCATCGCCAGTGTCAGTTTGTCCCGGCCTAACTGCCTGATTTCCTTATTGGCTATAGCCCAGAAACGAGTCAGTGAACAAAGCATTATGAGTCGTGCTCCAGCTGTTGCCGGTTCTCGGTAGCCGCCACAAACACATCCTCCAGATTGGCTGAAACTGCCTTTACATCAATGTCTTTATCGCAGCTTTCTACCCATTTCCTCACCTCTGCTACCGGATCCTCAATGGCTTTATCTAGTAACGCATGTAAACGGGTTCCCAACTGGGCAACGCTCTGAACCTGATCATGGCAGCTCAGTTCATGACGCACCTTAAGCGACTCACTGGTACTGATTTCAACCACCTGAGCGTCCAGAGTTTCCATCAATTCGGCAGGGGCGCCTTCCGCAACCAATTGCCCCTGGTTGAGTATTGCCAGCTGATGGCAGCGCTCAGCTTCGTCCAGATAATGGGTTGAGAGCAGAATGGTAGTGCCGTGCCCGACTAAATCAAACAGCCTGTCCCAAAAGTCACGCCGGCTCTGAGGATCAACACCGCTGGTGGGCTCATCCAGGATCAGCAAGTCAGGTTGATGTAAAGTTGCCGCAGCCAGTGCCAGTCGCTGCCTCTGGCCGCCGCTCATGGTGCCGGAAAACTGCTGCTGCAGATCCTTCAGATCATAGGTTTCCAGCGCCTGTTCAATACGTTCTTTCCGTTGCTGACGCGGCAGGGCATAGATAGTGCTCAAAAACCGAAGATTTTCCAACACAGTCATATCTTCGTACAACGAGAATTCCTGAGTCATATAACCAATACGGGAACGCACCGCGGCAGCCTGACGGGGCAAATCAAAGCCCAATACCGTGACGCTTCCTGACGTTGGCTTCAGCAATCCGCACAGCATTCTTATCGCCGTTGATTTGCCTGACCCGTTGGGCCCCAGAAAGCCATAGATCTGTGCTTTCTCAATGCTTAAGCTTAATTCGTTAACCGCTGTGACCGGGCCAAAATGGCGGGTCAGATCGTCAGCCCTGATGGCAACCTCAGATTCAGCCATAAATCAGTTTCCTGAATTCGCTGCAAAGGGGGTTACGGTAACAGGGATGCCGGTTGGTAATTCTGTTGCACGGTCGTCACGCAGTTCAATCTCTGCGGCATAGCTGAGCCGGTCGCGGTCATGTTCAGTCAGGGCAAAATAAGGCGTAAACGCCGCTTCTGAAGCGATCCAACGCACCTGGCCCTGATAATCACCAAAGCCGCTAATTTGCACCGTTACTTTTTGCCCATGGCTGTAGGCGCTGAGCTTTTCTGCGGGAATATAGACCCGCGCATAAGGGAGATCTTCAGCGACCAGAACCGCCACAACAGCGCCAGCAGGGGGCTGGGAGCCGTGTTTCCAGGGTAACGCCTCAACGCGGGCAGCCCGGGGGGCCTCGATACTAAGCCGCTCCAGCATAACTTGCTGACGTGCTACTGCAGCCTCAGCAGCATCAAGTTGCGCTCGCGCCTGATCCAGTACTTCAATGGTGGTGCCATCCAATACAGCTTCCAGTTCGGCGGCAGTAGCCTCGTACCGGCCTGATGCCGCTTGATAAGCCGCTTCAGCACGCTCATATTCGGCTTCACTGACCAAATTGCTACCAACGAGCGGTTTCAGGCGATTGAGTTCCTCTGTCGCGTTCTCTAATTCAGCTGCCGCTACTACACGCTGTGCCTGCGTTTGCTCAATAACTTCCTGACGCGGACCGCGAATCAGCTCATCCAGACGCCGTTGCCGCTGATTACGAAGGGCCTTAAGTTCGCTGAGCTGTTCAGTGGCGCGGCTTGCATCAAGTTGCAGCAGAAGACTTCCTGATTCAACCCGATCTCCTTTACGGGCAAGAAGTTTGATAACGGGTTCTGAACGCTCAGCGATAAGTTCAATGCGATCGCGTTCCAGCGTACCGACAAGATAATCCTCATCAGCAGGTGTACACGCATATAACCCGGTTAAAGTGACAACCACCAGTAATAGTCGTCCCGGCATTGAGTGCCGCATTCATAACTCCTTATGCTTGGGCGATTTTATTTAAAAAGCTTAGCAGCTTTTTTAAGAAACGAAGCCGAGGGAAGGCCTTTGTTTTGGTTCCTATCACCATTTATATGATTGCGCATAATGTATATTATGTTAAATAGACTGTTATAAAAGAAAGCCTGGTAACAGTGACTGCTCACACTACCAGGCCATTTCTATGCTTATTAGTCGCTCTGTGCGGCTTCCATTTCCCGCTCAAGACGATTGGTTTCATCAGCACGCGGTTTGGTAAAGCGCGCCAGCCCGAGATAAATCACTGGCGTTAAGTACAACGTAAACAACACCGCAAATGCCAGTCCACCGAATACCACCCAGCCAATCGAATTCCGGGCTTCAGCCCCAGCTCCAATCGACAGAATCAAAGGTAACGCGCCTAACAAGGTCGAAACCAGCGTCATCATAATCGGACGTAATCTGATTTCGGCAGCGTTTTCGATGGCCTGCCGCACACTTTGTCCCTGATCGCGCAGTTGATCAGCAAACTCAACCAGCAGAATCGAGTTTTTGGCGATAAGGCCAATAAGCATAACCAGCCCTATCTGTGAGAATATATTGATCGAAGTGCCGGTAATAAATAGCGCGAAGAATGCCGCGGCAATACCAAAGGGCACTGTCGCCATTACTACCACCGCACTATTGAGGCTCTCAAACTGCGCCGCTAACACCAGCAGCACAATCAGAAAAGCTAAGACATAAGTCATGGTCACTTCGCGCGCGGTTTCCTGATAAGCCTCGGCCTCACCCAGCAACACCATGCCTATGTTATCCGGTAAATGCTCCGCCGCCAGGTTCTGCAGGTTTTCGACCACATCTTCCAGTGCCAGGTCTGCAGGCATCTGCATATCGATCTCAATTGCCCGGCGCTGCTTGCGCCGTTCCAGTTCCGCGGCCACGCCTTCCTCAACGATTGACGCCAGGCTCGACAATGGCACCAGTTCGCCGGTAGCTGAACCTACATACAAATTAGCAAGATCCGTGGGATCGTTAATCTGAGTTCGTTCAGCCTGCAACATTATAGGCACGGCCTGATCGCCTATATTCAAATCCGCTACATCATCGCCATTGATAGCTACCCGCAAGGTCGTAGATATGTCGCTCAGCGGCACACCCAACTCCGCGGCACGCTGCCGGTCAATAACCACCCGCAGTTGCGGTTGGGTTGGCTGGAATGAAATACGTGGATACCCCACTTGCGGCATGTTTTGCTGAATTATGTTGCTGAAATCCTGCGCCGCCTGAAAAATACCTTCATAGGTTTCCCCGGTCAGGGCGATCTCCAGTCCACCACCCTGCCCGCGCAGATTCAGGCTATTGGAGCCAAACGCGCGGGCCGGGGCTCCCGGAATATTGCCCAGCGGACCACTGATCTCGTCGATAATTTCCTGCTGACTCCGTGATCGCTGCTCCCAGTCGGTTAACCGCACCGTAATAAAAACCAGATTCGGATCCCACTGGCCAACCGTGGTATTGATACTATCAACAGCTCCGCCATTTACATAAGGCAGTAAAATCTCTTCCATTTTCCGCGCTTGCCGATCCATAAAGTTCAGGCCAACGCCATCAGGCCCGCGCGCGAAAATCCGAATGGTGCCACGGTCTTCCGTTGGCATCAGCTCATTATCGATCTGGGTATAAAACCACACTGATGTACCTGCAATCAGACAGCTGACCGCAAATACCCAAATGGCTTTATTAAGTACCCAGTTTAATGTGCGGGTATAGCGGTCCCTGAATTGGTTTCCAAGCCGCTGCAGACGTGTTTCTTTTTGATTCTTTAACGGTAGCCGGGCAGTCAGAGCGGGTACCAGTGACAGGGCGACAAAAGAAGAAATAATTACCGCCGCCGCCAATACCCCGCCAAATTCACGGAATAGCCGCCCTGCTGTTGATGGCAGGAAGGCAATAGGAACAAATACCGCCACCAGTACCGCGGTGGTCGCAACGACCGCGAAAAAGACTTCCCTGGTACCGATAACTGCTGCGGCTCGTGCGCCCAGCCCCATGCCACGGCGGCGCTGAATATTCTCAGAAACCACGATGGCATCATCAACAATTAAACCGGTCGCCAATACCAGCGCTAACAGGGTCAGAATATTAATCGAAAAGCCCAGCGCCCAGATCACTGCAATCGAACCAATCAGTGCGACGGGTATTGCCAGCGCCGGAATTATTGTTGCCCGGCCGGAACCAATGAATACCCAGAGCGTGGCGATAACCAGCAGGATAGTCAGGCCAAGGGAGGTGATCACTTCTTCGACCGAACTGCGAATGAACTTCGCATCATCCGAAGTAAGCTGGATTTCGAGTTCCGGGTATTGATCGCGCAGTCGCTCGACCAGCGCCAGCACTTCGTTAGAAATTTTGATGGTATTAGATTGTGCCTGCCGGATAATACCCAGGCTAAGCACCGGCTTACCATCTAACCGGACCATACTGCTGGCGTCCGCTGGGCCAAAAAATACCGTAGCCACATCACCAACCCGGGTGACGCCCTGAACCACGATTTCTTCAACATCTTTAACCGTCACCGAACTGGCATCGGCACGAACGATCAGCTGTTGGTCGGTGGATTTCAGGCTACCAGCGGGCACATCAAAAGGTGCTTGCCGTAAGGCCGTTGCCAGCTGCGTAACGGACAGGTTATAGCTGGCCAGCCGCAGCGGATCGATAACGACCCGTAATACCATGCGCCGATCGCCATTGAGGCGAACATCAGCAACCCCGGGAATACTCAGGAAGTTTGGCGCCAGGTCGGTTTCGACGCGCTCGGTCAGTGTTTCGAGATTCAGGGTGTCGCTTGAGATAGCTAATGACACCACCGATTCAGCATCACTGTCTGCCTTGATAATGGCGACGTTCTCAACTTCCTCGGGTAACTGGCGCTGAACCCGGCTAACCGATTCCCTTGTTTCGTTCGCGGCGTTATCCAGATCTATGCCCGGCCGAAACTCGACCACAATACGGGAGCTGCCTTCTTCACTGGATGCTCGGATTGACTTCACTCCACTGACCCGGGCAACCGCTCCTTCAAGGCGGCTTGTTACTTCAGTATCGACTGTTTCAGGTGCCGCGCCGGGATAACTGGCTGATACCGTTATCAGAGGACGATCAACGTCCGGCAGTTCACGAACTTCAACACCGTTTATAGCAGCGTAACCAGCGATAATAATAAGCAAGTTCAGAACAATAATCAGAATCGGCCGACGAATGGCCATTGAAGGTAAGTCATTTAATTGCGGAGCCCACTTCATTAATTGATCTCCGTGGTTTGTTCAACTCGCACCTGTTGTCCTTCGCGCAACTGCTGCACACCTTCGACGATTAGCGAATCGCCGAGTTGCAAGTCACCGGATACCAGGATCCTGCCTTCCAGCCGTTGCTTGATTTCAACATCCACTCGCTTCGCTTTGTTGTCTTCGACAATCCACAGATAGGCGCCTTCAGCACCCCACATCAATGCCGCTTCAGGGATAACCGGGTAACTATTCCCCTGTAAAGCAACACTGACCCGAAAGCTCATACCGGGTCGGAATGTGTCTTCTTCATTATTAAGTAAAGCCCGCACGCGAATGGTACGGCTGCCAGGTAAAATACGTGAATCGATATGGACGATTTCAGCAGAATACGCTTTGGCCTGCCGGTTCCATGGGCGCACCGACAAACTCGCGTTTTCTTGCAGCAGTGGCAGCGCCAGTTCCGGGGCGGCAAAGTCTACATACAATTGGTCGCGCTGATCCAGGGTGGTAATTAATGTCTGTGGGGTGATCCTGTCGCCCGCTTCGACGTCAGTAATACCGACGTAACCGGCAAACGGGGCTCTGATCTCGCGATCTTCAAGCGCAGTGCGGGCTTCATCCACGGCGACTTTCAGTAAATCACGAATGGTACTGGCGTCATCCAGTTGGCTCTGAGGTATAGCGCCCTGCTCGCGCGTGCGGCGCAGACGCTCGACGGTTCGTTCGGCGTCAGCTAATTCAATTTTAGCGCGTTCCAGTGCGATTTTCTGACGGCGGTTATCCAACTGTACCAACAGCTCGCCCTGCTCGACCAGATCTCCGGCGCTAAAAGTCACCTCCCGCACCAAATCTCCTACCGCCGGGAATAGTTCAACGGATCGCGTCGCTTCCGCATAGCCTACGGCATCAACCCGCTCTTCCGCTCGTTCGAAACCAAGCGGCTGAACCAGAACCAGCGCAGACCTCTCGCCACCCCATTGTTGAGCAACTGTGCCCGTGACACTCGCACAGGTCAAAGCGATGATTAATCCTAATCGGCCAAACAACTTCATAAATGGTCTATCCTTGATAAAAAATTCAGATTTATAGTCTTCGATTCGTTTAATAGGTCTATTTGAGCAAATACGATCACAAAAAAATGCTTAAGTTCGATGAACAGCGGTTCTAATACGCCAGTTTCACAATTTGGCCGGGAATGTCGTCATTTTGATCATATTTCGTAGTGCCTGCGTAGGAATTAAACTTAAGACCAATAAAACCACAAGTATGGGGACACCGCTTGTCTATGAAAATACGGACTACTCAAATAGTACTGTACCTCGTATTCCTAAGCGCATCGCTGCCGGTGCAGAGCCAGGATCAGGCGAAGGTAGCCGTTACACAGGTTAGTCGTCAGGCTATCATTGAACAGATTAACGCCAGCGGCTCATTAGTCAGTCTGCGTAACGCTGAAATCAGCGTGAAAACCGCGGGTGCAGTGCAGCATACCACGGCGGACGCTGGCGACAGCGTTAGTGCCGGCCAATTGTTACTGCAACTTGATGACAAGCTGGTTCAACGTGAACTGGCATTGTCTGAAGCACGCGAACAACAAGCTGAAATACTTGCTGACGACGCCGAACAGCAACTCAGTGAGCTGCTCACCCTGGCGGCACAGGATAACGTCGCTGCCAGCGAAGTCAGGCGCGCTCGCGCCAGATATGCCGCGGCCCAGGCTGAAGCTGAAGCCGCGCAGGCTGAACGGGCTCGCATTGCCGTTATTGCTGACTACCATCAACTGGTGGCACCTTTTAGCGGTATCGTTGCACAGCGCCATGTCACAGCCGGTGAATGGCTCGATCCCGGTGATACCGTCTATCAGTTAGTTGATCTTGAGCAGGTCTACGCAGATTTCTACCTGCCCGAGCATGCCGCCAGTCTCATTAATAATGAAGTGACAGTGCAAATTCAGTCCGGCACTGCGGATACGCGCTTCAGTGGCGAGTTAACTGACATTGTTCGGGTAGCAGACATTCCCAGCCGTACCTTTTTGGTCCGCGTGCAACCAGAGCCTGCATTACCAGAGCAAGCCATCGTGGGTGCTCCCCTTACTGCGATATTCCGCTTTGAACTAGAACAACAGGGCCTGGTGGTGCCGCGGGATGCGATCCTGCGGTATCCGGACGGCCGCATCGCCGTCTGGATGGTTAAATACGATAAGAACGACTCACCGTACGCTGAGCAACAAATTCTGCAAATCGGCCGAACCTTTGACGGTCTGGTCGAAATTATCAGTGGGCTGAGCGAGGGCGATACGGTAGTCGTGCGCGGTAATGAGGCCCTGCAGCCTAAACAGCAACTGGCAATCGTCGAGGACAAGGGTGAAACAGATGGAGCAACGAATTAATGTTTGAACCCATCATTCGCCGCGGGATCATTATGACCGTTGGCGTCCTGATCCTGGTGGTGCTTGGCGTCGTGGCCACATTCCGGATCCCGGTGCAGATGATACCCGACCTGGAAGTACGCACTATTTCAGTGCAGACCACTTGGCCTGGCGCCACGCCACAGGATATTGAAAAGGAAATCCTCATCGAGCAGGAAGAGTACCTGCGCAACGTTCCGAATTTGCAACGCATGACCGCTACCGCTGTAAGCGGACAGGCCACCATAGAGCTGGATTTTCCCTTTGGTGTCGATGTCACCGAAACCCTGATCCTGGTCAATAACGCCTTGAACCAGGTGCGCGACTACCCCGCTAATGTGGATGAACCGAGGATCTTCGCTGCGTCGTTCTCAAGTAACGCCTTTATGTATTACCGGGTCAGCCCCCTGCCCGGCAATCCGCAACAACTGAATATGGTCATGAAGCGCGATTTTGTCGAGGACAACGTCCGCAACCGCATGTCATCAGTAGATGGCGTTTCGCAAATTACTGTAAGTGGTGGAGCTGAACGGCAAATTCAGATCCACCTCGACCCGCAGGCGCTGGCTAATCGCCGCATTACGGTTACCCGGGTCAGAGATATTATTCTTAACCGTAACCAGGATACCTCTGCTGGTGAAGTAGAAAGCGGTAAGCGCCGCTATCTGCTGCGTACCGTGGGTCGCTACGATGACTTTGAAGAATTAAAAAACACCGTGATAGCGCAGCAAGGCGACCAGATTACCAGACTACGCGATGTAGCAACCGTTGTATTTGACCATTATGAACTGCGCTCAGAGTCCTGGAACGGTAACGACCCGGTTATTGGTCTGCAGGTTCAGCGTGAACTTGGTTCAAATGTTATCAACATTAAGTATGCCATGCAGGAGGAAGTCGATCGTATCAATAAGGAGGTCCTCGAACCTGCCGGGATGATTCTCGAACTCACCTCTGATGATGTTCGCTACGTAGAAGCCTCGGTTAGCAACGTCCTGAAGAATCTGGCGCTGGGTGCTGTTTTTGCCACCCTGGTTATGTATCTGTTTCTGCGCAACGTTAAGATTACCGCGGTCGGTGTACTCGGCATTCCGATTTGTACGATTGCCGCGTTCCTCGGCCTGTTACTGTTCGGCCGCACCATTAACGTGATTTCACTGGCGGGTGTCGCCTTTGCGATCGGAATGACGCTGGATAACACGGTGGTGGTGCTGGAGAGTATAGAACTGGCCCGTAAACAAGGCATGAAACGCTTTGAAGCTGCTGTGGCCGGCGTGCGTCAGGTGTGGCCAGCGGTGTTAGCGGCAACTCTGACCACCATTATGGTATTCCTGCCGATCGTCTTCATTCAGGAAGAAGCCGGGCAGTTATACTCTGATGTGGCGATCGCCATAGCTTCAGCGATTTTTGTATCGATGCTGGTGGCCATTACTCTGGTGCCAACCCTACTGGCCCGCGTTGATTTTCCAGACCAAGTAAAGGAGACCGGCTCAGGTCTGAAAGATGCCGCTGTGGAGCGTTTTGCGCGCAGCTTCAGCTCGCGCAAGGCGCGTGTCACAACCCTTATCGCCACCCTGGTCACCAGCGGTGCCATCGTATTCTGGTTGACGCCACCAGCAGAATATCTGCCTGAAGGCGAAGAGGCTAAGACTTTTGCTACCATGAGTGCGCCGCCAGGCTATAACCTCGAAACCATGAGCGATATTGCTGCCGAGCTACGGGACTACTTTACACCGGCGCTCGACTATGACGCCGGCCAGTACGCTAAAGGCGAAGTCGATATCCCGGCGTTAATGACCTTTACGCTTAATGTATCGCCGGAAAGCATCATGATAATTGCTGAGACCAAGGTCGATGCAGAGATCCAGCCGTTGATGGATATCATTACCCGCAAATACGAAAGTTACCCTGGCATGCGCGCCTTTGCTTCGAAAGGCTCAATAATCAGCAGTAATGATGGCGGCACCCGAAGTGTCAATCTGGATATCTCCGGGGCTGATCTGCAAGCTGTTTACCGGGTGGCCCTCGCCGCTTACCGCAAAGCCGACGAGGTGCTGGAAAATCCCCGTATTCAGTCGCAGCCCTCCGCACTATCCCTGGCCCAGCCTTTAGTGCAGGTGCGGCCTGACTGGCGCCGGCTTGAGGAGCTGGGCTTAACCGCTGAAGACTTTGGTTACCTGGTCGCGGCGCTGACTGACGGCGCCTTCGTAAATGAGTTTTTTATGGCCGATGATAAAATCGATATTTTTCTTTATAGCTCGGCCGGACCCCAGAAGCAGCTCGATCAGTTACCTGATCTGCCGGTGTATGGCCCACTTGGCGGGCCGGTTCCCCTGTCATCGCTGGCTGAAATCGTACAAACCGTTGATACCAGCACTGTTCGCCGTGTGGACGGCCGTCGTACCGTAACTTTAAATATTATCCCACCCCAGGACATTCCACTTGAGCAGGGCGTGCAGATTGTAATCAACGATGTGGTTGGTGACTTGCGTGATCAAGGGGTGATCCCGGCGGATATCACCACCAGCATTTCCGGCGCGGCCGACCAACTAGCCGCAACCCAGGCCGAGCTCTCGACCAACTATATTGTCGCCTTGGTGATTATATACTTGCTATTGGTTGCCATCTTCAGCCACTGGGGCTATCCGCTGCTAATCATGGCAACCATCCCGCTTGGTGTCGCCGGCGGCCTCGTTGGTCTGGCACTAATGAACGGTATTGGTTCATTATTGCCGCTGTTTGGCCTGCGCGAACTTAACCAGCCATTTGATATGATTACGATGTTAGGCTTTTTAATTTTAATGGGAACAGTGGTCAATAACCCTATTTTAATCGTGCATAGATCGGTTGAGAATGCCCGCGAAGCTGGCAAGAACATTGTCGAGGCGGTCAGAGAAGCTGTGGACTCACGTATCCGTCCGATCGCGATTGCCACCATAACGACGGGTTGTGGCCTCTCACCACTGGTGTTTATACCCGGCGAGGGTACAGAACTTTACCGTGGAGTTGGCGCTATCGTGTTATTTGGCCTGATTGGCGCAACCATAGTGACGCTCACGACCTTACCGGCGCTGACAGTGACTATCCTTAAGATTCGTGAGCGGTGGCGTCAGTAATGAACATGAACTGATACACTGCTGGCAAGGCACCCACATCCCCCGTGAGCGGAACTGTCACCAGCCACTGCATGACGGGTTCAGTGCACGCGCCAAGAATAATTTCAGACTGCCATGAACCAGACGCTGTCTGTTGCCACTGCAACGGCATATGCCCCATGTTCATATTCATGCCCGACACCCGGCTATCGTAAGGGACAACACCGGGCGGAAGCTCAAGCAAGATGATTAGCGGCCGCTCAACCTGCGGCTGTTCTGGAAATAATGTCACCCTGGGGTTATCATAGGCATGGTCGATATTGGGGGTTTGCTGTGTTGTCGTTTGAGGGCTACAGTTAACCGTTATCAATACCAGAGAACCAATAATCAAAAGTGTTTTTAAGTTCATAACATAGTTTCTCAACGGGCAGCGCTGCCGTGGGTTTGAATAATTTTTACTCAGGCAGTATCGCGACTTGATATTTCGCACGTTTTAGCCTGTATTTTTGTGGGTATTCCTCGTAAAATGCGCCGGTTTGTTGCACTGTCCGAGCAGCATCCCGAGCAGCATTAATTTTTAGTCATATTACTCTGTTTCTCACTCAGAGCATAAGCCGCGGAAACATAAGATGAGCCAAACGAGTCCATACAAAGTAGAATATAACCTGAAAGTTGTCCGGCAATTTGCCGTGATGACTGTCATCTGGGGAATCATCGGCATGGCAGTGGGCGTATTAATCGCTGCTCAGCTGATCTGGCCGGTATTGAATTTCGACACCTCATGGCTAACTTATTCCCGCCTGCGGCCGTTGCATACCAATGCAGTTATTTTCGCTTTCAGTACCTCGGCCCTGATGGGTACATCTTTTTACATTGTCCAGAAGACTTGCCGCACGGCACTATTCTCTAATCGCCTGGCCGCCTTTGTTTTCTGGGGCTGGCAGGCGGTGATTGTGGCCGCGGTCATCACGCTGCCGATGGGGCTGACTTCAAGTAAGGAATATGCGGAACTGGAATGGCCGATCGATATTCTGATCGCTCTGGTCTGGGTCGCTTATATTATTGTTTTCTTCGGCACGCTGGTACGTCGCCGCACACCACATATCTATGTAGCTAACTGGTTCTATGGCGGCTTCATTGTAACTGTTGCCGTGCTTCATATCGTCAACAGTATGGTTATCCCGGTTTCTTTTACTAAATCATACAGCCTCTATTCAGGTTCCATCGATGCCATGGTGCAGTGGTGGTACGGCCATAATGCCGTAGGCTTCCTGTTGACCGCTGGCTTCCTCGGTATGATGTACTATTTTGTGCCTAAGCAGGCTGAGCGCCCGGTTTATTCATACCGTCTCTCGGTCGTTCATTTCTGGGCCCTGATTTCCCTGTATATCTGGGCTGGTCCGCACCACCTGCATTACACTGCCCTGCCGGATTGGGCGCAGTCGCTGGGTATGGTGATGTCGGTAATCCTGTTCGTACCGTCCTGGGGCGGCATGATCAACGGCATTATGACCTTGTCGGGGGCTTGGCATAAACTGAAAACCGATCCTATCCTGCGCTTCCTGATCGTATCGCTGTCCTTTTACGGCATGTCGACCTTTGAAGGCCCGATGATGGCAATCAAATCGGTTAACGCGCTGTCGCATTACACCGACTGGACCATTGGGCACGTTCACTCAGGCGCCCTGGGTTGGGTCGCGATGATCACCATTGGCTCGCTCTACTATATGATTCCGCGTCTTTGGAGCCAGACAGAAATGTTCAGCGTGCGCTGGATCAACACCCACTTCTGGTTACACACCATTGGGGTGGTGCTGTACATCGTCTCGATGTGGATCTCCGGTGTTATGCAAGGTCTGATGTGGCGCGCGGTAAACTCGGCTGATGGTACTCTTACCTACAGCTTTATTGAAGGTGTTGAGGCTTCCTACCCGTTCTGGTTCATCCGCTTTGCCGGTGGCCTGTTTATTGTCGCGGGTATGCTGTTAATGGCCTACAACGTCTGGCTGACCATCCGCGCCGGTAAGCCTACTGTCGAAAGTATTGACGTTGTGCCAGCTAACCCTACAACGAAGCCAGCATAAGGAGTCGGCATCATTATGAAAAACCTGAAACATGATTTTGTTGAAAAAAATGTTGGCTGGCTGGCAATTCTTTTAACCATAGCCATTTCGGTCGGTGGTCTGGTTGAAATTGTCCCGCTGTTATTCCAGAAGCAGACTAATGAGCCGGTAATCGGCTTGCAACCATACACAGCGCTGGAGCTTGAAGGCCGGGATATTTACATTCGCGAAGGCTGTAATAATTGCCATAGCCAGATGATTCGCCCATTCCGGGCCGAAACAGAACGTTATGGCCATTATTCGCTGGCGGGTGAGCACGTCTGGGAGCACCCTTTCTTATGGGGATCCAAACGGACAGGCCCCGATTTGGCTCGCGTCGGTGGTCGCTACAGTGATGAGTGGCACTATGTGCACCTGATGAACCCTCGCGATGTAGTACCTGAATCCAACATGCCAGCTTACCCCTGGCTTGCGGAAAATACCCTGGATGGTGAACTGACCGCTAAGAAAATGGAAACTTTCCGTAAATTTGGCGTTCCTTACACGGATGAAGATATTGCCAACGCCCGTGCCAGCGTAAAAGGTCAGACTGAAATTGATGCTCTGATTGCTTACCTGCAGGTGCTGGGAACAGGCTTGCAACAGCAAGGTAATTAATATGGATTACATCACCTGGCGCAGTTTATACACTATATTGGTTTTCGTACTCTTTATCGGTGTGGTTTGGTGGGCGTACAGCAAAGGTCGCAAGCGGCGTTTTGATGATGCAGCCAAGTCAATTTTTGATGAGAATGAACTAACCTCAACCACCAAAGAAAGTACAAAGCAGGAGTCAAAGAATAATGAGTAGCTTCTGGAGTGCATGGATCATCCTACTGACCCTGGCCTTTCTGGTCGGTATTATCTGGCTGCTTCGCTGGAATATGCATAATTACACCGGCATTAAAGAAGGCGAGCTGATGGATCATGACTTCGACGGCATCGTCGAACTCAATAATCCAATGCCAAAATGGTGGACTTACCTGTTCTGGATCACAATCGTATGGGGCTTTATCTACCTGGCTCTCTACCCTGGCCTCGGTAACTTTAAAGGTTTATTGGGCTGGAGTAGTTCAAACCAGGACGTTCGCTCGCTGGAAGAATCACAGGCTGCCACCGAAGCACACCGCGAGGCAGGTCTTATCGTTCAGTACGATCGCGAGGTTCAGCAGGCTGAAGAGGCTTTTGGCCCTATATTTGCCGCCTACGCTCAACAACCCATTGAAGAGCTGGCAAAAGACACCGAAGCTTTAAAAATTGGCCAGCGCCTGTATCTGCAGAATTGCGCCCAGTGCCATGGATCCAATGCCATGGGCGGTAAAGGTTTCCCTAACCTGACCGACGACGAATGGATTTGGGGCGGTAGCCCGGAAGCTATCAGACACTCACTGCTGTACGGCCGCATCGCCCAGATGCCAGCCTGGAGTGAGCAGTTCTCGGAGCAACAGATTACCGAACTGGCTACTTATGTGTTGAGTCTCAGTGGTCGTAAGGTTGACCCTGACCTTGCCGCTGCCGGTAAACAAAACTACGCTGTATGTGCTGCCTGCCATGGTATGGACGGCAAAGGTAATCAACAACTTGGCGCTGCCAACCTGACCGACAACATCTGGCTGTATGGCGGTTCTCAGGCAGCGGTAGAAGAAACCTTACGGGATGGTCGTAACGGCGTGATGCCGGCCTGGAAAGATATTCTCGGTGAGGACAAAGTGCACGTAATCAGTGCATATGTTTACGGGCTGTCGCAGTAACTTGAGAAACCCCGCTTCGGCGGGGTTTTTTCTATAACGAGGTAGTAACGGTTTTATGTCTAAACCCTGGTATAAACAGTTCTGGCCGTGGTTTCTTATGTCACTGCCGTTTTCGGTGATCATTGCCATGATCATCACTCTGATTATTGCTGATAGTTATGGCGACAACCCCATGGTAGTCGACAACTATTATAAAAAGGGACGCGGAATTAACGCAGAAGTAGAAAAGATTCAGGCTGCGCAGCAATTAGGTATCGAATTGCTCTACACCCAGACTAACCGGGAATTCACCATTCGCTTTAACAGCGGACGACCGGAGCAGCTAACCGCACTGACGGTGAGCTTTTATCATGCGACCCAGGCCGAAAAAGACTTCAGCCAGGTACTCACCGCCGATGCCCAGGGCGTGTTCCGCGGCCAGTTGCCGGAAACTGCGGAGCAAGGTAAGTTTACCATTACCGTGATCCCTTATACCCGCGCCTGGCGCCTGAGCCAGACCATTAGTTTACCAGCAAAAGAAGTTATACTGCGGCCCCTCACCTATGGCGTCTAGCAATGGCTATCAAGCTCCCTGAGGTTCCTGCCGGAACCTGTTTTCACTGCTTACAGGCGCTGCCCGCTGATGGCGGCTACAGCGTGCGGTTGGCCGATCAGGATGTCGCGGTCTGCTGCTATGGCTGTCAGGCCGTAGCCCAGACCATAAACGAACAGAAATTACTGCATTTTTATGTTTACCGGGATACCACCAATCCGCTGCAGATCCCGCTGCTACCCGAAGAGCTTCAGCAGCTGCAAGCCTATGACGACGAACGTCTGCAGGCACAATTCACCCGCACCACAGACCAGGGCCGCCAGCGTGAAATGACGCTGTCAGTAGAGGGGATGACCTGTTCTGCCTGCGCCTGGCTTATCGAGCATCATGTTCAGCGGCTGGCAGGCGTTGCCAGCGTTAAAGTAAATGCCACTACCGAACGTGTTTATATCAGTTGGTATGCCGGCCAGATCAAGCTCAGTCGGATTCTGCAGGCCATTGCTGGCCTTGGCTACCGGGCCTTACCCTTTGAATCTGCTACCCAGGAGCAGGATTTCAAAAAGCGGCGCCGCTATTATGTCAGACGCTTAGGCCTGGCAGGCCTTGCCACCATGCAGGTAATGATGATTGCGGTGGGTCTGTACTTTGGTGTGGTCAGTGACCTGGATGACAGCTTACGCCAATTTATGTGGTGGATAAGCCTGGTGGTGGCGACACCGGTACTGCTGTATAGCGCACAGCCCTTTTATATAAGTGCTATGCGCAGTATCCAGGCGCAGCGCCCGAATATGGATGTGCCGGTTAGCATAGCCTTGCTCGGTGCCTACGGCGCAAGTGCCTATGCCACCTTTCTTGGCCATGGCGAAGTTTATTTTGAATCCGTCAGCATGTTTACCTTTTTACTGCTGATTGGACGTTATCTTGAGCTACTTGCCCGCCAGAAAGCCATCAGCGCCGCGACTAATTTAATTAAGCTGGTGCCGGCTCTGGCCCAGCGCGAAACCGCTCGCGACGATATCGAGACTGTGCCTGTCAGCGACCTCAGTCCCGGTCAAATCATCCGGGTCGCCCCCGGCGCCACCTTGCCCGCCGACGGTATTTTGCTGGATCATTCCGCGACTTTAAATGAAGCTATACTGACCGGCGAAAGCCGGCCGGTACAAAAACCTGCCGGCACTACTGTTTTAGCCGGTAGCATTAACCAACAGCAGCCGCTGCGGATTGAAGTGACCGCAGCCCAACAGGAAACCGTGCTGGCCAGTATCGTAGCGCTCAAAGATCTGGCGCTGTCGCGCAAACCGCGTCTTGCGCAGGCGGCGGAAAAGCTCGCCAGCACCTTTGTTATCCGGCTGCTTATCGTCGCCGCGATAACCTTCCTGGTGTGGTCCTTTATTGATCCGCAGCAGGCCTTCTGGGTTACTCTGGCAGTACTGGTAGCAACCTGCCCCTGCGCCTTAGCACTAGCCGCGCCCACCGCGGTAACAGGGGCTATCCATAATCTTAATACCCGCGGCGTGGTTCTGCGTAATGCCGACGTGCTCAATATCATTCAGGACATCAAAACCGTATTCGTTGATAAAACCGGTACCCTGACCACCGGGGAGTTCTCGCTCCAGCATGAACATATTATCAGCGGCCGCTTCAGCGAGGACACCATCCGGGCGCTGGTACAGGCCCTGGAACATCACTCAGAGCATCCGCTGGCACAGCCGCTGCGGCAACTGACCGCCACCCCTGCCAATGTAAGTGCTGTGGTGAACCATACGGGTCAGGGTCTGAGTGGAGTCTGGGCGCAAGACAACGAATCGCTTAACGTTCGGATCGGCAGCTTGTCGTTTATCCGCCAATGGCATCCTGAATTTACGCCAGCGACTGCGGCAAGCCAGATTTTTGTAGCCACAGAACAGGATTTGCTGGCGGAATATCATGTCGGCGATCAAATTCGCAGCGACGCCAGGGCCAGTATTGAGCAGTTGCAACAGGCGGGTATTGAAGTGGTTATGCTAACTGGTGACCGCGCCGAACTGGCGCAGCCGGTGGCTGAGCAGCTGGGTATTAGCAAAGTCTATGCCGATAGTCTGCCGGATACCAAGCTCAGTGTGGTCAGCGCTGCCCAACAGCAACATCCGGTAATGATGATCGGCGATGGCATTAACGATGGTCCGGTACTTGCTCAGGCAGATATTTCGATCACCTTTGGCCACGCTGCCGATTTAGCCCGGGTTACTGCGGACGTCATGCTGATGCGCAATAATTTTGGCGCCGTGCTCGAATTCCGGCAGGTTGCACTTCGTAGTCGCGGTATCCTGCGCCAGAACATCATCTGGGCATTAGTCTACAATATCGGTATTCTTCCCGTTGCCATGGCCGGTTTTGTTACTCCTTATATCGCAGCTATCGGCATGTCGCTCAGTTCACTGATTGTGCTGGCTAACTCGTTGAGGTTATACCGCTGATGGACAGTCTCTATATCCTGATCCCTATCGCTGTATTGTTTGTCATCATCGCTATTGGTGTGTTCTTTTGGGCGGTCCGTAGCGATCAGTTTGAAGATCTTGAGCGTCAGGGCATGAACGTGCTACTCGACGATGATGACCCAAAAGAAAGCCCGGGCAAAGAACCAGCGCAACGCAAGCGGGATACTGATGTCGATTGATGCCCTGGCTGCTCTGCTGATGGGACTGGCCGGATCAGGCCACTGCCTGATGATGTGTGGCGGCCTGGCCGGCGCATTGGGTCAGCAAGCTTCCGTACCACGACTACTCATTTATAACCTTGGCCGGATAGGCTCCTACACCATCGCTGGTGCCTTGATCGGCGCTGCGGCCGCCAACATTACTCAGGTCACTCCTGATGGCTTCATTTACCTGCGCCTGCTGGCCGCGCTGCTGTTGTTCTGCCTGGGCCTGTATTTTGGTGGCTGGTGGCTGGGCCTGCAGCGCATCGAGCGGCTCGGCCGACCGCTATGGCGGGCCATACAACCGCTTGCGGTTAAGTTCCGCTCAACCCGCAGCCTACCCGCCACCGCGGTCGCTGGTATGCTCTGGGGCTGGCTTCCCTGTGGTCTGGTCTACAGCGCGCTCAGCTGGGCGGCGGTGAGTGGTTCAGCCTTCAATGGCGCGCTTTATATGGCATTATTCGGGCTGGGTACCCTGCCCGCGATGTTCGCTTTTGGCTGGTTCAGCCGGGCCCTGCAAAGTTTTCTCCAAGCCCGCGGGTTTCGCCAGTTGATGGGCTGCTTTCTGATTGTTTATGCTCTCTGGGTGGCGCTGATCGCGATACGGCAGCTGCCACTACTTTCCTGACGCTTTTTTCCCACATGCAATAGTTATCACTTTGTCCGGGAATTAGCTAGACTGGATTAACAGGCTAGTCATTAACGAGGTTGATATGGGTTGCGTGAATAAAATTCTGGCTGTGCTCGACGCTGACAGTCAACAACAAAAAGCTCTGAACCGGGCGCTGCACCTGGCTCGACTCAGCGGAGCCAAGCTGACTCTGTTGCTTTCAATTTATGACTTTTCCTATGAGATGACCACCATGCTGGCCGCTGAAGAGCGCGATACCATGCGGGACAGTCTGATCAACGACCGCAAGGTATGGATCGAAGATTTACTGGAAGACTACAATACCCGCGATATTGGTATCGAAATCGAGGTGATCTGGCATAACCGCCCTTTTGAGGCCATTATCGAAACCGCGATCAAGGGCGACTACGATGTCATTATCAAAGCCACGCATCAGCGAGAAGGTATCGCCAACCTGTTTTTCACCCCTACCGACTGGCATCTGCTGCGCAAAGCACCTTGTCTGGTATTACTGGTGAAGGAGCATGACTGGCCTGAACATGGAAAAGTCCTTGCCGCAATTCATACCACCGGCGAGCAGGAACACCATCAGTCATTGAACCAGCGCATCACCGAAGCTGCTCAGCAATTTGCTGGCTGGCTCCAGAGTGATGTCCACCTGGTTAATGCTTACCCCGGTGCGCCAGTCACCATTGCGGCCGAAATCCCCGAATTTGACACCGGCAGTTACCGCGAGTCACTTAAAGAAAGTCATCAGCAGGCATTGGCAGAGCACGGTGTGAAATTTTCCATCCCGGCCGAAAATCAGCATGTTCATGAAGGACTACCCGAACAGGTTGTGCCTGAACTTGCAGAAGAGCTTGATGCCGAACTGGTGGTGCTGGGAACTATCGGCCGTACCGGCTTCAGCGCCGCACTGTTGGGCAATACCGCCGAGCACGTTATTGAGCGCCTGAACTGCGATCTGCTGGCGGTAAAACCAGAGGGATTTCAGTCTCCGGTTAAGGTATAATCGCCGCGTTTTTTTTGTAGACGGTATTCATAACATTATGACAGTTCAGAATTCTGCTTTTATTAAGCTGCAAAAACGCCTGCGCCACCATGCCGGTCAGGCTATCCAGGACTTCGGCATGATTGAAGATGGTGACAAGGTCATGGTCTGTCTGTCGGGCGGAAAAGATAGCTATACCATGCTTGATATCCTTCGGCAGTTGCAGCAGCGAGCTCCGATCCGGTTTGAACTGGTAGCGGTGAATCTTGATCAGAAACAACCTGGCTTTCCGGAGCATATATTGCCCGAGTATCTCAGCGCTCAGGGTGTGGATTTCCGCATAATCGAGGAAGATACCTATAGCATCGTTAAGGACAAAATCCCCGAAGGCAAGACCACTTGCTCGCTGTGTTCACGGCTGCGTCGGGGTATCCTGTATCGGGTCGCCAGCGAGCTTGGCGCCACAAAAATAGCCCTTGGGCATCATCGCGATGACATGCTCGAAACCCTGATGCTGAACATGTTTTATGGTGGCAAAATCAAATCCATGCCACCTAAACTAGCAAGCGACGATGGCCAGCATGTGGTGATCCGTCCCCTCGCCTATGCCCGCGAGAAAGATATTATCAACTACTCCGAACACGCTGGTTTTCCCATTATTCCATGCAATCTCTGTGGCTCACAGGAGAACCTGCAACGGAAAATGATTAAAGAGATGCTTAACCAGTGGGAACAACAGTACCCGGGCCGTATTGAGAGTATGCTGACGGCGCTACAGAACGTTGTTCCGTCCCACCTGGCCGACAATAAGTTATTTGATTTTAAAGCAGTGAAAGCAGAAGGGATTGCCAATAACGAAGGAGATACTGCTTTTGACCACAGTATCCCCACGGACTTTGTCAGCTATCAGCACCGCACTACCGAAACTGACTCAGAACACATCAGCGCTAACGGCGTTATTCAGGTGGTGAATCTGGGGTAGCCTCAATAACATCAACAATGATTGGCCGGTTTACCCGAATCATTGCATTAAGTTCTTCGATATACTCTTCACCTCGCTCAGAATAACTTAGCAGGCCGGCGGTTAAGTCCACGGCCCGCAGTTCTGACGCCGCTGCCCGCCGCTGCTCCCGCAACAGCCGCAACTGCAAATAAGCTGGATGCGTATTGATGTTGCGCAAATAACTGCGTACTGATGCGTTGACTGAATTAAAGCGACGAACCTCATGATTCGCGCCTTCGTTACGGCTTTCCGGCACCAGACCACAGCCTTCCGAGAAGCACCACTGACCAAAGAAATTCAATGCATCAAGCGCAAACCGTGAGGTCCCCCAGGCCGATTCGTTGGCTGCCTGTACCAGTACCAATGTCTCCGGAACCACGTCGACGCGTCTGAACAACACGCGGAACATTTCAGAGTTTTCCGCCAGATCAAATTTAGCACGATAACGCAACGCGAGCTGACTGAGCCATTCCGTTTGCTCAGGCGACAAAGGCAAGCCTTCGCTCCAGCGCTCGGAAAGTTCCGCCAGCTTGCGACGTTCCTGCTTTATCCGGGCGTTTTCTGCCTGCACTAAGGGCGCGAGAAAACTAAAGAATGCTTCTTTTTTTTCCCGAACATCAGTGTATTCGCTGAAGTCCGGAACTTCGGTGATCACCGGCATTTGCATCGGGCCCGGAGTGAGCTGATCAGCCTGAATTTGCTCATCGGTGCGCAGGTCAAGCGAAACAGGCCACCATACTATCGCCGCCACAGCTACCGCGACTATTGCAAAAAAAAGTACGCGCAACATAGGTTCTCCTAATTTAGTGAGCGTATACGTTAATCATCATTAAGATCTCGTTCTGAGCTCTCATCAGACGCGCTACTATTTGATACTAAGGGGTTTCTTTTTACGCCGATCAGCGTGTTATAGATCACGCCAGTCACATTAAAAGTCAGTGGCAAGGTAAATATCAGCCCGAGCAATAAAGGCAACATACTAATGAGCACAATCAGCAACAGAATAAAATAAATCGCGAAAACCGGCAGCATTTGTTTGTTGATGATGATAAACGAAGCCAAACAGGCGCGGTGAGGAACCATGTTGCGGTCGAGCACCAGCGGCACCGCCAAAATGAAAGATAACTGGATATAGATACCGACAGCGAAAATGACTGCCATACTCAGTGCTTGTGAAATAACCCCCAGCATCAGGGCTAACACCACAACTACTGTCAGCAGTATGGAGGGATAGAATGTTGCCAGAATAACTTGCGGAGCACGGCTAAGTGCCCGGCCAAAATCAGCAAAGTCCGGCTTGATATCGCCAGCGTTTAGTATACCAAGATAAATCAGAATACCGCTGAAAGGCGCAACAACGAACAACGAAATAAAAGAACGCAGCACAACATTAACGGGGTCGGGATCAGTTTGCTCAAGCGGAAACCAGTTATCCAGAAGCATTGAAAGAAGACTATTCACCACGAACAAAATCGCCAGCCCGACCAGCATCACAGGCAGCGCCCGCAAAGTGATTTCCCAGCTTCGCTGCAACACTTCCCCAACCGGTAGTTTGATTTCACCACGCAGCGCTTTACTGAAATCCCCTGCTTCCAGAACGACTTTTTCCTTATCACTCATCCTTGTTGTTCTCCGCCAGTTAATAAAACCCTTCAATGCTATTAGTCTAGCATTATCAGGCGGCGCTTCGAAATCACAATATGCGACTACGGGGCCACAGTACTGGCAGTGGCAGACTTATGTGGTAATGACTGATTAATAACGCGATAATGACCAACCAGAACCGGTCTTCTAACCAGTTAGTCAGGACGTCACCATGACAACAAAATCCGCTAGTCCCGGGCGACCTTTTCGTCGCCGTTCGCGCAAGCCGGAAACCGAATCTCGTCCGCGCCCGGCTAACCCTCGTTTAATCCTGCTTAATAAGCCTTACGGCGTGCTGTCACAGTTCTCCGGGGACGCTGATGAAGCAACCCTGAAAGGCTTAGTGCCATATAACGACATTTATCCGGCCGGCCGCCTTGATAAAGACAGCGAAGGCTTGCTGGTATTAACCAACGATGGCGTTATTCAGCATAAGATTAGCGATCCCCGCCATAAATTACCCAAAATGTACTGGGTTCAGGTGGAAGGCATTCCCGATGAGGCCGCACTTACCGCGCTTCGCACCGGCGTTGAGCTGAACGACGGAATCACCCGGCCGGGGGAAGCTTTCCTTATGGACGAACCTGCAAATCTTTGGCCCCGCAACCCACCAGTACGGGAACGGCAGACAGTACCGGATACCTGGTTATGCCTGAAGATAAAAGAAGGCAGAAACCGGCAAGTGCGACGCATGACGGCGGCGGTCGGTTACCCTACCTTACGTCTGATCCGTGCCGGCGTCGGCCCATGGCTGCTGCGCTCTCTGCAACCGGGCGAGTGGCGCGAAGAGCCCCCGGTGTGGTAAAATCCGCGGCCATTAACTAAATCCAGATTTTTGTCAGAAGAGACTCATTTTTGCCCATGCCGAATACCGCTAAAAAAGTTATCGTCGGGATGTCCGGCGGCGTTGATTCGTCTGTGTCAGCCTACCTGTTATTGCAGCAAGGCTACCAGGTCGAAGGCCTGTTTATGAAGAACTGGGAAGAAGACGACACCGCCGAATACTGTGCTGCCGCAACTGACCTTGCCGACGCCGAGGCTGTTTGTGCCAAGCTGGGCATTGACTTACATACAGTGAATTTTGCGGCCGAGTACTGGGATAATGTGTTTGAGTATTTTCTTGACGAGTATCGGGCTGGCCGCACCCCGAACCCCGATATCATGTGCAACAAAGAAATTAAGTTCAAAGCCTTTCTGGAGTTTGCCGCAGAAGCTTTAGGGGCTGACTATATCGCTACCGGCCACTATGTCCGCCGTCGTGAGCAGGCTGGCAAGTTCCAGTTATTACGGGGCCTGGATGCCAATAAAGATCAGAGCTATTTTCTTTACACCCTGGCTCATCGTCATATCGCGCAAACCCTGTTTCCGGTCGGCGAACTCGAAAAGCCAGAAGTGCGCCGCATTGCTGAAGAGCAAGGACTGGTGACCGCTGATAAAAAAGATTCAACGGGCATTTGCTTTATCGGTGAGCGCAAATTCAAAGATTTTCTGCAGCAGTACCTACCAGCCCGCCCCGGAATCATTGAATCCGTTGACGGCCAGCAGTTAGGTGAGCATGAAGGCCTGATGTATCACACCCTTGGCCAGCGCAAAGGGCTGCATATTGGCGGCCTGGCTGATGCCAGTGACGATCCCTGGTATGTGGTCGATAAAGATGTCGCACGAAATGTGCTGGTGGTTGCCCAGGGCAAAGACCACCCTCGCCTGTATTCCGATGGCCTTATCGCCGGACAGCTGCATTGGGTTGACCGCGCAGGCCCTCAAGCGCCGTTGCGTTGTGTAGTGAAAACCCGTTATCGCCAGCAAGACATCCCCTGCCTGCTGACACCTCAGGCGAACGGTCAATGCCGGGTTGATTTTGACGACCCGGTGGCGGCAGTTACACCTGGCCAGTCAGCCGTCTTTTATGACGGCGAGGTCTGTCTGGGCGGCGGTATTATTGAGCAACGCCTGAGCGATCACGAGGTGTTGCTTTGAACCAACTGCAACAACGCATATTAGCTCTGGCAGCAGTAGCACTGGCCGCTGCCGCTGTGAAGCAAATCGCACGCGAAGGCAGCCTGCGCAATGCGGCTCATAGCCGCGTGCTTTTTAGCAGTGTACTGAATCAGAATCCCGCAAACTTTACTGACGTATATAATGACCTGCCGGCATTATGCTGGGGGCTTGAGCAGCTGCTCGACCAAATTGGCGCAAGCAAACAAAAAGATGTTGAAATAACCCGCTATATGATTGGCCTGCTGGCTCTTGAGCGTCGCCTCAGCAAACGCCCTGCCGTGCTGGAACAGCTGGGCCAGCGGCTTAATAAACTAAACCGGCAGCAGTCAGAGTTCAGTTTCAGCCAGGATACCATTATTGCCGGCATGGCAGGAGTATACAGCGATCTGATATCGCCACTTGGTCAGCCTATCCAAATAAATGGCAAGCCTGATTACCTGCAACAACCAGCTATACAGAATCAAATCCGCGCGCTGTTACTAGCGGGGATACGTAATGTTGTCTTATGGCGACAGCTAGGCGGTAAACGCCGTCATTTTATATTTTCCCGGCAGCGTATGGTAAGCACTGCCCAACAGTTATTGCGCAACCTGCGTGAGCAATCGGAGCCTGAATTATGATGAACCTGACCTCTCTTACCGCCTTATCTCCCGTTGATGGCCGTTATGGCAGTAAAACAGCCAGCCTGCGCCCGATATTCAGTGAATATGGTTTGATCCGGAATCGGGTAATTGTAGAAGTAAGATGGTTACAACTATTGGCCGCCACGCCCGAAATCAGTGAAGTGCCGGCATTCAGCGATACCGCAAATGAAGCCCTGGAAGCTATCATTAATGATTTCAGTGAAGCCCATGCCGCCCGCGTGAAAGCAATAGAAAGCACTACTAACCATGACGTAAAGGCAGTTGAGTACTTCCTCAAAGAAGCTGTCGCCGACCACGCTGAACTCGCCGCAGTAAGCGAGTTTATTCACTTTGCCTGTACGTCAGAAGATATCAACAACTTGTCGCACGCGTTGATGCTGCGTGAAGCCCTGCAGGACGTCATGCTACCGGTTATGCAGGAACTGACGTCAGCGGTTAAAGGTCTGGCTATTGCGCACAAAACAGTGCCGATGATGGCGCGCACCCATGGTCAACCAGCCACGCCTACCACTATGGGCAAGGAAATGGCCAACGTCTATGTGCGTTTGAAACGTCAGTTGGAACAATTGCAGGCGGTTCCCCTGCTGGGCAAAATCAATGGTGCCGTTGGCAACTATAATGCACATCTGGCAGCCTACCCTGAGGTTGACTGGCATAGCTTGTCTGAGCGTTTTGTCACCTCGCTGGGCCTGAGCTGGAATGCCTATACTACTCAGATTGAACCCCACGACTACATAGCAGAATTGTTTGATGCCGTCGCTCGTTTCAACACCATCGTCATCGACTTCGATCGTGACCTCTGGGGTTACATTGCACTGAATCATTTCAAGCAGCGTACAGTCGCCGGCGAAGTTGGCTCATCAACGATGCCGCATAAAGTGAACCCGATTGATTTCGAAAATTCAGAAGGCAATCTGGGTCTGGCTAATGCGGTTATGGCGCACCTCGCGGCAAAACTGCCAATCAGCCGCTGGCAGCGCGACCTGACCGATTCCACCGTACTGCGTAATATTGGCGTTGGTTTTGCCTATGCTTTAATTGCCTATCAGGCAACGCTTAAAGGCATCAGCAAGCTGGAAGTTAACGCAGATAACCTGGCTCGCGAGCTGGATCAAAACTGGGAGCTGCTGGCCGAACCAGTACAGACGGTAATGCGTCGCTACGGCATTGAAAAGCCGTACGAAAAACTCAAAGAGCTGACTCGCGGTAAGCGCGTTAACCAGCAAGCCATGGCCGATTTCATCAATAGCCTGGAGCTTCCTGAAACCGTTAAAGCAGAACTCAAGCGCCTGACACCGGCATCTTATATCGGTGATGCCATTCGTTTCGTTGACGATCTTGACGCATGAGTAGTTCGCTGCAGTTCGACCGGGCCCGGTTTCTTGACGAATACTGGCAACAGAAGCCCCTGCTCATCAAGCAGGGGTGGCCAGGCTTTACCGACCCATTAGCTCCGGAGTTACTGGCGGGGCTGGCGCTTGAAGAAGGGGTGGATTCACGGGTTATTGAACATCAGCAACAACAATGGCTGGTTACCCACGGCCCTTTCGAAGATTACGAAGCTTTCGGCGAAGAAGACTGGACGCTGCTGGTACAGTCAGTTAACGAGTGGTTTCCTGAAGTGCAGCAACTACTTGAACCCTTTCGCTTTCTGCCCGACTGGCGCACCGACGATGTTATGATAAGCTTCGCGGTGCCCGGCGGTAGTGTCGGCCCGCATCTTGATCAGTACGATGTGTTTATCATTCAGGGCGCAGGCCGCCGTCACTGGCAGGTCGGTCACCGGCTCGCCAATGCCACGGAACATCGCCCACACCCTGACCTGAAACAGCTAAAAGAAGACTTTAAGCCCTGTATTGATGAAGTGCTGGAGGCCGGCGATATCCTGTACATTCCTGCCGGCTGTCCACATCACGGTGTCGCGCTTGAACCTAGCCTGAACTATTCAGTGGGCTTTCGTGCCCCAAATACCGCTGAACTGGCGGCCCAGGCAGCAGATATGTTGCTGGCTACGGAACGCGAGTTACCCCGCTACCAGGATCCACATGCACAAAGCTATGGATCTGCCTGGCAAGTTTCTCCGCAGCAGCTTAATCATCTGAAACAATTTTTGCTTGACAGCCTTGCGCGAGATAACCAGCTGGACGCCGCTTTGCTGCAGGTTATGTCGCAAAGTAAGCGCCCGTTACCGCAGCCTGAGCATGAAATCGACGTAACTGAACTGCTGGCCTATTCGGGTACAGATATGCTGCTGTGCCGCACGCCGGGAGCACGTATGCTGATAGGGCCTGACCATATCCTTTATGCTAACGGTGAGCGCTTTGCGGTGGATGCTGAGATGCTGGGCTTCGCACAGCAACTGGCAGCTTTGTGGCAGGACCAGCCATTGTGCGAATTGTCGCAGCTGAGCCGCCCGGCGGCGGCGCAATTGGTATGTGACTTATTAAATAACGGGGTTTTTCATCTCATTCAGGAAGCAGACTAAAGCCCGCTGAACGATCTAGCCCTGCGGCTGATCTTCCCAAAGGTCTTCCACCTGTGTGGTCTGATAGAGATTCTCTGCGCTTTGGATCAGGTATTTGGCATATTTCTGCTGTTCCGGATCCTGGCTTAGCTTCTCGTCGGTGAGAATTTTATCCGCCTGAATTTGCCACTGCAGTGAAAAGTGACGCAGGGCTTCGCGCGCGGTCTTGGCTGCGCCTGCACCGACCACGTCACTCGGGACGTCGCCGTTCACGACCCATACGTCAACCTGATCCTGTGTTGAGAACTTCCAGACTGCGACGTGAGGCACCAGATAACGGGAGTCTTTGGTCAATACCCGGTCGGTCAGGATCCCTTTCTCAGCCAGAAACTTATTCGCGCGCTGAAACTGTAGTCGAACCCATTCAGAGGCTTCGGCCTCGGTCATTTGTGGCTGCTGTTCTGCCATAATACTGGTACACCCTATGTCTGTTTTTAATGAAAGTTAGCCCATTATACTATCGCGAAAGGGGCGCGAAAGGAACTGGGCGCAAAACACCAAATGCTGTAAACTTAGCTTGCAGCAGTTTACGTTTACGTTAACTGCTTATTTCGTATATTGACTGGCGCAAAAATTCGCAAAATGCTAATGTGCGCGCAATTTTGGTATGAACGAGGATACACTGCAAATGTCGCTGTTTGAGCACAAAGAATTCGACCAACACGAACAAGTCGTGTTTTGCCACGATAAAGAAACGGGTTTAAAAGCCATCATTGCTATTCATGATACAACGCTTGGCCCTTCTTTAGGTGGAACCCGCTTGTGGAACTATGCATCGTCGGCTGACGCTTTGACCGATGTCCTTCGTTTATCACGCGGCATGACTTACAAAAGCGCTTTAGCCGGCCTGCCCCTCGGCGGCGGTAAAGCGGTTATTATCGGTGATGCTAAAACCATTAAAACGCCTGAGTTATTTCGTGCCTATGGCCGTTTCGTTAACTCGCTCAGCGGGCGTTACATTACCGCCGAAGACGTCAATATCCGTACCACCGACATTGAGATCGTGGCCGAAGAAACCAGCTATGTTGCTGGTACCACCGGTAAAGCAGGCGATCCTTCACCACATACTGCCCTGGGAACCTATCTTGGCCTTAAAATTGCGGCTAAGCATAAGTTCGGCAGTGACGATCTGAAAGGCATTAAAATTGCGGTTCAGGGCCTTGGTTCGGTTGGATATGACTTTGCTAAATACTGTGCCGATGAAGGTGCGAAGCTATTTGTCAGTGATATCAATGACGAAGCCTGTGCGCGCGCGGCGAAAGAATTAGATGCCACAGTAGTCGGTCTTGAAGAGATCTACGGCCTGGATGTTGATGTCTACGCGCCGTGTGCGCTGGGTGCTACCATTAATGATGCCACCCTGGAACAAATGAAAGCCAAAATCATTGCTGGCAGTGCTAACAACCAGCTGGCAACTAAAGCCCATGATAAGATTGTCAGTGACATGGGCATCTTATATGCCCCTGACTACGTTATTAACGCTGGTGGTGTGATTCACGTGTGCAGTGAAGCCGCTAACATGAGCCGGTCAGAAACGGATCAACGGGTTCGCGATATATACAATACCCTGGATACCATCTTTACCCGTGCCGAAAAAGAGAATCGCCCGACTGGTGAGATTGCTGACGAGCTGGCTCGTGAAGTAATCGCTAAAGCCAAAGCCAAACAGGCGTAATCTTAAAGCTGTTCCGCTAGCACCTGCAGCGGGTGTCGTGCCCGCTGCAGATTCCCCTTCTCCACGGCAGTCATCCGCTTCACCTGCGAGCGACATGAAAATCCGGTCACCAGTAATCGTTCAGCCTGCACCTGCGCCACTTTATCCGCCCAACTTAATTCGTATAGCTTTTTACTATTAGCCTGGTTCGGCAATTCATGACCATAGGTGCCTGCCATTCCGCAACATCCCGTTGCCTGTGGCTGCAATCGCATGCCCACTGCACTGAACAGACGCTGCCAGTTATCACTGGCCGCTGGCACGGCGGTCTGCTCAGTGCAATGTGTCAATAAAACGTATTCATGATCTGATACCGCCTCGCGCCTGAGCTCGCTAAGCGCCTCAAGATGCTGACCTAACCAGTCCTGCACAAGTTGGACACGGAAATTTTTTGCGGCCGGTACATAAGTCTGGTATTCATCCGCCAGGCAGAGCACCGTCGACGCATCCAGGCCCACCATCGGCAGCTTCAGTTCGGCGAGGATTTGCAGCTGGGCGGTCACCTGCTCCGCGGTGTGCTGAAATTCGCGCAGGAAGCCTTTCACGTGCTGAGCTTTACCGTTACCAATAAAATCCAGCAATATGGGAGTATAACCAAGCTTTTCGGCCAACTGGCCAAAAGCTTCGACCAGCTCAGCCTCATAAAAACTGGTAAAGGGATCCTGAACAATAACCACCATCTTATCTCTTTGGCGGCTATCCAGGTCGGCTAACTGTTCAGCGCTATAGGCTGGCCAGTTGCGCTGTCGCCAGCGCATGTCGATATTCGGAACGGACAGGCGGGGGGCATCAACATAGCCCATAGTTCTCTTCATCAGCCAGCGGCTAAGCAGGTTGTGTGTCAAGCCGTTTGCCAGCCGCGGATAACGGGCCAGTAACGGCGCAGTCCATTCAATTGTGCCCACCAGGTAATCTGCCAAGGGCCGCCGGTAACGCTGGTGATACCAGGCCAGAAAACGCGATCGGAAAGCCGGCACATCAACTTTAACCGGACATTGGCTGGCACAGGCTTTACACGCCAGGCAGGCATCCATGGATTGTTTTATCTCATGGTTAAAATCATTTCCCGCGGGAGCCTTTTTACGACTAAACAGCGTGCTGTTGCGGGCCTGCGGAATGCCGGTGGCGTCAAAGTTTTCCTGTTCATTCAGGCGCAGCCATTCGCGGATCAACCCAGCCCGCCCTTTTGGCGAATAACGCCGGTCGCCCGTGGCTTTATAGGAAGGACACATCGCCGAATCAGCGGCATAGTTAAAACATAAGCCATTGCCGTTACAATCCATTGCCGCGCGATAGCTTTCCCTCACTTGCAACGGAATTTGCCGATTGTAGAAACCACGCTTGGTTTCATCAATGGATAACAGTGCTTCGTCCGATTGCCAGGGCGTGCAAATTTTGCCAGGATTCAGTCGGTTGTCAGGGTCAAATGCGGCTTTAATTTTTTGTAACTCCGCATAGAGAGTGGCACCAAAAAATTTCGGGCTATATTCAGATCGATAGCCTTTGCCATGCTCCCCCCAGAGCAAGCCGCCATATTTCATGGTAAGCGCGACCACTTTGTCGCTGATCACCCGCACTAAAGCTTCATCAACAGGATTAGTCAGATCCAGCGCCGGGCGCACGTGTAACACGCCCGCATCAACATGGCCGAACATACCGTAATGAAGCCCGTGATCATCGAGGATCTGACGAAACGCCATAATAAAGTCCGCGAGGTTTTCCGGCGGTACCGCGGTATCCTCAACAAAAGCCACCGGTTTGCGCTGGCCTTTGGTCGCTCCTAACAAGCCTACCGCTTTTTTGCGCATCGCGTAAATCGTTTGAATACTGGCGACATCGCGGCAGATCTGATAACCCAGCACACCGGTTTGCGCAGTGCTGGAAATAGCCTGGTCGAGACGCGCTGTCAGCTGCTGCAGCTTATCCTCAATTTCGCTGCTTTCGGCAGCGGTGAATTCAACGATATTAATACCATCCATCAAGGCGCCGCCAGCCACTTCGTGCAGCTGTTCTTTTACCTGGTGCCAGATAATGTCCTGCCGCGCCAGGTTCAGCACGTTACTATCGATCGTTTCAACCGATGTTGCCCGGGCACGCACCAGCTCCGGAGCATGGCGCAAAGCTGAGTGGAAATCACTGTATTTAACCGTAACCAGCAACTTGTGACGCGGAATAGGCGTTAAATTCAGCCGGGCTTCAGTAATAAACGCCAGGGTACCCTCAGAGCCAGCCAGCAATCTCGACAAATCGATCGTGTCCGCATCAGGGTCATAACAGTGCTTCAGATCATAACCGGTGAGAAACCGGTTCAGCGGCGGGAATTTCTCTTCAATGGTGTCACGCTGACCAACCGCAGTGGCCAGTACCTGCCGGTAAATAGCGGCCTCGGTGGTACTGCCCCGGGCCCGCTCTTCTGCTTCGGCTATGGGCAACGGCCGTGTATGAAGCACTTCACCATTAATCAGTACTGCGGTGAGTTCCAGCACATGATCGCTGGTTTTGCCATATACCAGCGAACCCTGCCCGGACGCGTCGGTATTAATCATCCCACCGATAGTGGCACGATTACTGGTGGATAAATCGGGAGAGAAAAACCAGCCGTCCGATCGAATGGCATCATTGAGCTGATCTTTGATCACGCCCGCCTGGCAGCGCACCCAGCCCTCGCTGGCGGACACTTCACTGATGCCCTTAAAGTAGCGACTCAGATCTACAATCAGGCCGGCAGACAGAGCCTGCCCATTAGTACCTGTACCACCGCCGCGGGGCGCAAAGCGTATACCTTTAAAAGCAGTCTGATCGGCCAGCCTCAGTGCTTCGGATAAAGCACTTTGGGTGCGCGGATAGAGCACTGCACGAGGCAGGTTCTGATAGATACTGTTATCGGTTGCAGCAATCAGCCGGCCAGCATAACTGGCATCAATATCACCGTCAAAGCCAGCGGTTTTTAACGCAGCCAGATAACGCTGATAGTCAGGGTCTGGCTGGTTAACCCGGTCATGCACCGGCATTGACGTTGTCACAGAATAGTTACCCGTGTTGTTCGGCCAGATACAACCAGGTTTCCACCACAGTATCCGGGTTTAACGAAACTGAATCGATACCCTGCTCGACCAGCCAGGCAGCAAAGTCAGCATGATCTGACGGACCCTGACCACATATGCCGACATACTTGCCTTTCTTCTTGGCAGCTTTAATCGCCATTGACAGCATAGCCTTGACCGCTTCGTTACGCTCATCAAACAGATGCGCGATAACGCCCGAGTCACGATCGAGGCCCAGAGTCAGCTGGGTTAAGTCATTGGAGCCAATCGAGAACCCATCAAAAATATCCAGGAATTGTTCAGCCAGCAACGCATTAGAAGGCAGCTCACACATCATGATGACCCGCAGCCCGCGCTCGCCCTGGCGTAGCCCTTGTTCGGCCAGCAATTCAATTACTTTTCGGCCTTCTTCCAGGGTACGGACGAAAGGAATCATGATTTCAATATTCGTCAGTCCCATTTCATTGCGAACCCGCTTGATCGCTTCACATTCCATCGCAAAACAATCACGAAAATCTTCCGAGATATAACGTGAAGCACCACGGAAGCCAAGCATCGGGTTTTCTTCATGCGGCTCATACTGACGGCCACCGATCAGGTTGGCATATTCGTTTGATTTAAAGTCCGACATCCGCACGATTACCCGCTCCGGCGAGAAAGCAGCGCCCAGAGTAGATATCCCTTCCGCCAGTTTAGCAACGTAATATTCGCGCGGGCTGGAGTAACCTGCCATGAACTCACTGATCTGCTTCTTCAGTTCAGGCGTTTGTTTATCGAAGTTAAGCAGCGCTTTAGGATGCACGCCAATCATACGGTTAATAATAAATTCTAACCGGGCCAGGCCTACACCCGCATGAGGGAGGCTGGCGAAATCAAAGGCGCGATCCGGGTTGCCAACGTTCATCATGATTTTCAACGGTAATGCCGGCATATCGCCAACATCCGAAGTCGTCACATCAAACTCCAATTCACCCTTATAAATAAAGCCAGTATCGCCCTCGGCGCAGGATACGGTAACCTGATCCCCAGCGTTGATGCGGCTGGTCGCATCACCACAGCCGACTACCGCCGGGATACCAAGCTCACGGGCAATAATAGCCGCGTGACAAGTCCGTCCGCCGCGATTGGTAACTATGGCCGAGGCGCGTTTCATGATGGGCTCCCAGTCGGGATCCGTCATATCCGTCACCAGCACATCACCAGGCTGAACCTGATCCATTTGGGAAATATCTTTCAGGACCCGGGCTTTACCAGCCCCGATTCGCTGACCAATGGCACGGCCAGTGGCAATAAGCTCACCGCTTTGCTTGAGCGCATAGCGTTCCAGCGCCTGGCCACCTTTATTCGATTGCACGGTTTCCGGGCGCGCCTGCACTATGTATAGCTTGCCGTCGATACCATCTTTCGCCCATTCAATATCCATCGGCCGCTGGTAATGTTTTTCGATAATCACAGCCTGCCGCGCTAAGGCTTCGACTTCGCTGTCTGATAATGAGAAGGTCCGGCTCTGGTCTTCCGGTATATCAACGATTGCGGTTTGCTTGCCATGTTCATGGCTATCGGCATAAACCATCTGAATTTTCTTGCTGCCAAGATTACGTCGCAAAACCGCTGGCTTGCGAGCTTTTAGCGTGGGTTTATGCACATAAAACTCATCAGGGTTGACCGCGCCCTGCACCACCATTTCACCCAGCCCGAAGGATGAGGTAATAAATACCACCTGATCAAAGCCGGATTCAGTATCAATTGAGAACATCACACCAGAGGAGGCGATGTCGCTGCGCACCATCCGCTGGATACCTGCTGATAATGCGACACCCCGGTGGTCGTAGCCCTGGTGTACCCGATAGGAAATCGCCCGGTCGTTAAACAGTGAAGCGAATACATGTTTGATCGCTTCCATAATGCTGTCGATACCGCGAACATTGAGAAAAGTTTCCTGCTGCCCGGCAAAAGACGCATCGGGCATATCTTCAGCAGTAGCTGAACTACGTACCGCGAAACTCACTTCATCATTGCCACCGCTAAGTTTTTTATACGCTTCATGGATAGCATCATTTAAGGCAGGCTGAAATGGGGTTTCAATTACCCACTGCCGGATTTTTTTACCGGCATCAGCAAGCGCTTTGACATCATTGGTATCCAGATCGTCGAGCAAGGCGTAAATGCGGTCGTTCACACCGCTTTGATCGAGGAATTCATTGAAGGCTTCAGCGCTAGTGGCAAAGCCATTTGGCACTTCCACGCCAGCACCGGCCAGGTTACTGATCATTTCGCCAAGTGAGGCATTTTTACCACCTACCCGACTGACATCGTTCATCCCTAGCTGATCATACCAAAGTACATAGTCTTGCACTTTCTCTTGTACATTGTTCGACACACTGAATTCCTCGTGATTTTTAGGCTGGATGCGACCCGTCCGCGGTCACCTGATGCGGTTTATTTTACACATTGGGCCACCACAAGTTAACATCTCTTATGCATTTCTCTTCAAGGATTCACGTTAATGCGCACAATTTTCTATATTTCCGATGGAACGGCCCTTACCGCAGAAGCTTTTGGAAAAGCCATGCTGTCGATGTTCCCGCTTAAAGTTGAACATAAAACCCTGGCTTTTATCGACAGCACCGAAAAAGCAGAGCAAGCAGTCAGCCGGATTAACAAAGCCTATACTGACAGCGGTGAACGGCCGATTATTTTCCATACTTTTGTCAGTGTTGACGTAAAACGTGTGATTACCGGTAGCCGCGGCAGCTGTTATGACTTTCTGGATTATTTCGTTGCCCCGATGAGCAAAGAGCTGGGCATCCCTGCCCAGCCCAAAACGCATAGAACGCACGGCATTGAAGAGAACGGGATTCGCGAAAGTTATGACTTTCGTATTGATGCCGTAAACTACACCATGGCCAACGACGATGGCAGCAATGTGTCAGATTATGATGAGGCGGATATTATCCTGCTGGGGGTATCCCGTACCGGCAAAACACCGACCAGTCTTTACCTGGCGCTGCATTACGGCATCAAAGCAGCCAACTACCCGTTAACCGAAGATGACCACCTTGAAAACCTGCAATTACCCCAGGTACTCAAAGCACAACGCCATAAGATATTTGGCCTGACCCTGGATCCCCAGCGACTGCATGAAATTCGCACCAAACGGCGCGAAGGCAGTACCTATGCGTCGCTGCAGCAGTGCCGCTATGAATTAAATGAGGTTGAAAAGATGTACCGGCGCGAAGCGATTCCCTTCTTAGATTCCACCCGGTTTTCGGTGGAGGAAATCGCCGCCAAAATTCTGGCGGAAACCAACATTGAGCGGCACCGCTTCTAACTTGCCACCAACGCCCGCATTAGCGGGCGTTAGCGGGCATCACCGAGCATTAGTGCTTTCGAAGATTTTATCTGCCGAGGCAGCGACAAATCCCGTGTAGAGCTGGTTTGGCGCCACCTCGTAACGGCGGGCGAATTCATAAAAACAGCTCGGAATCACTTTTTCCATATCACTGAAACGCACCGGCGTATGGTCAGCCATAGTCGACGACTGCTCCAGGTAAACGTCCCGCGAGCCTTTGATTTCACCGCCGGAACTATTTAACCGGAAGCCAGCGTCTTTCAGAGTCTGATTCACTTCTTCCAGCGAGTCATAGTCCGTTAGCTCATTCACGTTGACGGTGAAGTGATTAGCGCGAAAACCAAAGGCTGCCATCCAGGCGGCGTACTCACTTTCCTCCAGCAATCGCTCATAGTCAGTGCTGCTCAGTTGCCAGTGGGTGCCAGAATACAGGAATTCAGGCCGGGCAACCTGTTCGGGCTTAATTTGTCCAACTAATTGCTTAATAATCGTCTGCAGTTCGGGCGAAAACTCCTCAACCAGCAACTCACTGATAAAGATTTTGGGCAGCCGTGGATCACGGTGTTCAAAATGTTTGGCGATGAGCTTCTTTTCAGTAAACTCGTAATCGCCTTTTGCCTCATAGCCCATGCTTTCAAAGTGAGCCGCCAACGCTGCCAAGCGAACCGGCGCGATATTGAAGGTTCTGAATGCAACGTGGTCGTTAATAATTGGCTGCCCTTGACCCAGCACCTGATGTACTTTAGCGGCCGAAGGCGTCAGTCGGATGTAATCCTGCCATAGGTTTTCAAAAAACTGTTCAACTTGATGCTGTGACATATACTGCTAAAACCTCGAAAAATGTCAGTTAACCGCGGCCATGCCGCGCGTCCCGCAGAGAATCTGCGACTAAAAATGCTAATTCCAGAACCTGATCGGCATTCAGGCGCGGATCGCACTGAGTGCGATAGCGCTGAGTCAAATCCTGCTCGCGTATCTGATAGGCTCCGCCGGTGCACTCAGTCACGTCTTCCCCAGTCATCTCCAGATGGACCCCCCCAGGGTAGGTGCCTTCAGCCTGATGCACGGCAAAGAAGTGACGCAGTTCCTGATGAATGGCGTCAAAATCACGAGTTTTCAAGCCATTTTCAGCCTTTACCGTGTTGCCGTGCATGGGATCACTGGACCAGACAACTTGCCGGCCTTCAGCTTTCACCCGGCGCACGATTCGCGGCAGATTATCCGCCAGCTTATTGGCTCCCATCCGGGTTATCAGCGTGATCCGCCCCGCTTCGTTCTGTGGATTCAATACGTCCAGCAACTGAATCACGTCGTCAGGCTGTGTGGTCGGCCCGATTTTCACACCCAGCGGGTTATGAATACCACGCATAAACTCAACATGGGCATGATCCAGCTGGCGGGTCCGCTCACCGATCCAGACCATATGCGCTGAGCAGTCATAAGGCAATCCAGTCAATGTATCCGTACGCGTTAAGGCTTCCTCATAAGGCAACAACAGTGCCTCGTGAGAGGTAAACAGCTGAGTTTCATGTATGGTTGCATTGGTTTCAGCGGTAATGCCCAAAACTTCCATAAACTTCAGTGCTGACTGAATTTGTTCAGCCACCCGCTGATACTGCTCCTTCAGCGGATTCGCCGCGACAAAACTCATATTCCATTTATGAACTTTATGAAGATCTGCAAGCCCGCCCTGAGCAAAGGCACGCAGTAAGTTGAGCGTTGCCGCCGAATGATGGTATGCCTGGATCATCCGTTCCGGGTTGGGTTGCCTTGCCGCTTCAGTGAAATCAGCCGCATTAATGATATCGCCGCGGTAGCTCGGCAGCGACAAACCGTCAAGGGTTTCAGCGTCACTCGAGCGGGGCTTGGCATACTGACCAGCCATCCGTGCAACCTTAGTCACCGGACAAGAACCGGCAAAGGTCAACACAATAGCCATCTGCAGAATAACCTTAAAGGTATCGCGAATTTTAGGCGCGTTGAAATCTGCAAAAGTTTCTGCGCAATCGCCACCTTGCAGCAAGAACCCTTTACCCTGACTTACTCTGGCCAGTTGTGTGCGCAGCGCCCGAATTTCTTCAGCAAAAACCAACGGCGGAAACTGTTTAAGTTGATGCTCTACGCGCTGCAACTCTGCCGCAATCGGATATGCAGGTTGTTGCTGAATTGGCTTGTCGCGCCAACTCCGCGAACTCCAGGTCGTCATAACTATCCTTATTAATTTACTTCAAGTTATTTACTTAAAGACTTATTTCACAGGCGCTGCAAGGCTTGGATCCGCTTTTCTAAAGGCGGGTGAGTCAGAAATAATTCACTGAATTTGCGTGATTCGCTCTGGATACCAAAGGCCATCATAGAGCCGTCCAATTGTGATTCCTGACCTTGCTGTAAACGGCGCAAGGCAGCGATCATTTTGTCGCGGCCAACCAGCGCTGCTGAACCGGCATCGGCGCGGAATTCGCGCTGGCGCGAGAACCAGAACACAATGATACTGGCGAGAATGCCAAATACCAACTCTAAAACCATAACAATGGCAAAATAAGCCATGCCGCCAAGCCCTTGTCCACTTTGCGAACTGCTGCGGGTGGCATTATCGATCACGCCGGCAATAACCCGGGCAAAGAAAATAACAAAGGTATTCACCACGCCCTGAATCAGGGTAAGGGTGACCATGTCGCCATTAGCGATATGCGCGATTTCATGGGCTAATACGGCTTCGACTTCGTCCTGGTTCATATGGCGCAACAAACCCGTGCTAACAGCAACCAGGGAGCTCTTTTTGCTGGCCCCGGTGGCGAACGCGTTCGGCGCTGGCGAATCAAAGATAGCAACTTCTGGCATAGGGATACCAGCTTGACGAGTCAGACGCTCTACAGTCTGCATCAGCCAGGCTTCAGTGTTATTACGCGGCTGGGTAATAACCCGAGCACCGGTTGTTCGTTTTGCCATCCAGCGTGAAATAGCCAGCGATATAAACGCGCCGCCAAAACCAAAAGCTGCGGCAAATAATAACAAGCCCCCGTAGCCTGATGGGTCTACCCCAAGAGCCGGCAATAACAGGTTCATAACCAGGCCCAAAACCAGCAAAATAGCCAGGTTCGTAGCTAAAAAAAGGGCAATCCGGAACATAAACGACATACCTCTTAAGTAACCAACAGATAGCGGCTAATGATATGAGGTTTACCCCCGCCATTCTCAATAGCCTGCTGCTTATATTTTACTGAAATCTAGCCATTTGAGCCGAATATTTTTTTGATCCCGGTGAGATAATCGCCGGGCTGTTGTTGCTCAAAATTTTCAATAAATGGTAATACGCCCAGACAAGGTGCCGGGATCCTTTGCTTCAGGTAGCTCAGGTTTTCTTGCTGCAGAGTCATTGGCAATGCCAGCGGCTGGTTAGCTATCCAGCCCGCCAGACGCAAACCGCGGCGCTCGATGTCAGCAACGGTAAGTAGCGCGTGATTCAGACAGCCGAGTTTAAGCCCGACTACCAAAATTACTGACGCCCCCAGTTCCTGTACAAAATCAGCCATGGTTTCGCTGTCATTAAGCGGTAGCAACCAGCCGCCAGCCCCTTCGATCAGCAGACAATCAGGCTGCTGCCGGGTCAGCTTGGCAGTGTGCTGTAATAATTCGCTGATCCTGATGCTCTGCTCGTGGCGAGCCGCCGCCAGGTGCGGCGCCACCGGCTCAGCAAAGCATATGGGATTCACGTCGGTATAGGACGGCAGCCAGTTGTCAGCTTGCCGGGGATGCAAGTTAGCAAGCAGCTGCAGCGCGTCATCGTTTCGAAGACCAGCGCCGTCATCAGCAGCGCCAGCGGCCACAGGCTTCATAGCCAGACAGTAATAGTTAGCGGCTTGCAGGGCTTGCAAAAGCGCCACCGCGGCCACCGTCTTACCGGCGTCGGTGTCAGTTCCAGTAACAAAATAGCAATTCATGATGCCTCTTAATCAACTCCGTTTACGTATGGACACCAGCCCGATATGCCAGTAAAGATAAAGCTTTCCGTCGGTTTCCCGGTGCTTTTCGGTGGCAGCTACCCATTTCGAAAAACGGCGCCGGGTGAATAATCCCTGCGGATCTCTGGCGGTGTAGTTGGCGCCGATACCCTTGAGGTCGCGCAACATATCAGTGAGGCTGTCATAACTCACCCGCAGTGGCAATTCACTGAGTTCGCAATCGCAGTCGGGTAGCCTCGCCAAAATATTGCGAACACTATCAGTACTAAGAAATGAATTAATGTGTGGCCGGTTATCGACCTCAGCGAACACGCTGTTCAGTGGTGCCATTGAGCCCTGCAGAATCGTAGAGAAAAGCAGTATGCCGCCGGGCCGAAGTGCATGCAGGGCGCCAGTGAGCGTCGCATAAAGATCATTGCTCCACTGCAGCGTCAGGTTCGAGAAAATCGTATCCACGCTACCCTGTTGCAGCGGCAACTGATCCATATCAGCGCCGGCAAAGGCTGCCTTTTCCTGAGTTTGTGCCTGCCGCAGCATCCCTGTGGCGATATCCAGGCCCAGATAATGATTACAGCAGCCTTGCAAGGCGCTGGTCATACTGGCGGGGCCACAACCAAGATCGATAAGAACGTCGCTCTGTGCCGGCAACTGCTGCAATAGAGCTGCACCGCAGCGCCGCTGCAAATAATCATGCTGACTATAGCTGGCAGCGGCTTTGCTGAACTGGCGTGCGACCCGGGCCTTGTCGAATGATCGGGCGGCGTCATGGCTAAACGAGTTCTGCATTTCAGGTCTCCAGACTCTGCTGCAGAGCCCGCAACAACTGATTGATATCATCGGCACTATGCATGGCACTCAGTGCAATTCGTAAGCGGGCCTGGCCTTCAGGAACCGTTGGTGGCCGGATTGCCGTGCACCATATGCCCTGCTCACGCAGCCGTGAGCTCACCTCAAGGGCACGTGCGTCGCTACCTAGCTGAACGGTCTGGATAGCGGTATCAGTAGCCTGCAGCGGTAAATTCAGCGCAGCAGCCTGTTGTTTCAGTAACGCGATATTGTCACTAAGTTTTGTCCGCAAGCTGGCCCCTTCAGCACCTTGTAATAGCTTAACTGAAGCGCTGATCGCTGCCGCCTGAGCGGCGGGAAATGCTGTGGAATAGATGAGTTCCCGGCAATGATTAACCAGATAATCAGCGATCTCCGAAGTGGTTGCGATGGCCGCCCCCGCGACACCGACAGCTTTACCAAAAGTCAGCGTCAGCAAAGGAACTTCAGCCTGTGAAAACTCACCGCCGACGCCTTTCCCATCTGGCCCGGTAACACCAAAACCGTGGGCGTCATCTACCATCAGATCGCACTGATCACGGTAGCCATTGTCATCGATCAGGTTCAGTATGGCCCGTACCGGCGCACGGTCGCCGTCCATACTGAACACGCTTTCAGTCAGGATCAAACCGTTGCCGCTCTGTTGCTGCAAGCGCTGCAGCAAATCAGCCATGTCGTTATGGGCAAAACGCTGCAACCGCACGCGACTATGGCGGATCCCGTCAATCAGTGAAGCGTGTATCAGCCGATCGCTTACCAGGCGATCATAAAAAGGCGCCATGGTTGTCACGCAGCCATGATTAGCGGCAAAGCCTGAATTCATCAGCAGTACCTGCTCCCGCTCCAGCCATTCAGCCAGTTGCGCGCTCAGATAGGCATGGGGCACCTGATAACCAACCACCAGTGATGAGGCGCGGCTGCCGGCACCATAACTCGTCACCGCCTCGCAAAAAGCAGCAAGCACGCTCGGGTGATTGCTCAGGCCCAGATAATCATTGCTTGAGAAATTAAGATAGCTGCCAGAATCATCGGCTATAGTACGCGCAGATACGCTGGTGCCGGTGTTTAAGGTGCGCCAGCGCTGCAACCCTTTACGGTCGCTGTTCGCTTGCCGGAGCCGAGCCGCAATAACCGCCATAAACTATTAGTCAGGAAACTTCATAATAACGAACAGGTTGCTGCTGTTCGCTGACCGCATCGTGGATCACTGCTTCATATACTTCGTCGCTATAACCGTCAATTTCAAGCGGTTTCAGGCCCAGCCGATCAAACAACTGGCGGTCTTTGTCCGCTTCCGGATTAGCTGTAGTTAGCAATCTTTCACCATAGAAAATGGAATTGGCACCGGCCAGATAACATAGCGCCTGCATCTCATCATTCATATCTTCGCGGCCAGCTGACAAGCGCACGAAAGATTCCGGCATCAGAATACGGGCAACCGCGATGGTTCGCACAAATTCGAAAGGATCCAGATCATCAATTTCCGCAAAAGGCGTGCCGGCAACTTTTACCAGCATATTTACCGGTACACTTTCCGGATGCTGTGGCAAATTCGCCAGTTGCTGCAGCAGACCAGCGCGGTCGCGGCGGCTCTCACCCATTCCGACAATACCGCCGGCGCAAACCTTCATACCAGCGTCACGGACATTCTGCAGTGTGCTCAGACGATCCTGATAGGTCCGGGTACTGATGATCTCACCATAAAACTCCGGCGAGGTGTCCAGGTTATGGTTGTAATAATCCAGGCCAGCTTGTTGCAGCATCTTCGCCTGCTCTACCGATAACATTCCGAGCGTCATGCAGGTTTCCAGACCCAGTTCTTTTACACCCTTTACCATTTCGATCACATAAGGCATATCACGCGCTTTCGGATTACGCCACGCAGCGCCCATGCAGAAGCGGCTGGCACCCTGAGCTTTAGCTGCTTTGGCTTCCTCCAGCACTTTATTAACCGCCATCAGCCGCTCGCGATCTACGCCAGTATGATAGTGGGCACTTTGCGGGCAATATTTGCAGTCTTCGGGACAAGCACCGGTCTTTATCGACAATAAGGTACTAACCTGTACCGCATTAGGGTCAAAGTGCTGGCGATGTATTTGCTGAGCCTGAAATAATAAGTCATTAAAGGGGTGGGCAAAGAGATCTTCGATCTCGGCAACAGTCCAGTCGTGGCGAAGCGCGGTATCAGTCATGGGGGATCCATTGTTAGTCGTTAATTATACTCGACTAGATTACGGGTAATACGTACACTGTCAACTTTTAAAGCCAGCAAATAATAACGACTGGTCAAATTTCATACTGTTGATTGGCGACAATTTGGTTTCAACCTATGACAAATTTCTTGCAGCCTGACGATCTGACCTTTGATCGCGAACATATCTGGCATCCCTATACCTCCTTCCGAGAGCCATTGCCGGTTTATCCGGTTGCCGCAGCCGAGGGCTGCGAACTCATTCTGGACGACGGCCGGCGACTGATCGACGGTATGTCATCCTGGTGGGCCGCCATTCACGGCTACAATCACCCGCGACTCAACCAGGCTGCCCATAGCCAGATCGACCACATGAGCCATGTGATGTTTGGTGGGGTTACTCATAAGCCAGCCATTGATTTGTGCCGGCGGCTGGTCGAATTGTCCCCGGCCCCGCTGCAGCGAGTGTTTCTGGCGGATTCAGGATCAGTTTCTGTAGAAATTGCGATAAAAATGGCCGTTCAGTACTGGGCCGCCCGCGAACAACCAAACAAGAACCGCATCGCCACCGTTCGCGGTGGCTACCACGGCGATACTTTTGCCGCGATGTCGGTATGTGATCCGGTAAACGGCATGCATGCCCTGTTTCAGGGCTCGCTCCGCCAGCAACTTTTTGCCCCGGTCCCTGATGTACGCCCGCAGGACGAGTGGGACCCGCAGGCACTGGAGCCTATGAGGGAATTACTGGAGCAGAATCATCATGAAGTTGCCGCCGTGATCGTTGAACCTGTCGTTCAGGGGGCTGGCGGCATGCGTTTTTACCACCCTGAGTATCTGCGCGGCTTGCGGGCATTATGCGATCAGTTCGATGTACTTTTAATTGCCGATGAAATCGCTACGGGTTTTGGCCGCACCGGCGCCCTCTTTGCCTGCAATCATGCCGACATCAGCCCTGACATCATGTGCCTGGGGAAAGCCCTGACGGGTGGTTACCTCACCATGGCGGCGGTATTGGCCACCAGCGACCTTGCTGATACGATCAGTGCTGGTCCCGCTGGCGGGACTTTTATGCACGGCCCTACTTTTATGGCCAACCCGCTGGCCTGCGCCATAGCCAATGCCAGCATCGGGTTAATCATGACCGGCGACTGGCAAGAGCAAGTTGCAACTATTGCCCGCCAACTAGCGGCTGAACTCGAACCCGCGCGAGGCCTTCTCTCTGTAGCTGATGTCCGTACCTATGGCGCCATCGGCGTAATTGAGATGAAGCAACCCGTGAATGTGGCGAAGCTGCAGCAACGCTTCGTGGAACTCGGCGTCTGGATCCGCCCTTTTGGCCGGCTAATCTATGTAATGCCACCCTATATCATTACGCCCGGGCAACTGACACAAATCACTCAAGCGATGTGCAAAGCCGCCGAAGAGGCATGATTTTCGCTTGAGTCTTAGGCAAAGCAAGGTAACATAACAGCCTTTATTATTTCCCATTTATCCTATTGGAGTTTGCAGGTTCATGTCCTTCGCTACAGTTGTCGACGTTCTATCAGGAAAAACTGCGGTCGGTGAGCAGGTTACCGTGCGCGGCTGGGTGCGTACCCGGCGTGATTCAAAAGCCGGTATCTCATTTATTAATGTGCATGATGGCTCATGCTTTGATCCGGTTCAGATCGTCGTGCCGAATGAACTCGATAATTACGACAGTGAAGTACTCCGCCTGACCACTGGTGCCAGTGTCGCCGTTACCGGCCGCGTGGCCGAATCTGCTGGCAAGGGCCAGAGTTTTGAAATTCAGGCTGAAAAAGTTCATGTCTACGGTTTTGTCGATGATCCGGACACTTATCCGATGTCGCCAAAGCCTCACTCAATGGAATACTTGCGGGAATTTGCCCATCTGCGCGCTCGCACCAATGTTACCGGCGCGGTGATGCGGGTTCGTAACTGTCTGTCTCAGGCGCTGCATCGGTTTTTCCATGAGCGCGGCTACCTGTGGGTCGCTACGCCTATTATTACTGCCTCCGATGCTGAAGGAGCCGGAGAACTGTTCCGCGTATCAACACTGGATCTGATGAACCTGCCACGTACCGATAAAGGCGACGTTGATTTCAGCAAAGACTTTTTCGGTAAAGAAGCCTTTTTGACGGTTTCCGGGCAGCTCAACGTTGAGACCTACGCTTGTGCCCTGTCGAAAGTCTATACCTTTGGCCCCACTTTCCGCGCCGAAAATTCAAACACCAGTCGCCACCTGGCGGAGTTCTGGATGGTTGAACCTGAAGTAGCTTTCGCTGATCTGAATGACATCGCCTACCTGGCAGAAGATATGCTCAAGTACGCCATCAACGCGGTGCTTGAAGAGCGCGCTGACGACATGGCGTTTTTCCAGCAACGCATTGATAAAGGCGTATTAGATCGTCTTAACCATGTCGTTTCCAACAAGTTCGTTCATATGGATTACACCGATGCGGTGGAAATTCTGCAGAATTGCGGCCAGCAATTTAACTATCCGGTTAGCTGGGGCACCGATTTACAGTCAGAGCATGAGCGCTATCTGGCTGAAGTTCACGTCGGCGCGCCGGTGGTACTGAAAAACTATCCGAAAGATATAAAGGCCTTCTACATGCGCCAGAATGACGATGGCAAAACCGTCGCGGCGATGGATATTCTGGCCCCGGGCATCGGTGAAATCATTGGCGGCAGTGCCCGCGAAGAGCGGCTTAACCGGCTTGATTCCCGTATTGCTGAAATGGGTCTTAATGCTGACGATTACAGCTGGTACCGCGATTTACGTCGCTACGGTACGGTTCCACATGCCGGTTTTGGTCTTGGCTTTGAGCGTCTGGTTACCTATGTGACCGGCATGACCAACATCCGGGACGTTATCCCCTTCCCTCGGGCACCGAAGAGCGCAGAGTTCTAACAGAGAATTACTCTTCAAACTTAGTACTGATGGCTTTCATCGGTTTAATGGGCGTGGGTACCACCGGTGTACCCACGTATAGAAAAGCCACTATCGCATCCTCCGGCTTACAGTTCAGGCCCGCTTTAACTACTTCGTCTTCGGCAAACCAGCCGGTTCTCCATATGGCACCCAGCCCTTGCGCAAAAGCTGCTTGCTGCAGTAGCAAGGTGGCACAGGCTGCCGCAGCAAATTGTTCATCGCGCGGCACTTTTTCGTGCGGCTGATAATCCATAATAACGGCAATCACCATCGGTGCCCTTAGCGGCACCTCGGCCGCCTTAGCTTGCGCTTTGTCATCCAGCCCCCGCGCAGCCGCAGCCTGCTGAAACAGCTCGCCAAGACTCTTCCGCTTCTGGCCTTGATAGACAATAAACCGGTAAGGCATCAGAGCCTTATGATCAGGCGCCCGGCTCGCGGCTTGCTGCATAATCGTAAATTGTGCCGCTGACGGCCCGGGTTCAGCCAGCCGGGGCATCGAAGAGCGGGTTGTTAATAATTCAAGTGCCTGCATATAAAAATAACCTCATCCTTATCGCTACTGGTGATCTGCACTGTAAAAGCGTAACAGGGATCATCCTCTGTTACATTGTCGCACTGGTTTATTCGTTCATTCTTCAGTATTCTTCACTGCCTGATAAAAATCCTACGCTGAGATGGAGCTGTGATGAGCGGAGTTTCGACAGTATTTAAAAAACTATTCGGACTAATCAACAGTATCCGGAAAATTATCGTTAACCTGGTTTTCTTTCTGGTACTGGCAATTATTGTGGTTTTCATCTTCGCCGAAGAAGAGCCTATTATCGTACCCGATAAGGGTGTGGTTGTGGTAAAAATTGACGGTATCCTGGTCGAAGAAAAAACCTGGGTTGACCCTGTTGATGAATTTCTCGGCGACACCTTTGGCTCTGGCTCAGAGCAACCAGAAACCTTGCTCCCCGATGTCGTGCGGGCGATCGAACTGGCTGCTGAAGACGAGCGTGTCAGTGGTATCTACCTTGATGTCAGCAAAATGGCCGGCGGCGGTCTGAACAAGCTTGAACAAGTCGGTGAAGCCCTGCTCAATTTTCGTGAAAGTGGAAAGCCCGTCGTCACTTACGGCGACTATTTCTCTCAGTCCCAGTATTATCTGGCGGCTTACAGTGATTCGATTTATCTGAACCCACTGGGCGGTCTGATGTTTGAAGGTATGGGCGCATATCGCTTGTACTACAGTGAAATGCTGGAAAAGTTGAAGGTCTCAACTCATGTTTTCAAAGCTGGCGCCTATAAGTCAGCGGTGGAACCTTATACCCGCAATGACATGTCCGAAGAAGCCCGCGAGGCGGCAGCTGAACTGTACTCGTCACTCTGGTCTAATTTTACTGAAGACTTGCGCCAACTGCGTGAGATCGATCCACGGGCATTAAGTGGCTCACTGGACGATTTACAACAATTACTTTCGGAAAACAATCATGACCTGGCGCGCTTTGCTGTCGCGAGCGGACTGGTGGATGAGCTGCAGTCGAGGGAAGCGTTCCGGCAGCGAATGATTGATTTAACCGGCCTTGATGAAGACGAAAAGTCGTGGCGTCGCATCAGCTTCCAGAACTACCTTACATCAGCCGAACTGATGACAGCTGAAACTGAAGATGCAGCCAATGAAATTGCCTTAATTGTGGCTCGCGGAACTATCCTTGATGGATACCAGAAGCCCGGTATGATTGGCGGCGACAGCACGGCAGCGCTGCTGCGTAAAGCACGACTGAATGACAAAACCAAAGCTGTGGTGCTGCGTATCGACAGCCCCGGTGGCAGCGGTTTTGCTTCCGAAGTTATTCGTCAGGAAGTACTGGAGCTGCAGGAAGCTGGCATCCCGGTAATCGCCTCAATGAGCACAGTTGCGGCTTCCGGCGGCTACTGGATTGCCGCCAGCGCCGACCAGATCTGGGCTTCACCTGATACTATTACCGGTTCAATTGGCGTTTTTGGCCTGTTCTTCACGATTGAAGATTCACTGGCAGCCATAGGCGTATACAATGACGGTTTTCATACCACTGAAATACCGGTTATTGATCCGACCCGTGAACTTCCGGAGGCTGCCGGTCGCTTCATTCAGCAGACCATAGATAAGTTCTATCGTGACTTCGTAACTATTGTCGCTGACGCTCGCGGCATGAGCTACGATGCTGTCCATGAAGTGGCTCAGGGACGCGTCTGGACCGGTGCCAAAGCACAAGAGCTGGGGCTGGTTGATTCTCTGGGTGATTTGGAAGATGCCGTTGCCGCTGCCGCACAGCTCGCCGGCACTGAAGATTATAAACTGGTCAAAGTAGAGCCTGAACTGAGCCCGCGCGAACAGTTCTTGCAGAACCTTTTTGGTAAAGCCATGGTGCTATTACCGGAGAACGATAACCAACCCCGTCTGGATCCCATTCAGCAACAGCTGATGCGCATCTGGGGTGACCTGCAGATCAGTTCTAAGTTTAATGATCCGCAAGGTGTCTATGCGCTCTGTGAACTTTGTCCGGTAAATTAAATGGTAACAGCAAAGAATATGAATTCGCGTAAACGCATCTATGTCGCATACACCGGTGGCACCATAGGCATGCAGAAATCGGCACAGGGCTACGTTCCCGTGCCGGGCTTTCTGTCCAAGTGTGTCGCTGAAATGCCGGAGTTTTTCCGCGATGAAATGCCAGTCTTTACCATTAATGAATATGACCCGCTGATGGACTCCTCCGATATGTCGCCGGCTGACTGGCAACATATCGCCGAGGACATTCGCAATCAGTATGACGACTATGATGGCTTCGTGATCCTGCACGGCACCGATACCATGGCCTATACTGCGTCTGCCCTGTCCTTTATGTTTGAGAACCTGGGCAAGCCGGTGATTATTACCGGTTCGCAAATCCCACTGGCGGCATTACGGTCCGACGGCCAGACGAACTTGCTCAACGCACTCTATATCGCCGCCAATTATCCCATCCATGAAGTATCACTGTTTTTTAATAACAATCTTTATCGCGGTAACCGGGCCACCAAAGCTGACGCAAACGGTTTTAATGCCTTTGAATCACCCAATTGCGTACCCTTGCTGGAAGCTGGAATTCAGATCCGTCTTAAAGCCGGCTCGGTTCAGCCATTGCGCAGCGAGCCACTACAGCTGACCTCTATCGCCCCGCAAGCGATCGGCGTGGTGACCTTATATCCCGGTATATCGTCGGCCATCTTTGACAATATCCTCCAACAGCCGGTCAAAGCGCTTATCCTGCAAAGTTACGGCGTGGGTAACGCGCCCCAGGATCCACAGCTGTTAAATAGCCTGCAACGGGGTATCGACAAAGGCACAATAGTGCTAAATTGCACGCAGTGCTTTAAGGGTAAAGTAAATATGGGCGGCTACGCCACTGGCAATGCCCTTGCTAAAATCGGCGTTGTTAGTGGTCAGGATATGACGATTGAAGCGGCGCTGACCAAGCTGCATTATTTACTGTCACAGAACTTGCCCCAATCCGAGATTCAGGCCCTGCTGGAAAGAAATCTGCGCGGCGAATTAACTTAATAAAAATAAATAATAACTTGTAGATTGACTATGGCCCCTAAAACTCCTGCTTTCTCTTCCCGAATTGGTTTTATTCTTGCTGCCGCTGGTTCTGCTGTTGGCGTTGGCAATATATGGGGCTTCCCGACCCAGGCCGCCAGCAACGGTGGTGGTGCTTTCTTACTGGTTTACCTGGTTATGATAGCCATACTGGCTTATCCGATGCTGGTGGCCGAGCTGACAATTGGTCGGATGCGTCAGCGCAACTCAGTTGAAGCCTTGCGCTCACTCAGTACCCGACCCTTCTGGCGAAAATTTGGGGCATTAAGCGGTATAGTCGGCCTGATCGCTTTATCACTGATCCTAAGCTTTTACGCTATTGTCTCCGGCTGGTTGCTGTCTTATATGCTGGCTGCTGTCGCCGAACTGGCTGGATTGCTGGCGCTGGCAGAATGGTTGGTGGCATTTACTTTAGAACGCAACCTGGTAATGATGGCGCTGTTTATGCTGGTTACTATCCATGTTATCCGCTCAGGTGTAACCGACGGCATAGAACGCTGGTCACGGCGCCTGATGCCGGTCCTATTCATGCTGCTTATCGCCATGGTCATCTACATTCTGACGTTGCCGGGCGCGACTGACGGATTGCGCATGTATCTGCAACCCGACTTCAGCCAGGTGACCAATCCCGATCTCATCATCAGTGCCATGGGCCAGGCTTTCTTTTCATTATCCATCGGTGTGTGCAGCATGATGACTTATGGTGCCTATTTGTCCCGCGACGAGAACCTGCCACGCACCGCAGGCTGGGTTGCGATGCTGGATACCTCCGTCGCGTTTTTAGCAGGACTATTAATTCTACCAGCCATGTTCGCCGCACAGAAACTTGGCGTCATCATATACAACGATGCTGGTGTATTGCTTTCGGCTGATACCCTGGTATTCACGGTCTTGCCGGCTATGTTCGATTCTATGGGCAGTGCTGGTTTATGGGTCGCGTTCGCGTTCTTCACCCTGATGGTTATCGCTGCCATCACCTCTTCCATCTCCATGCTGGAGGCGCCGGTGAACGCCTTGCGTGAAGAGTTAGGCCAACCCCGTTCGCGTATGGCCTGGTTGGTAGGTATTGCTATCAGTGCGATCTCAACTGTAATTATTTATAATTTTGCCGCACTTTTCGGGGCCGTAATAACGCTGACCACCGTTTACATACAGCCGCTGCTGGCACTGGTATTCGGGCTACTGTTGACCTGGATCCTGCGCCAGCATCTGTTACTCAAAGCACTACAGGATGGCGCCCCGGATATGGAACGTACGCTATTCTGGAAGATATGGCCCTGGTACGTGAAGTTTATCTGTCCGATTCTTATATTGCTGGTAATCTGGCGCGGTTAATCCGTTCAACAAATAAAAAAGAGCCCGCAGCGACTTGCTGCGGGCTCTTCTCGTTTAAATCACCAGTAAATCCATAAATTCATTAACTGGCATCGACTGTAAATGATGTTTGTCTTTACAGAGATCAAAGATGAGCTTGCTGCGGCCGGCCGGGAAACGGGTAGCCAGATTCTGCCGGAACTTGTTTTCCAGCACCGGAATCCCTTCTTTCCGCCGGCGACGATGTCCAATCGGATACTCGACTTCAACTTGATCCGTGCAGCTACCGTCTTTAAAAAAGATCTGCATCGCGTTGGCAATCGAGCGTTTTTCCGGGTTGTGGTAGTCCTCACTGTATTGCTTGTCTTCCACCACTTCCATTTTTTCGCGCAGCTCATCGATAATCGGATTAGCCCGATGGAATTCGTCCTCATAGTGATCAGCTGTCAGATTACCAAATGCCAGCGGTACCGCAGCCATGTACTGCAGGCAGTGATCGCGATCTGCTGGGTTAGCCAGGTTGCCTTTCTTCGAAATAATGCGAATTGCTGACTCATGGGTGGTAATAACGATCTTCTCAATCTGATCAAGTCGGTCTTTAACCTGTTCATGCAAGGTGACCGCTGCTTCACAGGCCGTCTGCGCATGAAATTCTGCGGGAAAAGAAATCTTGAATAAGATGTTTTCCATTACATAACTGCCATAGTCACGCTGAAATTTGAATTTTGCATCCTCCGGCGCTTTGATCTTCTGATCCTTATTGGTCTTGTTAAATAGAACGTCATAGAACCCCCACTGGGATGCTGTTAAGGCACTGGGTATGCCCATCTCACCCAGTAAGGTCAGATCAGCCAGGCGAACCGCTCTTGAAGTCGCATCGCCGGCCGCCCAGGACTTACGTGATCCGGCGTTCGGCGCATGCCGGTATGTCCGTAATGACTGGCCGTCGACCCAGGCCTGCGATACCGCTGCCATTATCTGTTCTCGGTTGCCGCCCATTAACCAGGTCACCACTGCTGTCGAGGCCACTTTAACCAGCACCACATGATCAAGGCCAACCCGGTTAAAGCTATTTTCCAGTGCAATAATTCCCTGGATCTCATGGGCCTTAATCATTGCCTCAAGCACTTTGCGCATACTCAGCGGTGACTGTCCCTGGGCAACGCGCCGCTGAGAAATAAAATCGGTGATGGCCAGAATACCGCCCAGATTATCAGACGGGTGTCCCCACTCCGCCGCCAGCCACGTATCATTAAAATCAAGCCAGCGGACAATGCAGCCTATATCCCAGGCTGCTTTGACCGGATCGAGCCGGAACTGCGTACCGGGGACCCGTGCGCCATGTGGCACTACAGTTCCTTCGACCAGCGGTCCCAGGTGTTTTGCACATTCCGGAAACCGCAATGCCAGCAATCCGCAACCCAGTGTATCCATCAGACAGTTGCGGGCAGTATCCCAGGCTTCTTCACTGTCAATCTGATAGTCGATTACATAATCTGCTATGTCCTGAATGACCTGATCATAATCCGGCCGTTCGTTTACGTCGTAATTCGCACTCATTAAGGCACTCCTTTACGCTGTAGTACGGGCTTAAGATCGCTCCGATAATGGCGGTACTTCGCGCGGTTTCTCACCAACATATTCGGCAGAGGGTCGGATAATGCGATTGTCGGCACGCTGCTCAAATACATGGGCGGCCCAGCCAGTCAGCCGTGACATCACAAAAATTGGCGTAAATAACTTAGTTGGAATTCCCATAAAATGATAAGCCGAGGCATGATAGAAATCAGCATTCGGGAATAGACCTTTTTCCCGTTTCATTACCGCATCAACCCGCTCTGATACGGCAAAGAGCGTGGTGTCGCCAACATCGTCAGAGAGTTTATCGGCATACCCTTTGATTATTTCGTTACGCGGATCGGCTTCGCGATAAACCGCGTGTCCAAAGCCCATTATCTTATCTTTGCGCTCCAGCATAGCCTGGATGCCCTGTTCAGCTTCCTCAGGCGACGACCACTGCGCCAGCATCTCCATGGCAGCCTCGTTAGCACCTCCGTGCAGTGGCCCGCGCAATGAACCAATTGCACCAGTTACACAGCTGTGCAGATCCGACAGCGTCGAGGCACATACACGTGCAGTAAAGGTAGACGCGTTAAACTCGTGTTCGGCATAGAGAATAAGGGAAACATTCATAACTTCAGCATGCAGTTTTTTTGGTGCTTCCCCGTGCAGCATTTTTAGAAAATGCGCACCCACTGAATCATCGTCAGTTTTGGTTTCAATGCGCTTGCCATTATGGCTAAATTGATACCAGTAGCAGATAATACTCGGCAGTATCGCCAGCAATCTGTCAGCAGCGCCCTCCTGGTTACTAAAATCGCCTTCCTGTTCGAGATTGCCAAGCATCGAAGTCCCGGTCCGCATGACATCCATCGGATGGGCATTGGCCGGAATCCGTTCCAGAATATCTTTCAGCGGCTGGGGAAGTCCGCGCAATCCTTTCAGTTTAGCTTTATAACTACTTAGTTCTGATTCATTTGGAAGCTTACCTTTAAGAATCAGGTAGGCCACTTCTTCAAAGTGGCAGGTTTTTGCCAGATCTTTTATATCGTAGCCACGGTAAGTGAGGCCCGAGCCCGATTTACCTACAGTGGATAGCGCTGTCTTACCAGCAACCTGGCCGCGTAAACCGGCAGCACTGTTCTTGTTATCGGCCATGTCATACTCCTTCTGTAAACCGCTTAAAGGATCGAAATTGGTCAGTAAAAATCTTTTGAATTTAAAGCATAGCAAAGGAAAACTATTGGGCAAAAAAAAGGCTCGGGACAAATGGGGGGTGTCCCGAGCTCAGGGGAATGGCTCAAAGGTTTGAGCCGTGCGCTAACTCATAAAAACGAACCAGGATAAATAGTGTAGACAACAAAAAAAAAAACGCCTACTTTTTCTACAATTTTTTTTTAATCTGGTCCAACTTAGCTCGCACGCTTGAAAACTTCATAGAAATTAGCCGTGGTTACTTCAGCGACCCGCTCAAGGGAAACCCCTTTCACATCGGCAATACACTGTGCGACGTGACGAACGTAAGCCGGTTGGTTTTGCTTGCCACGGTTTGGCACCGGTGCCAGCCAGGGGCTGTCGGTCTCGATCAACAGCCGTTCCAGCGGTATGGCCCGGACAACGTCCCTCAGTTCAGTCGCATTACGGAAGCTGACAATTCCCGAGATGGAAATATAAAAACCAAGTGACTCAATAGCGCGCTCTGCCATCTCCAGTGACTCGGTAAAACAGTGAAGTACCCCACCACAGCGCTCTGCCCCGCCGTTTTGCAGGATATTCAGGGTATCTTCCTGCGCATCACGGGTATGAATAATAAGCGGCTTATCGAGGTCCGCAGCTACTTCCACATGATAACTGAAACTATCCTGCTGTAACGGCTTGCTATCGGCATCATAGAAGTAATCTAGTCCGGTTTCGCCAACAGCTACGACATTTTCCTGGCTGGCATAGCGCCGCAGCAATTGTCTTTCGAGCGGGTTTTTTGCGATATAAAGAGGATGGGCACCGCAGGAAATAAAAACATCCCGGAACGGCGCGACTTTCGCTTCCATTTCGGGAAAATCAGCCAGCGTCACGCCGATACAGAGCATCCGGCTCACGCCGGCAGCCCGGGCAGCGGCGACCACGGCACTAAGATCACCATCAAAATCAGTTAAATCGAGTTTATCCAGGTGACAGTGTGAATCGATAAACACAGGTACTCCTGCTCTGTCGAGTGTTTTAGGATTTTACATGGTCGCGGTTGGCGATGCCGATTCACCCAGACTCCCCAGTTTAGTCTCAATACGATTACGTAAATGGGATTTATCGTCCTTAAACTGAACCCCAATACCGCGCAGGTCCGATCTGCTGGTTGTAGCTGGAGATAGCCAGACTACGACCCCTTTTACCAGGGTATCCTCGGTATCTTCTGGCAAACGCACAACCAACGTCAGCTCATCCCCTAGTTTATAGGAGTCTTCTGTTGCCAAAAATAAAGCCCCTTGCTTGATAAAAGGCATATAAGCACGGCGTAGTTGCTCTTCAGAATCGAGATTAAGACGTTTTGTCGCCATATCAGTGCCACCTTGACCATAGTTCTTCGATGAGTAGTGGCCCGTTCAAACCACTTTGTTCACTCAGCATGCGGCGCATAGCATAACACGATTGTAGCCATTGATTGAGCTGGTCGCCATTTACGTTATGCTGCTCGAGCCAGTGTTGGGCCTGCTCGCTAATCAACCCACAGCGCAAGCGCATCTGCGGCAACCGCTGCCGTAGCCTGATCAAATCCTGCAATATCAGTTCACTGGCGGCCAACCATTCGGGCCAGTCGCCTTTAGCTGGCTGCGGCCAGGGCCCATCGTCAAACCAGGCTGAGGTTAAATCTGCAATACAGTCACGCGGGAACTTATCAGCCGTTATCCAGTTATAGACTGATACCGGAGCCTGAGGATAACGCTGAATCAGTGCCACTTCATCGCTGCTCAGGACCCGGCCGAGCTGGCTGGCCAGCCATTGCTCAGCTTCCGCCACCGTAGGTGAAGTGATCTGGTGTAACTGCATCCGGCTGCGCAGGGTCGGCAACAGTAAACCAGTGCGGCGCGGGCTCAAAATGAAATAAGTATCTACCGTCGGCTCTTCCAGTGTTTTCAGCAAGGCGTTTGCGGCGGTAACGGATAACCGGTCGGCGTGGTTTACCCAGGCCACCTTAGCCCCATGCTGATTAGCGGTATTCTGTAACTTACTGATAAGATCGCGCACAGCGTCGACGCCGATAACCTTATCGTCAATACTCTCGAGGCTATAAAAGTCGGGATGATTGCCGGCCGCCGCTAACAGACAGCTTTTACAACTGCCGCAGGCTTTGGTGGTCGGTTGCAAACATAGTAGCAGCCGCACAGTCTGTTGTAGTAGCCGGTCACTGCCAAGCTCAGGCTGCCAGCAGATACAATGTGCATGGCTGAGTCGGCCGGCCTGCATATCACCCAACAGATTTCGCCAGACTGGCCTTAACCAGGGAAGATGCATAATGTGCCTGTATTTCTTAGAAGTAACGTCATGTAAATAGTTGCTGTTCCACGCACTGTACCAGATCCGCGTGAACCTGTTCCAGGCTCGCTTCCGCGTTGATCACCTCAATGCGCGGTTCATTCGCCGCAATATCCAGATAACGCTGGCGGGTACGCTCAAAAAATGCCAGGTTTTCCTGTTCAATACGATCCAGCTGACCACGTTGTCTGGCCCGCTCTAACCCCACTTCCGGGCTGACATCCAGCACCAGTGTCAGATCAGGGCTGAAATCGCCCAACACCAGCTGTTTAAGCTGCTGTAACTTTTCATCGCCAAGTTGCCGGCCGCCGCCCTGATAGGCGCGTGATGACAAGTCATGCCGGTCCGCAAGCACCCAGGATCCTTTAGTTAACGCCGGCCGGATGATGTTCTCGACCAACTGAGAACGACTGGCGTACATCAGTAACAGTTCGGTTTCCGCAGTCAGGCGCTCATCCCAGTCACGCTTCACTAATTCACGCAAAAACTCAGCTAACGGCGTACCGCCGGGTTCTCGCACATTCACTACGGAAATGCCTTTTTGCTGCAGATGAAGGGCGATAGTGGCAATGGCGGAACTCTTTCCCGCCCCTTCAAGACCTTCAACAACGATGAATTTTCCATTCATGGGTTGGTTTGCTTCCGTTGATAGCGGTTCACCGCTTTATTATGTTCGGCCAGAGTCTTTGAGAATACATGACCTCCTGAGCCATCAGCAACAAAATATAAGTAGTCACTGGTAGCCGGATGCGCTGCTGCGCGTAAACTTGCAGTACCGGGCATAGCAATGGGAGTCGGAGGTAAACCACTAATTTTATAAGTATTATATGGGGTTGCTTCGCGCAGGTGCGCACGAGTCAGATTGCCGTCAAAATTAGCAATCCCGTAAATAGTAGTGGGATCTGACTGCAGCCGCATACCCAGTCTCAGCCGATTTACAAAAACTGACGAAACCAACGGTCGTTCACCCGCGTATCCTGTTTCTTTTTCAATAATCGATGCCATAATCAGCATTTCATAAGGGCTCTTATACGGAAGATCCTCGGCTCGCTCGCGCCAGAACTGATTGAGCAATTGTTGCTGCTCCTGATAGGCTTGGCGTAGCAGCAGCAAGTCAGTGCTGTAGGCTTGGTAGCTATAGGTGTCAGGCGCCAATAGCCCCTCCAGTGAACTGAATGAGGCCGACCCGGTTACTTCAGCCAGCAACGCTTGCTCACTAAGATCCCGGGTTACTGACTGCAGGTAGGGTTGCTGGTGCAGCCGTTGCAGCCACTGGGCGAGGGTCTGACCTTCCACCAGAGTGACCTGAAACTGGTACTGATCGCCATGCTCAAGCTTCGTCCATAGCTGCTCAAGGGTTAGGCCAGGTTCGAGCTGATAAACGCCCGCCTTCAGCTGTCCGCCCACCTGCCATAAACGGCTGGCCAGGTAAGTCAACGAGAGATCGCCAACAAGCTGCTGATGATTGAGTCTTTTTAAAATAATGCGGGCATGTGAGCCGGGCTCAACCTCAAATAAAATCGGCCGCTGCAGACTTTTTACTGGCTGATGCAGGAGCCATTGGGAGCCGGCCACTATCGCTGCCACCGCGACCAAGCCCAACAGGATCAGACTAATCAGAAATCCTTTGATTTTAACCACCACTGCTGAACCGCCTCAGGCAAATCGGGTACTGTTAGCCTATGATGACCTATGGCGGCTACCGGGCGCAACCCCAGCACGCTGTTACAGAGAAATAGCTGCTCAGCGGCTCTCATATCTCCAGGCCCACTGGCACAGACCTGTACTCGCCCAAGCACTTTTTCTGCGAGCAGACGTTCACGCACAATGCCGGCAATGCCAGCTTGATTTAACCAAGGGGTATACCACTGTTTGCCCGAGCGCCAGAAAATGTTGCTACTGATTGCTTCAACTACGGTGTTGCGCGAATCAAGCACAATGAGTTCGTCCACACCACGACGGTCCCGCTCCTGACTCAGCATGACCTGTTCCAGGCGATTAAGCGTTTTCAGCCCCGCAAACTGTGGTTGGCAGGCCAGACGAAATTCAGCGAAGTCGGTTACCAGCGGGCTACTGTCCCGTTCCGCCAGCTCGGTGGCGGTAACATACCAATTGCAACTCTGCGGATTTGCAACACCGTAACCTCGTGCGCCATAGCCACGGGTAACAATAATTTTGATGATGGAGTTGGGATTTGTACTGGCAATGCTGCGGAGCAGTCTAACTACAGCTTTTTCGTCGGGTAGTTGGCTGTTGAGCTGTCGGGCGGCAGCTTGCAAACGGCGCCAGTGAGAAGCCCACCAGCGTATGTGACCCTGTTCAATGGTCAGGGTCGTAAAGTGCCCATCGCCAAACTGCAATCCGCGGTCTAACGGGAGTGACTCTGCTTGTTTACCATTAACCCACATAGAAAAAAGGCGGAATTTTCATTCCGCCTCCTCGCCGTCTTGCTGTTGCTTAGTCGTTTGCGTGATTGGTCACGTAATCGATAGCAGACTGCACGGTCTTAATCTTTTCGGCTTCTTCATCTGGAATCTCAGTTTCAAACTCTTCTTCCAGCGCCATTACCAGCTCAACTGTATCCAGTGAGTCTGCACCCAGGTCATTTTCAAAAGAAGCTTCTGGTTTCACTTCTTCTTCTTTAACGCCCAGCTGTTCAATAATGATTTTTTTAACGCGTTCTTCGATAGTACTCATTGTATATAGGTCCCTTAATTTAGGTCACGAGTTCAGATTTGCGCTTAGTGTAGTGAATGCAACGTCATTAATAAAGCAAAAATTGGTATTAACCTCAGAGGTCATACCCCTTAATTCAGCGTTGCTTTTTACTTACACCATCGCCATTCCACCATTTACATGGATTGTTTCACCAGTAATATAGGCAGCTCCCGGCGATGCCAGGAATACTACTGCTGCCGCTATTTCATTCGGCTGCCCCAGACGCGACGCAGGAATATTAGCAAAGATAGCCTGCTTCTGGTCGTCTGTCAGCGATTTCGTCATATCCGTATCAATAAAGCCCGGTGCGACACAGTTAACCGTAATACCCCGTGCCGCAATTTCTTTGGCCAGGGCTTTGGTAAAGCCGACTAAGCCGGCCTTGGCCGCACAATAGTTTACCTGCCCCGGGTTACCGGTAGTGCCAACTACCGAGGAAATATTAATGATCCGGCCACTGCGGCGCTTCATCATGCCGCGCATGACGCCTTTACTCAGACGGTAAACCGATTTGAGGTTGGTATCCATAACGGTATCCCATTCCTCATCTTTCATCCGCATTAACAGATTATCCTTGGTGACCCCTGCGTTATTTACCAGGATGTCTAACTGCCCGTAGGTTTCGTCAATATGTTTCAGGGTTGCGCTGATGCTATCTTCCTGGGTAACGTTCAAGGCAATACCTTCACCTTTGTCACCTAAATAATCCGAAATTGCTTCCGCACCCTTCTCGGTGGTGGCAGTCCCTATTACGGTAACGCCCTGTTCTGCGAGCTGCAATGCTATAGCCTTACCAATACCGCGGCTCGCCCCGGTTACCAGGGCAACTTGTCCTTGCATAGTAGTGGTCATAGAGAATCCTTCGCTGTTAATGAATCAGTAGTATTCAGCGCTTCGCCCTCAATGGCTTTATCAATGCGCTTGTTCAGGCCGGTCAGTACTTTACCCGGGCCAACTTCATAGATGTGCGTAACGCCTTCGGCTGCCAGCTTGCGCACCGTTCCGGTCCAACGCACCGGTGAATATAACTGCCGGATCAGCGCGTCACGAATTTGCGCTGGATCTGTGGGCGCAGCAACATCCACATTATTGATAACGGGGATACGCGGTCGGCTGATAGTAACATCGGCCAGTTCCAGCTTCAGTTGCTCGGCAGCGGGATGCATCAGAGCGCAATGAGACGGAACACTCACCGGCAGTGGCAATACCCGTTTTGCTCCGGCTTCTTTACAGGCCTCACCAGCCCGTTCAACCGCCGCGACATGGCCGGCGATAACAACCTGCCCGGGCGAATTAAAATTTACCGCCTCGACCACTTCATCATTGGCCTGTTCAGCGCACAGGTTACTGACGATATCGTCCTCAAGTCCGATCACCGCCGCCATCGCACCTACGCCAGCCGGCACCGCTGTTTGCATAAACTTGCCGCGCTTGGCGACCAGGGCGACTGCATCGGCAAAATCCAGTGCGCCGGCACAAACCAACGCGGAATACTCACCCAGGCTGTGCCCTGCCATATATTCAGGTTCACCGTGGCCCGCTTGCTGCGCCACACGATATAAGGCGACGCTGGCCGCCAGCAATGCGGGTTGAGTACGGTGGGTTTCATTTAAATCTTCGGCCGGGCCATTCTGCACCAGCTGCCAGAGATCGTAGCCAAGCACGGCACTGGCTTCGGCAAAGGTCTTTTCAACAATCGGATACGCTTCAGCAACATCGGCCAACATGCCAACGCTTTGAGAACCCTGTCCGGGAAAAACATATGCTCGCATTAACCTGTCCTTCTTAATATTCAATCAACGCCGAACCCCAGGCAAAACCGCCGCCAAAGGCTTCCAGCAATAATTTTTGTCCGCGACGGATACGACCATCACGGATTGCGACATCCAGTGCCACCGGTACTGAAGCGGCTGAGGTGTTACCCGTGTAATCAAGGGTAGTAACGACCTGCTCCATCGGCATATTCAGTTTTTTCGCGGTTGCCTTAATGATCCGCATGTTCGCCTGGTGTGGCACCAGCCAATCCAAATCTTCGGGCGTCATATCATTAGCCTGCAGCGTTTCAACGACCAGTGAACTAAGCTTGCTGACTGCCACCCGAAACACTTCGTTGCCCTTCATATACATCCAGGCCTCGCTTAATTGCTCAGGCTGGTTGCGCGACAGATGATTCACCCCTAACAAATTGGCAAATTCGCCGGCACTATGCAAATGCGTAGAAATAATACCTGGTTTATCAGTAGCTTTCAGCACTACAGCACCGGCAGCATCACCAAACAGAATAAGCGTATTGCGGTCATCCGGGTGACAGAGTCGGGATAGTACATCAGTTCCTATGACTAAAACGGTGCGGTACGTACCACTGCGAATATATTGATCTGCCACGCTCATTGCAAAGATAAAGCCCGAGCACGCAGCGGCCACATCAAAGGCAGGCACGTCGGTATCAGTAAGGCCGGCCTGAATTTCACAGGCGACACTGGGGAAGGCGCGGTCACCTGAGGTGGTTGCAACCACTATAAGATCAAGTTCGTTGGCATCAACACCGGCGGCCTGCAGCGCTTGCCTGGCAGCAGCGGTGCCCATAGTCACAGCGCTTTCTGCTGCGCCGGCGAGACGGCGCTCGTGAATGCCAGTTCGCTCTACTATCCAGTCATGACTTGTATCAACACGTTGTTCGAGCATGGCATTGGTCAGGCGCTGAGCCGGTAAATAGTGGCCAGTTCCTGCAATCATTGCTTGCATAATAGTATTTTATTCCTGCTCCAGAAGAACGTCTTCCACCCGATCCCGGATACGCGATGGGAGGTGCTGTTGAGTCTCTTCCAGGGCCTGCTCAATAGCGCTCAGAAAAGCACGCTCGTTAGCATCACCATGGCTTTTGATAACGACTCCACGTAATCCTATCAGACTGGCGCCGTTATAGTGGTCGGGCTTCAACCAGTCCCAACTCTTCTGCAAACGACGATAGAATAGTTTGACAAACCAGCGGGTCAGCCAGTGAGCGTGTATGTTGGTGCGGATATTGTCCAGTAAAAGCTCAGCCAGGCCCTCGCAGCTTTTTAACGCGACATTGCCGACAAAACCATCACAGACAATGACATCGGCCTTGCCGGCAAATAGATCATCGCCTTCAATGAAACCGATATAATTAATCTGCGGCGAGTGCTGCAATAACTGCGCGGCGGTTTTTACCACATCATTACCCTTGATCTCTTCTGATCCCATATTCAGCAACGCCACCCGCGGCTGCTCAATATTCAGGACCTGCCGGGCAGCGACTGATCCCATGATGCCAAATTGAAACAGGGTATCTGAGTCACATACCGGGTTAGCACCAAGATCAAGGATAAATGCTGAGCCACCTCGGGCTTGTGGGATCGCCGACATCAGTGCGGGGCGCAACACGCCGGGCAACGTCTTCAGAGTAAAATAGGCCTTGGTCATCAGCGCGCCAGTATTACCTGCACTCACGCACGCGTCAGCGGTGCCATCGGCAACGAGTTCCAACGCCACACGCATCGATGAATCGGGTTTAGCACGTAGTGAGTAGCCGGGTCTATCCGCCATAGTGACGGTCTGGCTGGCATGCTTCAGTGTGATTCGGGGGTGATTCAGCAGGTTCGCTTGGGTGAGCAGGCTGGTGAGTTCAGCCTCATCGCCAACAACGATGAAATGAACTTCGGAAACAGATGTTAGCGCCTGTTTCAGCGCGCCAATAACAACTGAGGGGCCGTTATCGCCCCCCATTGCATCCAGTGCCAGTGTCAGTGCGGCCATAGCCTCACTTCCAGTTTCCGGCTTACTGGCTAACGACTTTACGGCCTTTATAGAAACCGTCAGCTGTTACGTGGTGACGACGGTGCGTTTCACCAGAGGTAGAGTCAACCGACAGTGTAGGGCCGCTCAGTGAATCGTGAGAACGACGCATATCGCGACGTGAACGACTTTTCTTACTCTTTTGTACAGCCATCTTACGCTATCTCCTAAGTTTATTTGCGCTTTAATTCCTGCAACACAGCAAAAGGATTTTCCTTTTTTTCTGAGGCAGTATCAATTTTGCCCCACTGCATTGCATTACTATCTATTCGACATTCGCGCTCATCGTGTTTTGCAACAACTGGCATCGCTAATATCAATTCGTCTTCAATCAACTGGTGCAGATTTACTTCACCAAGTTCATCCAGCTCTACCGGTTCATAGTGTTCTGGCATATCGGTGGCCTTTTGCCGCTTTGTGACCGGCGCATAAGCGAAGTCACAAACCAAGGGTAAACGCATCGCATCACCACAGCGTTCACAAGCAACCACAACTTCAACTGAAGCCTGCCCCTTGAGATGCTTAATATCTTGTGGGTCGACATCGAAATGTACGCTCACGTCAACATCCGGACAAGGTTCAACGAGTAAGTCTTGTAAACGGACAAGGGCTGCCCCCGGAACTAATCCGAGATAACTCAACTGTTTACCGGCACTTTTAACCGGATCTGCCGTAACTGGCACTCGAACCTTTTGCATAGGGCGCGAATGTTAATGGATTCGCGGCCTGAAAACAAGTGATTTTCGCATTTTTAGTGCGTTTGCGCTTAATCGGCAGCCGCCGCCAATAATGGGTTAATGCCCCACTTTCGCAGCAAACTAAGTAACTTAATTAACGGGAGCCCGATAAGACTGTTCGGGTCATCACCTTCGAGCCCTTCAAACAGACTGATGCCCAGACCTTCGCTTTTAAAGCTGCCGGCGCAGTTAAAGGGCTGTTCAAGGCGCACATAACCTTCAATTTCGGCCGTACTCAGCTGGCGGAACTGAACATGAAACGAGTCGACCAGATGCTGGAGCTCATCACGACCCGAATGATAAACCGCAAGGCCGGTCAGAAAGGTCACACGGCGGCCGCTGCAGCGTTCTAGTTGTGCTATCGCATTGGCTTCATTACCCGGCTTACCGAGAATATCCTGCCCCTGGCCAGCAATGACGGCGACCTGATCAGAACCGATCAGAATATGATCGGCATAGTTAGCTTTCAGCGCCTGCGCTTTAGCTATTGCCAGCCGCTCAACTAACTGGTGGGCGGTTTCGCCCGGCCACCGACTTTCGTCAACCTGCGGCGCAGCGCACTCAAACTCAGGAATAACCTTGCTCAGTAACTGGCGGCGAAAGGGTGAGGTTGATGCTAATACCAATGCTGTCATAAACCTTCCTTATAGTTAAACGTGCTGTAACAGATCGCTGAGCTGATCAATAACAGCCAGCGGTTGATGGGTCATCAGCCGTTGCCGGTCATGCGCACCGAAGCTTACCCCGAGCCGTGCCATACCCATATTTTTTGCCATTTTCATATCATGTATCGAATCGCCGACCATTATCGCCTTATCAGCTCCGAGCCCTGCCTGATGAAGTATATCCCGCAGCATCTGCGGGCTGGGTTTAGATTCAGATTCATCGGCGCAACGGGAAAAATCAAAGTAATGGCGGCTTTGCGACTCATCCCAAACCCGTTCCAGGCCATGCCGCGCCTTCCCTGTCGCTACTGCTAGCAGGTGACCGCGCTGCCGCAACTCAGCAAGCACATCATGAGCTTTATGAAATAGCGGGCTCGGAGTGGGATCATTAACCACGTAACACTCTCGGTAATAATTCATGAACTGGTCATATTGCTGAATATCGAGCTGCCCGAATAGCCGTTCAATGGCAGGGTTCAGACTAATCCCGATTATATCCCGCACCGCCTGTTCCGTTGGCACTGTTAGTTTAAGCTGTCTGGCGGTTTGCTGCATGGATGAAACAATCCGCCCGATGGAGTCCATCAAAGTGCCGTCCCAGTCGAATATAATAAGCGGGTACTTCATGAGAATTTTTTGCTGCCCAGGCGCGTTAAGGTGGTCCGCAACTCATAATCCATGGGTGCGTTCACGGTCAGCTTCTCACCGGTCTGCGGGTGCGCGAATACCAGTTTATGAGCGTGCAGAAATAACCGCTGCAGGCCTAACTGTGCCATCGCCTGGCTGAACTCCTGGTCACCATACTTAGGGTCCTGCGCAATCGGATGGCCGGCATGCAGCGCATGAACCCGGATTTGGTGCGTCCGTCCGGTAATCGGCGACGCCTCAACCAGACAACACTGGGCGTAGCTTTCCAATACCCGGAAGCGGGTTTCGGCAACCTTTCCTTCGGCATCAACGCGAACCATGCGCTCACCTGACTGCAGCGTATTTTTCTGCAATGGCGCCGCCACAAACTTAACATGCGATTGCCACTGGCCACGAACCAACGCCAGGTACTGCTTATCCATAGTCTTCTCGCGCAGTTGTTCATGCAGACTGCGCAGCGCTGAGCGGCGCTTGGAGATTAGAATACAACCACTGGTTTCACGGTCCAGCCGGTGCACCAGCTCCAGATGTTTGGCATCCGGGCGCAGCGCCCGCAAACTTTCAATCAGCCCAAACTGCAGGCCTGAACCGCCATGCACCGCCAGACCCGAAGGTTTGTTCAGTACCATGAGTACATCATCTTCATAAAGGATCTGATCCTGCAACGCCTGCACGCGATCCAGTTTTGCCGACGGTAGCGCATTGGCCTCGGCAACCCGTACCGGCGGAATCCGCACCAGATCACCCGGCTGGAGTTTGTAGTCGGGTTTAACGCGTTTTTTATTTACCCGTACTTCACCCTTGCGCACAATCCGGTACACCAGTGATTTAGGTACGCCTTTTAATTGCGCGAGCAAATAGTTATCTATGCGCTGACCCGCGTAATCCGCGGCAACGGTGTGGAAGCTTACTTGTTGGGGGGATGATGTCTCAGTCATGGGCGCAAGTTTATCATTAAACCTGCGCCCTTTGCTGCAAATTTTAAGGGTTATTGGCCTGCATTTCGGTGGTCATTATCAGGCCATGTTCATTTACATCAACGCTAAAGGCCAGATTCATATCTGTTGTCATCAGGCCCTTCAGCTCGTCAGGGATTTCCTCGCCCGCCGCCGCCATGGTCTTAGCAAGCATCGAGAAGAGCTTCTCGTAATTCATGCCCATCGCAAAAATACCATTTTTTGTGAGTGGCTCACCCGCGATATCTTTGGCTTGGCTCTCAGCCTGCCCCTGGCTGTGGATCAGCAGCTGATTCTCACCGCGCAGCAGATAGTACTGGCCTGGAATACCACCTAGCATCACCACGGTCTGGGTAATATCTGTTGCTTCACCAACTTCCGGCAATGGCGTGTTCATCAGTGGTGGCAGCGAAGCCTGGATAACATTATAAATTGCCTGAATATCGCTGGCAGCGACACTGACGACTGCGTCAAGCGCGGCAGAGCCCATGCCATTCTGCATTGCAGCCAGATCGAATTCGTTAACTATTAGTGCAGCGCCCTGCAGTCCGTTGCCCATGGCGGTAACCGCAAGCGCCGCTAACGGATTATTCTGCTTCATATCCTGCTGCATCTGCACTAACGGCAGGCAGCTGTATTCGGCATCAGCAATCCCAACCCATAGCTTGCTCAGGTTAGGTGCCAGTTGCCCGATATCCGAGCCTAATGCCAGGTAAGCCATGGCTTCGGTAAGCTTGCCGTTCAGGCTCGACGGAATAAAGCCACGCAATCCCTGCAGATTAGCAATTGCATCTTTGTCGCTGGTGGGTATCAGGAAATTGCTGCGTACCCAGACTCCGCTGGCCGCGTTTTGCTCAATGGCTAAATCAAAGACCATTCCGGGCCAGCGCTCGGTAATACCTGCCAGGTCCTGCTGACAAGCCGGTGTTTGCCAGTCGGAGCTGTCCGCAATGAGCTCACCTTCGCTAATCTTGACTAAATCGCGCCCCAGTCGGTTGCTCTCCGGGTTGGTGAAGGCTGCGGCAATGACGGCGGAACTGAGATAACCGACCCCATGGGTATGTAAATCGTATTGTTCAATCAATTTGCCAACTTTATTACTGGCGCGCAGGTTGTCCGTCGGCTGGCTGATAGCTAGTCGCGTTGCCAGCTCGTCGGCTGCCAGGCTGCTACTATCGAGAGTTAATGTGGCCCACTGCGCGTCAACACGCACCAGCAAATCGATTTGTACCTCGCTGTCGCTTTCAGTTACCAGCTTATACCGGCGATAGTTTTGCCCTTCCAGGGTGTCTTGCTGATGACTGAAGCCACTGTCCTGCTCGGCGGCATCGAACATGGCCCAGAATTTCGTTTCATCACTCACCTGCAGACGCATAACCGGAGCGACACCAACCATATACATAAGACTCTGACTCTTATCGCTCAGGCCGGTAATCTGACTAAAGTGTTCAGGCTGTTCAAGGGCACCGAGGAACTGTTCGAAAAGACTGAATGCGAAAGCCGCCGACGGTGTTTCATCGATAGCTAATTCGCCACGCGCCTGCTCAAAGTCCGCGCGCATCTGACTGACAGATGCCGGTGGCATCATGCCAACACTGGCAAGGTAAGTAGGAAGATCAATGGGTTTGATCTGCACCGATAACAGCGCTGTATCTGCTGGTATAAAAGCCAGTTCTGGCATATCAACTGAGCGTTCAGATGACGTCCAGGTATAATAACCAACCGCCGCGGCCGCCACGACAGCTGCTGCAATAAGTACCTTACGCATAGTCTTTCTCTCCGTTATTAGAGTTATTTTTGTAAAAATATTGTATGCGAGGACTAACAGCCGTACAAGCCCCCGGCTGTATATCTTGTATTAAGGGGGGCTTTTGTGGGATAATTATTTGCCGGAAAAATACCGCACCGGTTGATAGAGCGCGGTACGTGGTAACACGTTGATATACTGTAAAAAATTCGCGTGATTTGAGCGCCTTGGGGTGACAACGACCCTCCACCTCAGGATACGACTATTAAGGTCGAGATCCTGATGGCACGGAACCAACGTCGGTTTTAGCATAACCCAACCGCCTGATAATCAAATCACAATTAGCAGAGCTAATGCTACGGCATAGCACGAAGAGTATTCACAAGCGCATTTCGGCTTGGAAACCAATTGCAAGCCTCACGTTACAGTTGACGGGGGGTGTCAGTACCCGCTGCGAAAGCGCTATGACAGATCACAATTAGAACTCGGAATCGCGACGGCTATAAGCCTTTCGTGCTGTGTTGTGGCTAAAATATTGAAGAGTCACAACAAATGAAAAGAATGTTAATTAATGCCACGCAACAAGAAGAATTGCGTGTTGCACTGGTCGACGGGCAGCGCCTGTACGATCTGGATATTGAAAGTCCTGGTCACGAGCAGAAAAAAGCCAATATCTATAAAGGCAAGATTACCCGCATAGAGCCAAGCTTAGAGGCTGCTTTCGTCGATTATGGTGCTGACCGCCATGGCTTCCTGCCACTTAAAGAAATCGCCAAAACCTATTTCCCATCTGGTTATACCTTCTCAGGGCGCCCGAATATTCGTGATGTGGTCAAAGAAGGCCAGGAAGTTATTGTACAGATTGATAAAGAAGAGCGCGGCCAGAAAGGCGCAGCCTTGACCACCTTTATCTCGCTGGCTGGTAGCTATCTCGTATTGATGCCGAATAATCCTCGAGCGGGTGGTATTTCCCGCCGCATCGAAGGCGATGAGCGTACCGACCTGAAAGAAGCGCTGAGCGAGCTTAATGTACCCGACGAGATGGGTTTAATTGTCCGCACCGCGGGCGTCGGCAAATCCACCGAAGAGCTTGAGTGGGACCTGAACGTACTGATTCACCACTGGCAGGCTATCGAAAAAGCAGCCAAAGAGCGCCCGGCTCCGTTTCTTATCCACCAGGAAAGCAACGTTGTATTCCGTGCCATCCGTGACTACCTGCGCCGCGATATCGGCGAAGTCATGATCGATAACAAAAAGATCTATGACCAGGTTCGCGAGCATGTCAGCCTGATCCGGCCTGACTTCCTGAACAAAGTCAAAATGTATCAGGGTGACGTTCCACTGTTTAATCATTACCAGATTGAAAGCCAGATCGAGTCGGCTTTCCAGCGCGAGGTGCGCCTGCCTTCAGGTGGCTCCATTGTTATCGACCCTACAGAAGCGCTAACTTCCATTGATATTAACTCGTCACGCGCTACTAAAGGCGGCGATATTGAAGAAACCGCGTACCAGACCAACCTGGAAGCGGCAGAAGAGATTGCCCGTCAGTTGCGCCTGCGTGACGTTGGTGGACTGGTCGTTATCGATTTCATCGACATGACGCCGGTGCGTCACCAGCGGGAAGTTGAAAACCGCCTGCGCGACAGCCTCAAGCAAGACCGTGCCCGTATCCAGGTCGCTCGCATTTCACGCTTCGGCCTGTTAGAAATGTCACGGCAGCGTTTGCGTCCGTCATTAGGTGAGTCCTCTAATAATGTCTGTCCTCGCTGCAGCGGCCATGGCACCATCCGCTCTTCCGAGTCGCTGGCATTATCTATCCTGCGTCTGATTGAAGAAGAAGCGCTGAAAGACAACACCTTGCAGGTACAGGCACAGGTTCCGGTTACCGTTGCGACTTACTTATTGAACGAGAAGCGTAACGCTATTGTGGATATCGAGAAACGCCATTCGGTTTCCTTGCTGGTTATTGCTAATCCACACCTGGATACGCCACATTTTGATGTAAAACGCCTGCGTTCTGACGAACAGGAAGAAGCTCATAGCTTTACTCTGATTGAACGTCCTGAAGATACCACTACTGAAGTGGTGCTTAACCGTGATAAGCCTGCTTTTGAGGAACCAGCACTGAAAGGACTGCAGGCCCCTGCTGCCCCTGCACCGACACCGGCACCTGCCGAAGCACGCGAAGCAGCCTTTAAAGGCAAAGCTAAAACTGCTGAACCCTCTCTTGTTGGTCGCCTGTTCAAGTGGCTGGGAAGCGTGTTCGGTGAAGAAAAGCCGAGCGCAGCTGAAACCAAAGCCCGTGAAGATAAACAACGTGAACAGCAGCGCCGCAGCGGCCAGCAGCGTCGGCCGCAAGGTAGCCGCGGTGGCGCCAACCGTCGTCGTGGTGGTCGTGGTCGCCCGCGTGATGACGAGGCAACTGCAAGCAAGTCTCCAGCACCTGCTGATCGTAAAACTGCAGCAGATGATAGCCCGAAAGAACCACGCGGCAACCGCCGTGGCGGCCGCGGTCGTCAGCGTCCCGCTCGTGGTGAGCAACCACAGAAGCCTGCCGATAAGGCCACTGAGAAAACACCAGATCAGGCCCCAGCGCAGGAATCACGACACGAAGCACCTGCTGCCGAGCGCAAGCCAGCCCAGCCTAAACAGCGTCGTCAGCGCCGCAAGCTGGAGCAATCGGTACGAATCGGTACCGAATTACCGCAGGACGCTGAGCAAACGAGTGAAACCAAAGCAGCAGCTGAGCAGCAAACAGCAAAACCGCAGCCGGCTTCCGGTCGCAAGGTTGATCCGCGCATGCAAGCAGCTGCCGATATCATTGCTGCCGAACAATCGACCGCACAGCCTGCAGAGAAAGAGAAAGAAGAAGTCGCTACAACTAATACGACTACAGCAGACGCTAACGCTACGCCGGCAGCCGATACTGAAGTGACAGAGGCTAAGCCAACGCGAAACCGTAGTCGCCGTTCGCCGCGTCACCAACGAGCAGCTGGTCAGCGCCGTAAAGCTGAGCAGGATGCAGAGTCAGCCGAAGCTCAATCACCTGAAACCGCTGAACAGAAAGAAGTGACAGCGAAGCCCGAGGTGACAGCGGAACCTGCTGCGGCGGAAGTTAAAACAGAAGCTGTTGAGCCAGCTGAAGCGCCTGCAGCAGAGCCAAAGGTCGCAGCTGAACCTGAAGCAAAGGCCGAAGTAAAAGCTGAGCCAGAAGCAGAAGCACCTGAAGTTGAAGCGAAGCCTAAAGCCGAAGTGCAGCCCGAAGCGGAAGCCAAGCCCGAACCAGCAGCTAAGCCTGCAAAAGCTGAGCCAAAAGCCAAACCGGTGAAGGCTAAAGCCAAAGCCAAAACCTCTGGCGGCGTTTCTGCGCCGATGGCCAAGGCTGCGCCACAAGCACGCTCTGGCGACTTTAGTCCCTTGCCAGCAGCTGACAACAGCAAGCGCCCTGCCCCTGCCAGCGCAAGCCGCACCGCAGGTCTGCAGCACGCCCGCTCAGTGGTCAGCGCAGAAATGACTAAGTGCGACTAATTTAGTCGGAACATAAAAAAAACCGGAATCATCTGATTCCGGTTTTTTTATGCCTGCTGGTTTTTATTTCAGGTTTTCTTCAAATAACTTAAAGATTCTGCGGTATTCATCCAACCAGCTGGACGGCTGGCGGAAGCCGTGTGGCTCGACCGGATAAATCGCCGTTTCAAAATCTTCTTTCTCATGCTCAATCAGACGCTGTACAACCCTCACGCTGTCCTGGAAGAAGACATTGTCATCAACCATAGGAGCATTAATCAATAACGCGTCCTGCAAGCCTTCAGTAAAGTAAATTGGCGAGCTACGACGATACGCGATAGGGTCAATATCCGGCAGGTTCAGAATATTAGAGGTATAACCCGTATTATAATGAGCCCAGTCACTTACCGGACGCAGAGCAGCACCGGCTTTAAATAATCCGGGCTCGTTAAACAGCGCCATAAAGGTCAGAAAACCACCGTAGGATCCACCATAAGTGCCGACGCGGTTCGTATCAACGTTCGCATTTTCACCCATCCAGTTGACCACATCAATAAGGTCTTCTACTTCGGGCGTGCCCATCTGCCGGTAAATGGCAGTACGCCAGTCACGGCCGTAACCTTTCGAGCCCCGATAATCCAAATCAATAACCACATAGCCTTGCTGATTCAGGAAGCTATGAAACATGAATTCACGCTGATAGCCTGACCAGCCGCTATGGGCATTCTGCAGATAACCAGCGCCATGAATAAACACCACTGCCGGATAGGCTTCAGGCCGGTTTTCGTCATAGTCCGCAGGGTAATAAACCCGGGAGTAAATCGGATGATCGACATGGCTGGATGGCACCGCGACGATCGATGGCGCTGTCCAGTCCACCGCCATAAATTCATCAGTCACTGTATTGGTCAGTTGGCGGGCGTTAACCTCACCAATGTCCTGCACAAAAAGTTCTTCAGGCTTTAAGGCTGTAGAATGACGAATCAGCAGTTGCTCTTCATCAGGCGACAGTTCGTAGTTGTTGATACCACCAAGTACGGTTAACTGTTGCAGTTCACCGGTTTCTGTCTGGACCCGGAAGATCTCGTAGTTTCCAGGGTGCGGCTTGTTGGCACTAAAATAGATGTAATCACCCCGTTGATTAACTTGCGGATCTTCAGTCACGAACTGGCCGCTGGTCAACTGGCGCTGCTTACCACCTGGTACCTTGGTATAAAGATGCGCGTAGCCATCTTCTTCTGACTGGAACCAAAGCGTGTTACTGCCGGGCAGAAAGCCAAACTCGTTATGGGTATAGTTGATCCACGCATCGTCATGCAAACGATGCTGACTGACCAGCTGCTTACCGGCAAAATCCAGGGTCGCGATCCAACGATCTTTATTATCCCAGGCCTCAAGCATAACGGCAGCTTCATTACCGTCGTCGCTCCAGCGAATGGCTCCACCATCCCAGCCCCAATCCTGCATCAGGGTAATTGGCCGTGGGTTCTCTTCAGGTGTATAGGTTTTGCCCTGCGCCGCATAGTTTTCTTTCTTCACTTCTGCCAGTACGTCTTCGTTCCAGCCCGGCAGCGTGTTGTACGTTAAGGTCGTTTGTTCACCCGTCTTTAAATCCAGCATCAGCAGCGTGTGCTCAACCGGCTTCGCATCCGCTACCCTGCGGCGTACCAGCTCGGCCTTTACCCGTGCATCTTCCGCCACATAGTTGGGCATGATATCTGAATCACCGCGCCAGCTCTGCTGATCCGTTACCGCTACAATCATCTTGTCGCCCGCAGGTGACAGGTTGGCGGCTATAACTTGCTTTTTATCACCCAGATAAAACGGCTCCGGAGCAACCGACGGGTTGGCTTTGGCTAACGCCTTCTCCCGGGCCAGGCGCTCACTGCGATCCTGACGCTCTTTCTGCACAAACTTGATCAGCTCAACTTGCTCTCGTGCAATGAAATCGTCTGGCTCGGTCACGCCTTTGGGTGCATCAGCAGTTTTTAACGCCGCTACCTGATGAATAAGTCCGGTGCGGGGATCTACCGTAAAAAAGTCATTTTGCTCACGATACGCGATGCGTCCATCAGTCATAAACATCAGCTGTGACTGGCGCGCTTCATCCCGGGTTAACTGCCGGGTTTCATTAGTATTCAGGTCGCGGACAAAAATATTACCTTCGAACAGGTACGCCATCAGGCTGCGATCCGCATTGTAAACTGCATCCCGGTAGGCGTAGTTGTGCAGCTTATCCAGCGGTACCTGATGCGCTTCGTCAGCATCAAGCGGCAAGTGATACCAGTCGCGTAGCTCACTGCCTTCACGCTTCTGCGCATAAAGCACACCACTGCTATCGTGCATCCAGTAGGCGTTTTCAGGAGACCGCGCTACCCAGTCCTGATCAGCCATGATCTTGCTGATGGACAGCTCAGTACTGGCAACCGCCTCTTCATTACCTTGTAATTGCACAACTGCGGTGGGTTTATTCACCCCTTGCGTTGACTGCTGCGCATCGGAACCGTTGGTGCTAGCGCAGGAAGCTGTAAACAATGCTGCTGCTATGGCCAGAGCCAGTTTAGTTTTCATTATTATCGTCCTTTTTAAAAACAGTGGTCGAACGCGTGATGGCATTCCTGCAGGCATTAAAACAAAATGCCCGGCAAACTGCGAGCCGGGCATCAGGATATTGCGATGAAGCTAAAGCTATCTGCGGTTAAGCTTAGCTTTCAGCATCCGGTTGTTTCGATGGATGCGCGTCAGCAACCCATGGCAATTCAGCCAGGCGCCCATAAACCTCACGCAGACAGGGGTAATCGCTAAGATCAATGCCAAACCGCTCAGCGCTATATACCTGAGGCACCAGGCATATATCAGCCATAGAGAATTTATCGCCAACACAATAGGTACCAGCATTATCATTAAGGCTGATTTCGAAGGCTGAAAAACTCACCTTGAACCAATGCTGCAGCCAGGCCGATTTCTCCTCATCGCTGACTTTGAGTTCGTTAGTGAGGTATTGCTGCACCCGCAAATTAATAAGTGGCTGCAGCTCACTGGCCAAATCCAGCGACATCGCGCGGATTACCGCCCGGTTTGCCGCTTTCCCGGGCAGCAACGCCGGACCGGGATACTTCTCATCCAGATACTCCATGATTGCCAGTGACTGGTGCACCACATTGTGGCCATCCACCAGCGTCGGAACCAATTCATTCGGATTCAGCTGGCGATAGGCTTGCTTATGTTGCTCACCGCCATCATTCAGCAAGTGTACAGGCAGGTAATTGTAATCTAAGCGTTTATAATTTAGCGCGATGCGAGCGCGATAACTGGCGCTGGAGCGCCAGTATCCATATAGTTCCATGCCATGCTCCGTTATTCCGGCTGCGTGTATTGAACAACTTTTTGATCAATAGAACCAAAAATGCTGGTTCCCTGAGTATCTTTCATCTCAATGCGTATGGTATCGCCAAACTGCATAAAGCCAGTTGCCGGCTTGCCATCACGAATAGTTTCAATCATCCGCACTTCGGCAATACAGCTGTAGCCGACACCACCTTCGTCAATAGCACTACCATGCTCGGTTCCCTGTTTATTCGAAACCGTTCCTGAACCAATGATAGTGCCAGCGCTCAGGTGTCGCGTTCTGGCAGCATGAGCAACCAACTGGGCAAAGTCAAAAGTCATATCTTCGCCAGCGTTAGGCTTTCCAAATGCTTTCCCATTGTAGGTGCTTAATAGCGGCAGATGTAATTTATTATCACGCCATACATCACCCAGTTCATCAGGGGTTACCGCTACTGGTGAAAAGGCTGACGATGGTTTCGACTGAAAGAAGCCGAATCCTTTACCCAGCTCGTTCGGGATCAGACCGCGTAGCGAAACGTCGTTAACCAGCATAATCAGCCGGATGAACGCACCGGCATCAGCAGCTTTGGTTCCCATCGCAACATCATCTGTGATTATGGCAATTTCAGCTTCAAAATCAATGCCCCAACTGGTGTCAGCCATTTCAATGTCATCTTTTGGGCCCAGAAAATCGTCTGAGCCGCCCTGATACATTAGCGGGTCTGTCCAGAAGCTGGGTGGCATCTCAGCATTACGCGCCTTACGCACTAACTCAACGTGATTAACATAAGCACTACCGTCGGCCCACTGATAAGCCCGTGGTAACGGCGACTCGCACAGCTCTTCGTTAAAGTTTTCGGCGTCGCCGAGCTCACCTTTATTTAGCGCCTGGTAGACTTTTTCCAGTTCCGGGGCAATTCCGTCCCAGTCATCCAGAACTTCCTGCAGGGTTGCCGCCAGGGCGGGAACCGCTATGGCTTTCGTTAAATCACGACTAACCAGCATCAGCTGGCCGTCACGTGTTCCATTCCGATAGCTTGCAAACTTCATAAACTCTCTCGTTTTTATTAATTAGTCGTGGGCTTTCCAGCTATAAACATAGTCCGGGTTTTCTACCGTTGCACAGACTTCGCCCATCTGTAACGCATCCCGGGTATCTAGCATCACAGCAACTTCATCAGTGAATTTTTTCTTATATTCACGGCCTGCCTGAAATGCCTTTGGGTGCGGCCCATGGGTAAAGCCAGCCGGATGGAAGGTAACCATCCCTTTGTCGATATTGTCACGGCTGAAGAAGTCTCCTTCATGATAGAACAGGACTTCATCGTAATCGTCGTTGTTATGATAAAAAGGCACTTTTAGTGCACCCGGATCCGATTCAATCGGCCGCGGTACAAAAGTACAAACCACAAAGCGCTCAGCAACAAACGTCGTGTGCGCTGATGGTGGCAGATGGTAGCGGTGGCTCATCAGGGGCCGGATATCGCGCCAGTTAATACGCACCGGCGCCAAATCACCATGCCAGCCTATCGCATCCAGCGGATTATAAGGGTAAGTGATTGTGGCGACTTTACCATGCCGTTTCACCTGCACCTGCCATTCATCTTCGCTGTATTGCGCTTTAAACTGTTCATTGATATCCGGTACATCCAGAACGGCCGGATCAAAAATGGCATGATTTCCTACCAGGCCTTTTTCAGGGAGCTGATACGAGCCATTAGTGGCTTCAATCATAACCAAGTGCATGGGCTCTGCAGGCTCAATGCGCCACGACGTGGAACGGGGAATGCTGAAGTAATCCCCTTTCTCCAGAGTGATGTGGCCGTAGTCACAGAATAACTCGCCACGCCCTTCATGCACGAACAACAGTTCATCACCGTCAGCATTGCGCGCGAGAAATTTCATATCCTCACGGCAATGCCAGATGCGAAACTTACAGTGGGCGTTATGCAGCAACACCGGCACCTGCCAGGGTGAATCCACTGCCACCCCGTCCAGTTTATTGAAGTCAAAGTTATGAGGGCGCAATTCGCCCTCCCAGTGACTCCACCCGGTCGGAGCATGCCGATGATGAAAATGTGTCGCCGGCCCAAAAAAGCCACTACGGCCTACTTCACGTTCATAAATCGCCTGCTCCGGGAAGTCGGCGTGCGCCTGTTTTGACGACACGCCCACTTGTTTCGGAAAGCTGATCCATTTACGCATCGCTTAACACTCCACGGCGAATCTGATCTTCTTCAATCGATTCGAATAGCGCTTTAAAGTTACCTTCGCCAAAGCCTTCGTTACCCTTGCGCTGAATAATTTCAAAGAATACCGGGCCGATTACCGTGTTAGTAAAGATTTGCAGCAAGATACCGTCTTTCATTGGCGCGCCATCAATCAGAATCTGCAATTCCTGTAACTTAGCTACGTCTTCTTCGTGCCCTTCAACCCGCTCATCAATCTTGCTGTAATAGGTATCAGGCGTGGTCATGAACTTCATTCCGATGTCACGCAGCTCACGAACTGTTTTGTAGATGTCATCACTGGTTAAGGCGATATGCTGGATACCCTCGCCTTTATACTCGCGCAGGTATTCTTCAATCTGTGATTTGTCATCATGGGATTCGTTAATAGGAATCCGGATCTTACCGCATGGCGCTGTCATTGCGCGGCTCAGCAGACCGGTCAGCTTACCTTCGATATCAAAGTAGCGGATTTCACGGAAATTACCGATGCGCTCGTAAAAACCAGCCCAGGTATCCATATTGCCGCGGAATACGTTATGCGTCAGGTGATCCACTTCATAAAGGCCTGCAGCATGCTCTTTCATTTTTGCTTCCCAGTTATCATAAAAATCAAAATCCTGGGTATAAATGTTGTCATCGCCAGCATAGTTATCAACGAAATAAAGTACGCTCTCGCCAATACCGTAAACAGCTGGAAAATCAGCCTCGCCCATGGCGGCGTCGCGCTTGAATGGCTTAGCACCGTTCTTCACCGCGTGATCAAAAGCATGCTGCGCATCTTTGACCCGCCAGGCCATACCACAAACGCTTGGCCCGTGCTCTTTAGCAAAGGCTTCAGCCTGGCCGCCCGTTTCGGCGTTGACTAAAAAGTTAATATCGTTCTGTTTGTAAAGCCAGACTTGCTTGCGCTTATGCTTAGCAACTTCGGTAAAACCAAGCTTGTCGAACAGATCTTTCAGTGCCGCTATACCCTCGTCAGTTGGGGCAGCATATTCTACAAACTCAAAACCATTGGTTTGCAGTGGGTTATAGTTAATGTCAGTCATTCTGGACTCCTCTGATTATAATAGGCAGACTGCTTGGCAGTCGCTGTAAGTCGAATTTTACTGGCCTATTTAGCGCCAGTTTGATTTATTTCTCCAGTATCCGGCGCTAAAAGCCCGGCATTGCTTTGCGCCGCCATACGTAAACTAATCGGTACATTCTCTACTATTCTAAATCTGGCTCGTCAACGCTGCGGCATATAACGGGCCACGGTGGCTCAGCAGTTGTCACTATCTGTTTACAGGGCGCTTTTTAGTGCGTTGCTTACCAATCTTGTACTCGCGCAGCTTATTGGCCACAGCGGTATGCGATAAGCCCAGTTTACGAGCCAGTTGCCGGGTACTTGGGTAAGACGGATACAACCGGCTTAAAATAGTACTTTCAAATTTCTTTACTGCTTCATCAAGTGTCTGATCACCCAATTCGACCGCCACGCTCTCATAGGCGGTGAGTGACTCCGGCAAATGCAGATCATCGGCACTCAGACGCTCGCCGTCGAGCATTGAGATAGAACGAAACAGTACGTTTTCCAGTTGCCGGACATTGCCGGGCCAGTGATAATTTTGCAATCGCTCCCGGCAGTTCCGGTTCAGGGTGATCAGACTGCGGCCAAGCTTATGACAGGTCTGTAAGCTGAAATAATCGGCCAGTAAATGAATGTCTGAGCGGCGTTCACGCAACGCCGGAATCGTCAGCGTCAGAACATTCAGCCGATAATAGAGGTCTTCGCGGAACTCACCTGTCGCGACGCGATCCAGCAGGTCATTTTGTACTGAACAGATAATTCGCACATCAACTGTTACTTCCTGCTCTTCACCAATCCGCCGGAAGCGGCCATACTGAATGAACCTTAATAGTTTAGCCTGTAATTCATTAGACATCTCGCTAACGGCATCTAATAGCACAGTGCCACCGTTGGCCTGCTCGAAAATGCCTTTTTTCGCTTCAGTGTGTGGGCCGAGGCTACCTTTACCATGGCCGAATAATTCACTTTCCGCCACATTATCGGGTAACGCCGCACAATTTACTGCCAAAAACGGTTGCTGCGCTCGGTTCCCCGCCTGATGACAAGCCCGGGCGAGTAATTCTTTGCCCACTCCGGTTTCGCCCTGAATCAGCAATGGCACGCTGAGTTCAGCCATCCTGGCGGCTTCTTTCAGCAGCCTTTTCATGGCCGGATGTTCAGTCACGATCTGGTCAAAGGCATCGCTATGGTGACCGCGTTGCCACTGCCCGCTTAGCGGCTGCGGTTTACAGGTAACAACCGCCCCGGCAAAACTGTTACGGCCGGTTTCATCAGTTACCCAAATCGGCAACAGATCAGCAAAATACTTAGCACCGCTGATACTAACCTGCTCGAGAGTATCGTCTTTCGGTTGCCGCTCCAGCCAGCGCACTACATTAAAGCCACTCAGCCATTGACTGATTGCGGTACCGGTTATCTGCTGGCGCGCATCCGATAAGGTCGCCTGAGCAGCATCATTGGCAATATCGATAATACCTTTTGCATCCACCGATAGAACCGGATCCGGCAGTTTGCGAAGCAACAAGCTGAATTCAAAATGTTCACGCTCAGATGGCATGAAGGCCACGGTTTTTACGTCTTTAACATTTGGAATGCGCCGGATCTCCGGCATCAGATGCTGAAAGTCAGCGAATTCCAGTTCCGGAAAATTAAGAAAAATTTTGCCGCGGGGATCGACTTCAATACCACGTAAATCGATTTCGTGGTCACGTAATATCTGCAATACATCCTGGCACAGGCCAAGCCGGTCATCACAAGTAATTTCCAAACGCATAAAGCCAGCCGTTGACGGGGTCCGATAAATGATATGTAAACTAAAGTATACATGAAAAAGCCTCCGGAGGTCATCCCGCCGGAGGCTTTGTTACTCATTTGCTTATCTTAGCGCTGAGCGCGTAAGACTAGTCTTCCAATAGCTTGTCAGTGCGCGCTGCCATGATAAAGTCGTTCTTATGCAGACCATTAATCGCGTGAGTCCACCAGGTTACAGTCGTCTTACCCCATTCGGTAACCAGAGTCGGGTGATGAAACTCATCTTCGGCGATTTCACCAACCTTATTGGTAAACTCGAGCGCTAATTTGAAGTTCTTAAATTTAAACGCCCGCTCCAGCTGCATTACGCCATCCCGTACTACCGGCGTCCAGTTCGGAACTTCGCGCATTAAATCTGCCAGTTCTTCGTCCGTTACCTGCGGCGCATCAGCGTTACAGGCTTCACATTTTTGTTGTTCTAAATCTGACATGACAACTCCTCTAGAAAAATATATCAGGCAGCATCTTTTGGCGGGAACTTAGGTTCAAATAATCCAAGCTCCATGGCTTCCCGCACTAATGCCATTATATCCATATCGGAAATCTTAAATAATTCATCTGCACTCGGGATAGTGTAGTAAATCGGCTGCATAATATCGATCCGGTAAGGCGTGCGCAACGCGTCCAGTGCCACCAGCGGTTTGCGTTCTGGCTTGTCACTGTGGATGGCGTACTCAGTTTCACCCGGCGATGACAGAATGCCACCACCGTAAATGCGGAGCCCCTGCTCTGTCTGCATGAGCCCAAATTCAACCGTAAACCAATATAAGCGTGCCAGATAAACCCGTTCTTTCGGGCTGGCAGCCAAGCCCAGCTTGCCATACTGATGGGTGTAATGGGCGAAAGCGGGATTAGTCAACAGCGGACAGTGGCCAAAGACCTCATGAAAAATATCCGGTTCCTGCAGATAATCAAATTCGTCGCGGGTACGGATAAAAGTAGCTACCGGAAACTTCTTGTTAGCCAATAGCTCAAAAAATTTATCAAAAGGTATCAATGCCGGAACCTGAGCCACTTGCCAGCCTGTGGTCGCTTCCAGCACTTCATTAAGTTCATGTAATTGTGGGATCCGATCGCGTGGCAGATCCAGAAGCTCCAATCCATGCATATATTCGTCACAGGCCTTGCCCGGGATATGTTTTAACTGGCGCTCAACCAGATCATGCCAGATCGCGTTTTCTTCATCGCTCCAATGAATGATCCCGTTTTCGTCGGGCTGGCGCGAAACGTATTTGCTTTGTTTACCCATAACTGACTTTATCCCCCTTTTGCTTTCTATCAACGCCGGCAACAGCCATATAGCTTAGCGCCTGCTCCAGATCGGCGATGATGTCAGGTGCCGCTTCCAACCCAACCGATAAACGGATCAGGGTATCGGTAATACCGGCCTGTAACCGAGCCTCTTGCGGATATGCAGAATGCGTCATTGACGCAGGATGCTGAATCAAGGTTTCCGCATCGCCCAGGCTCACTGCGATAGTGATCATCTGTAACTTGTCCAACACCATCCGCGCGTTATCAAAGGTGCCTTTTAGTTCAAAGGCGATAACTGCTCCAGCACCGTGCATCTGGGTGCCCATTAGCCGTTGCGCCGGATGATCGGCAAAACCAGGGTAATGCACTGCGGCAATCTGTGGATGCTGCTGCAGATAATGGGCCACTTCCAGCGCATTTTCACAGTGGCGCTGCATACGCACGTCCAGAGTTTTCAGGCCGCGCAAAATCAACCAGGCATCGTGCGGGCTCATGGTCGCGCCCATATCCTTAAGTGTAGTACTTTTTATCAGCCCTATATCGTCATCATGACCGCATATGACTCCGGCCACGACATCGCCATGACCATTAAGGTACTTGGTTGCGCTGTGAATAACCAGATCAGCGCCCTGTTTCAGCGGTTGCTGTAACAGCGGCGTCATAAAGGTATTGTCAACAATCAGACGCGCTTTACCCTGGTGTGCAATGGCTGCGATGACTGCGATATCAATTACTTTCAGATGCGGGTTTGCCGGTGACTCCAGAAACAGTAGTCGGGTAGTCGGTCGCATCGCTGCTTGCGTCGCATCCGGGTCTGCCATATCAACAAAATCAACGGCAATACCAAAGCGGATAAACAGCTGAGAAAATAAGGCATAACTGCATCCGTAGACAGCATCGGAGATTAGTACATGATCGCCCTGTTGCAGAAACGCCAGCATTGCTGCTGATACAGCCCCCATGCCCGTAGCTGTGGCGGCACCGGCAGGATACCCCTCTAACGCAGCGACGCGTCGCTCAAGCTCATCCGTTGTCGGGTTACCCAAGCGGGAGTATATGTAGCCAGGCTCATCGCCAGCAAAGCGGGCGGAACCCTGCTCGGTGTTGGCAAAGGTAAATGTGGCAGTTTGATAAAGCGGTGCAACCAGAGCGCCATGAACATCCGGGCGTTTACCGCCGTGGATGGTCACCGTTGCTGGCTGCCATTGCGTGTTGTCGTTATTATTATTGCGCATTGGCAGAATGTCCTCTTAACGTTATCCGTAAGAGTGCATCCTGCCTCGGCGCAACGCAACAGCCGGTGATTATATGGCCAGTAAATAAAGTGTAACGCTATTTTTCCACTTAGGGAAAAATCACCTCAGACTTAAAGTTGGTTTAATTCGCGATCAATTTTGTATGCGTTCGATGTCACGTAGCGTTCCATCTGTTGCAAACGTTGTTCCAGCTCACTGAAATCAGTACTGACTTCCCGCAGTGCCCGGCGCGGCGGTTCGCCCGCCTGCCAGACCTTAGTTTTCAGCTCAATGGGATCGTGATCACCATTAGTGGCAGACACCGGCTTTTCATCAAGAATCATCCAGGCTGCAATATAAATGACCACGACAAAACCATGACCAAATATTACTGCGGTAACTGCGATAATGCGGATCAACCAGGTTTCAATATTGAAGTAGTTAGCGATCCCGGCACACACGCCAGCTATTTTGGCGTGCTTTTTATCGCGATAAAGCGTTTTTTTACGAGTTTCGTTAGCCATTAACGTTCCCTCCACTTTGGCGAATCCGCATCAAGGATAGATTCGAGCGTTTTGATGCGTTCGCGCATTTGTTCACCCTGACGAGCCAACATCTGCAACTGAGCAATTTCCTCTTCACTCAGCCCCTGGCTTATCTTTCTCTGGCTGCGGTAATGCATCACAATCCAGATCGGTGCCACAATCACCATAAATATAATAATCGGGGCTACCATAAGTTCGGCGATAGAATCCATAATAGTGTCTTCTCATTATTTAGAGTGAATGAACACCCGCAGCGCGGGTGCTCCATTATTCCGCGTTAGCAGATTTCTTATTTTTGTTTACCCGTGCTTTTAATGCATCCAGCTCAGCGTCAATCTTATCGGCGCCTTCCAGCTCAGCAAATTCATCACGCAACGTCCGCTTACCCAGGTCATAAGAGTCAACCTGTGATTCAAGATCGTCGATCTTAGCCTCAAAGCGTTCAAAGCGGTACATCGCATCATCAATTTTGCCGCTGTCGATAGTCTTTTTAACATCAAGACGAGTGCTGGCAGCACGCTGACGCATAATGATCGTCTTCTGACGGGCTTTGGCATCAGCAAGTTTTTCCTGCAACTGGCCAACCTCATCATTCATACGATTCAGATGTTCGTCAATACGATCAATGTCGGCCTGTAAGCTGGCCACGTGGTCACCCGCTTTTTTCTTTTCCTGTAATGCCAGGCGAGCCAGGTCATCACGTTCCTTGGTTAATGCCAGTTCAGCTTTCGACTCCCACTCAGCGACTTCTTTACTGAAGCGGCTCATCTGGCGTTCAGTGTCTTTCTTCTCAGCAATCAGGCGCGCTGAGGTAGAACGAACTTCAACTAACGTGTCTTCCATTTCCTGAATAATCAGGCGAACCATTTTTTCAGGATCTTCGGCTTTATCAAGTAGTGAATTGATATTGGAATTTACGATATCAGTAAAACGTGAAAAGATACCCATATTCGTGTCCTCATTAGATTAAAAATTCTGTCACATTGACGGTCACGATTAGAGTTGCATGTACCGTGCCAACTTTTTAATATTAACTCAAATCGTTGTTTTAATAGATTTTTTTATCTGATCAAAAAAATACATTGACGCAGAGCGGTTATCAAATACACTAATAATTAGTCATTTTCACCAATAACCAATAATTAAAATTCTGGTGTAACTAATGGTGCAGCAATGAGCCGTCTTCATGAAGCCGATAATTTAATTGGCCAGGCTAACAGTTTTCTGACCGTACTGGAGCAAGTATCGCAAATAGCGCCACTTGATAAGCCGGTACTCATTATTGGTGAGCGAGGAACCGGCAAGGAACTTATTGCTGCCCGTCTGCATTACCTCTCGCAACGCTGGCAACAAACCTATCTGAAACTCAACTGCGCTGCGCTCAGCGAGAGCCTGCTGGAAAGCGAGCTCTTTGGCCATGAAGCCGGCGCCTTTACCGGGGCTCAGAAGCGTCACGAAGGTCGGTTTGAGCGCGCGAACAACGGCACTCTATTTCTTGATGAGCTGGCTAATACATCATCGTTAGTTCAGGAAAAAATTCTCCGGGTTATCGAATACGGTGAATTTGAGCGCGTGGGCGGTAGCCGCACCGTGCAAACGGATGTGCGCCTGGTCGCGGCCACCAATGAAGATCTGCCAACCCTGGCGGAGCAGGGCAAGTTTCGCGCCGACTTGCTCGACCGACTGGCTTTCGATGTTATTACGTTGCCACCACTGCGCGAACGGCGCGAAGATATTCTATTACTGGCGGAGCATTTTGCCGTACAGATGGCCCGTGAATTAAAATACGAACTCTTTAGTGGTTTTACTGAAAAGGCCCGACGTACGCTGCAGAATCATCACTGGCCGGGCAATGTCCGGGAGCTGAAAAATGCCGTTGAGCGTTCAGTTTATCGTATCTCCAGCGGTCACATTCCGGTAAATGATATTGTCATTGATCCTTTCGCCAGCCCCTGGCGCCCAAGCCCGGCACCACACCGTGAAGAGCCCGCTAAATCAACTTCTGAAGTCGCCGAATCTGCACGTTCTGCAGAGCCTGATGAGAATACCTCAGCCCTGCCTGACTTTACGAAAGGAACCATTGATTTTAAAGAGATTACTGCCAACTTTGAAATGGATGTCTTGCAGCAGGCGCTACAACACGCTCAATTTAATCAGAAAAAAACTGCAGAGTTGCTGGGACTAACCTACCATCAGTTAAGAGGTTATCTGAAAAAATACCAGTTACTTGAAGGACAGTCAGCATCATGAGAGCTCTGGCCGCACTGTTAGCGACTCAATGCCTTTTTATTCTGGGTTGCAGCCCGGCCAGTGAAGAGATAGCGCCGCTTCAGCAGGGGCTGATTTACTGTTCAGAAGGAAATCCTGAGAGCTTTAACCCGCAGCTTGGCACGTCGGGTACTACGATTGATGCGACCTCAGCGCAAATTTATGATCGGCTGATTGATTATGATTCCGCGCAACAGCGTTTTGTGCCCGGGCTGGCAACAACATGGGAAGCCCTCGATGGCGGTCTGCGCTATCGCTTTCACTTACGCGAGAACGTTGCCTTTCAGTCAACCCCATGGTTTACCCCGGATCGGCCATTTAACGCTTATGATGTCTTATTCAGCTTTAACCGCTGGCTAAAAGACGAACACCCCTTCCATAATGTGAACGGCGGACAATATCCGTTTTTTGTCTCCAGCGGCTTAATCAATCTCATCGATCGTGTTGATCGCATTGATGATCGCACAGTCGATTTTCACCTGGTGCGCCCGGATAGTTCTTTTCTGGCAAATTTAGCCACTGATTTTGCGGTTATCCTTTCCGCTGAATATGGTGGCGAGCTTATGCACCTGTCCGCGCCGCAGCAAATTGACCGGCACCCCATTGGCACCGGGCCTTTTCAGTTTGTCGAATTTCGTAAGGACTTTGTCATTCGTTATACCCGTAACGAAGATTACTGGCGCGAAGGTCCCTATATTGAACAGTTAGTTTATGTGATCACCCCAAATGCGAATAAACGGATGCTTAAACTCATTACCGGGGAGTGCGATGTTATTCCTTACCCGCTGGTAGATGAGCTGGCTAAGCTCGCCTCAGACACCGAAATAGAAGTAACCAGTGAAGTTAACCCGAACATTGCGTTCTGGGCCTTTAATACTGATCACCCCCCTTTTGATAACCCTATGGTTCGGCGCGCCCTTGCTCACGCTATTAACCGCCCCGCCATTATTCAGACTATATACAATGGCAATGCAAGACTAGCCACAGGCGTATTACCTGAGACCTCCTGGGCGTATAGTGAGCAGGATCAAACCTACCCTTACGACCCGGAGCGCGCTCGCCAATTGCTGGCTGAAGCGGGTTACCCAGACGGCTTTAGTATGGATATCTGGGCTATGCCGGTGCAGCGTGCGTATAACCCCAACGCGCAACGCATGGCCGAACTCATTCAGTCCGATCTGGCTCGGATTGGCGTTAACGCCGATATCGTCAGCTATGAGTGGAATGCGTTTCGCCGCCGGCTGGCGCGCAATGAGCACGACAGCGTGCTGATTGGCTGGGTCGCCGACAATGCTGATCCAGATAACTTTTTCAGGCCTATTCTGAGCTGTGCCGCGGCGCGCAGCGGAAGCAACCGGGCCAACTGGTGCGATCCTGAATTTGATAAGCTGCTGGTTAATGCGATCAGTGAAACTGATCAAGCCACCCGTAAAGCCATTTACCAGGACATAGAAAACTATGTTTTAGAACAGGTACCCTTAGTACCAATAGCTAACTCGCTCCGTTTTCAGGCCCACCGCAGCGATATCCGCGGGGTGGAACTACCCCCTTACGGTGGCCTTAGTTTCCGCAATGCCCGTAAAGTCGAAATGGACGATGAATTGGAGCCGCAGCAATGATTTATTACAGCCTGCGCCGATTGTTCCTATTAGTCATAACCCTCTGGCTACTGACGATATTTATTTTTCTGCTTAATTACCTGTTCCCGGGCGACCCGCTGACGAATATGACCGGCATTCGCTCGGGCGATGAGTTTGCCTATCAAATTGCCCGCCAGGCGTACGCTTTCGACCAGTCAATTTTCAGCCAGTACTGGCACTTCCTGGAGCAGCTTTTAATTGGTAACTGGGGCCAGTCACTCGTTACCGAGCGGCCGGTATTTGACGACATTTTACCCGTACTAGGGGCTACTCTTGAACTCAGTATCCTGGCAATGCTTATTTCCCTGGTATTTGGCGTTGGCCTGGGCCTTTATGCTTCCTTAAATCTACACCGCACCGCCGACACCATCATTATGGGAATCAGCCTCAGCACCTATTCAATTCCGGTGTTCTGGCTCGCACAGCTACTGATTTTATTGTTTGCCGTCAAACTCGGCTGGACCCCAATTTCCAGTCAGATAAATCCGCTGTTTGATATTGAAGTCGTCACTGGTTCTATTCTGACCGATATCGCTCTGAGTGATGTACCCTACCGCGCCGCAGCTTTTGCGGATGCCCTGAACCACTTGTGGCTGCCGGTTATTGTGCTAGCCGTGATGCCTTTAACGATGTTAATTCGTATCACCCGCGATGCCATGCTTGATGTACTGCAGAAGAATTATATCCGTGCCGCACGCGCCCGGGGCCTTAGTGAAGCCCGTATTATGCTGCGACACGGACTGCCTAATGCAATGCAGCCCGTGGTAAGGCAACTGGGTCTGCAGTTCAGTATTCTGATGAGTAATATCATCATCGCCGAAATGATATTTAACTGGCCGGGCATTGGCAGTTGGCTGGTAAAAAGTATTTATGAGCGGGATTACCCCGTTCTGCAAGGAGGGTTATTAACCCTCGCCGCGTTGATTTTGCTGGTTAATGTGCTAGTGGAACTGTTCCACGCCTGGCACTATCCGCAAGTGCGTAAGGAGCTTTATGCGGAACGCTAGTATCTATTTCCAGCAACGCGAGCCATCACCGTTGCGGCAAATATGGCTGCATATGAATACCAACCCATATGCGGTGGCGGCCCTTTATATTCTGGGTATTCTGATGGTTATTATGGTGTTTTCTCCGCTGATAACGCCGTATAGCCCCGATCAGCAGTTTGCCGATGCCATTTCTCACCCGCCTTCCTGGCACGACGAAGGCGAAATTCGTTTTCTGTTCGGTACCGACGATTTAGGGCGGGATTTACTCTCCAGAATTATTGCCGGGTCCGTCTATAGCCTTGGCTATCCAATTCTGGCGGTCGCCATAGCCGCCACCATTGGCATTACTATCGGCGCCTGGGCCGGCATGAGTAGTGGCGTGCAGTCGTCCACGCTGAATCATATGCTCGACGTCATCTTATCGATCCCGTCACTGTTAATGGCGCTGGTTATCATCGCCATCCTCGGACCTGCTCTGCACAATGTCATGATCGCTATTACTCTGGTGCTGATTCCGCAATTTATTCATAGTGTCCATAACGCTATTTACGATGAGCGTTACAAGGAATATGTCACCGCCTCACGCCTGAATGGCTGTTCCCGCTGGTATCTGCTCACCCGGGTTATCTTTCCAAATATCACTACTGTGGTGGTGATGCAGCTGACTCTGGCGCTTTCCACCGCGATTTTGGATATAGCCGCGTTGGGCTTCCTCGGTCTTGGGGTGCAACCACCGGCGCCGGAATGGGGAACCATGCTGGCCCGCAGTCTGGATCAGGTCTATTTGTCACCATGGACTATGGTTTTACCCGGTATGGCGCTATTTCTAACCATACTGTCGATTAACGTATTGGGCGATAGCATTCGCACGGCAATTCACGAGCGGGTGCGTAGCGTATGAACATTCTTGATATCCGTAACCTGAGCATTGAAATTGAAACCAGCGGTGGCCCGGTGCGGGTTATCGACAAACTCAGCCTGCAATTAGCCGAAGGCGAGATACATACCCTGATTGGGGAATCCGGTTCGGGTAAAAGTTTATTGGCCAAAGCCATTCTCGGCTTTATCAATCCACGCTGGAAAATTACTGCTGATCGACTCTGGTGGCGGCAATATGATCTGTTAGCCCTTAGCCGGGCGCAGCGGCGTCAAGTTACCGGCCGCGATATGGCAATGATCTTCCAGAATCCAGGCAGCTATCTTGATCCCAACACCACTGTGGGAGAGCAATTACGTGAGTCAGTCCCCGCTCGTGATTTACCCGGCACTATTCTGACCCGACGTAAGCAAGTCCAGAAACGCGCTGAAGAGCTGATGCATCGGGTGGGTATTAAAGATCACGATGCAATTATGGGTAGCTATCCGTTTGAGCTCTCCGATGGCGTAGCGCAGAAAGTAAGTATTGCTATGGCTATTGCGCACCGGCCAAAACTATTAATTGCTGACGAACCCACCACCGCGATGGAGCCCAGTATGCGGGCCCAGATCTATCGCTTGCTGGCGAAACTCAGTGCCGGTGACGGCATGTCAATTTTAATGATTACCCAGGATTTGACTGCGGTGATTCCGGAAAGTCAGCGAATTAGCCTGGTCTATTGCGGCCAGCTTATGGAAACCGGCCCGACCGAAGATGTCATGCGCGAACCCGTGCAGCCATATACCGGCGCTATGCTGAGTACCAGTTTGTTTAACTCAGATACCGAACCTAAGAGTCGGTTGCCAACCCTGAGCGGAGCCATACCAACCCTGCAGCATATGCCGATCGGCTGCCGGCTGGGGCCTCGCTGCCCCAATGCCCGGCGGGCCTGCATCGAGCAACCGCCGCTGCGTTCCTATAAAAAACATCAGTTTGCCTGTCACTATCCACTGATTGAGGTTGACAGTCATGAGTAAAGTTCTGGAAGTATTTGATTTAACGAAATATTATTATCACAAAACCGGTTGGCTTCCGGGTAAGAAAATTTGCGCTCTGGAACCTATCAGCTTCAGCCTGGAACGCGGCGAAACCCTCGCCATAATGGGTGAAACGGGCTCAGGAAAATCAACGATCGCCAAACTTATCGCAGGTGCCGAAGTACCCAGCAACGGCGATATATTTCTTAATGGCCAGCGCCTTGATCCCCACAACTACCGGCAACGCTGCCAGAACATCCGCATGATTTTTCAGGATGCCCTGCGCTCATTGAACCCCGAAACCAGCGTCGGTACTCAACTGATGGAGCCATTGCATTTTAATACGGATTGGGATCAGGATAAAAAGACCGGTCACGTGATTGAAACGCTGCGCAAAGTTGGCTTATTAGCCGATCATTATGATTTTTACCCGCATATGCTCTCCAGCGGACAGCAACAACGGGTCTGTATTGCTCGCGCTATCATTCTCGAGCCACAGATTGTCGTGGCCGATGAAGCCTTTGTCGCACTAGACCCGTCAATCCGCGCACAGATTATCAATCTCATTCTGGATTTACAGCACGATATGGAGATTTCGTTCATTTTCGTTACACATTCGGCGGAGATCGTGAAGCATATCGCTGACAAGATATTGATAATGCATCATGGTAGACTGGTCGAGTTTGGAACCACGGACGCACTAATAAAAAATCCTCAGCAAGAATTAACAAAAAACTTATTGCATGCTGAGAGCAAACATAATGTGCTGACTCACTCAACAATACAGGAGTAACGCTTTGGAAACAGGTACGCTTATTTCACTAGCGCTCTATTTTATTGCCATGCTGGGCATTGGCCTCTACGCATATAAAAAATCAACTGAAGATCTGTCAGGCTATATGCTTGGTGGCCGCCAGTTAGGCCCCGCAGTAACAGCACTGTCGGCCGGCGCGTCAGACATGAGTGGCTGGATGCTGATGGGTCTGCCAGGTGCTATTTATGTATCCGGCGTGTCACAGCTCTGGATCGCCGTAGGTCTGCTGGTTGGCGCCTATCTGAACTACATTATTGTGGCCCCACGGCTGCGGACGTATACCGAGGTCGCAAACGATTCAATCACTATTCCAGACTATTTCGCAAACCGATTTGATGATCGCACCCGTATGCTGAGAGTGTTCTCTTCGATTGTTATCGTGATATTTTTCACACTTTACACCTCGGCCAGTCTGGTCGCTGGCGGCAAATTATTCGATAGCTCATTCGGTATTGATTACAACACCGGACTCTGGATTACTGCCGGTGTCGTCTGTGCCTATACGCTTTTCGGCGGTTTTCTGGCCGTAAGCATGACCGATTTCGTACAGGGCTGCATCATGTTTGTCGCGCTGGTTCTGGTACCTATCGTTGCCTTTACCGAACTGGGCGGAGTAAGCGCGGTTACCGCAAGCGTGGGGGCAATGAATCCGGACTTCCTGGGCTTCTTTACGGATGCAGGAAATCCTGATTCCGCTACCAACAGCCTGACCTTTTTAGGCATTATATCGCTGCTTGCATGGGGCCTTGGTTATTTTGGCCAGCCTCATATCATAGTCCGGTTTATGGCCATCCGTTCAGTAAAGGATATTCCAGCTGCACGTCGCATTGGTATTACCTGGATGTTCGTTTCGATTATCGGCGCCATGGCAACAGGATTTGTCGGTATCGCTTACGTGGCAGAAACCAGAATGACCCTGCCAGATGCTGAAACGATCTTCATTATATTCTCGCAGTTCCTGTTCCATCCGCTTATTGGTGGCTTCTTGTTAGCGGCTATTCTGGCAGCAATCATGAGTACCATATCTTCGCAACTGTTGGTAACGTCCAGCTCACTTACGGAAGATTTTTATAATGCCTTCTTACGCAAGAATGCCAGCGATAAAGAGCTGGTCTTAATCGGCCGCATTTCGGTGCTGGTTGTATCCCTTGTAGCTATCGCGCTGGCCTGGAACCCGAATAATACCATTCTGGGTCTGGTCGCAAACGCCTGGGCTGGCTTTGGTGCTGCATTCGGACCAGTTATTATTCTGAGTCTGTTCTGGCGCCGCATGAACCGTCACGGCGCCCTGGCCGGTATGCTGATTGGCGCTGGTACCGTACTGTTCAGCATCTATGTTCCGATCATTGACGGTAATACCATCAGCAGTTACGTATACGAAATTATCCCAGGCTTCATTCTTTGTACCCTGGCAGTTGTTATTGTAAGCAAATTGACCGCTCCACCGGCCAAAGCCCTGACGGATACCTTCGAAGAAATGGAACGTTCTTTTGATTAACTGATCAAATCAAAGCATTCCAAACCAACAAAAAGCCCCGGCAACTTCCATTGCCGGGGCTTTTCTTTAATAAATAAGTTATCGCAAACGTTCGGTATAAAGCTCAAGTTCACTGAGAATATATTCTTTCATACGCATTGTTGACTCGTAACCAATATCAATAGCCTCATTTCCCCTCTCAAACTCCAGCAAGCCAATATGACCAAGTTTGGGCTGGAGCAGTATATCTGGCGGATCACCGGCAATCCGGGCCTTAGTTATGCGTTCCTGCATAATATCAATGGCTCCTGCCATCACACCGAACATCCCGGGTGCTTTCACCGCCGGGTCAGCTGATGAACTGGAAAAGCGATCTTTCACAGAATCCCAGTAATCCTGACTGGTGCTGATGAAATTCTTGAAAAAGCCCTCTTCGCCCTCAGGCATTTCTTCCGGTTCCGTTTCGGTCGACTCCGATGCCTTTATTTCACCATTCACATCAATTTCAGGGTCAACTTGCGGTGCTGTATGCCGTGAGCGCTGCTCTATGGCGGCTGTATTCAACTGTGAGTTAAGGTGTACAGCAATAACAAATTCAGCGCCCATAGCCCGGGATAAGGAAACCGGAACCGGATTGACTAAACCACCATCGACTAACCAACGGCCACTATTAGAGTAAGGAGCCAACAGGCCAGGCATCGCGCATGATGCACGCGCTGCGTCGTAGATATCGCCTTCGCGCAACCAGACCTCGCGGCCTGTGTAGAGGTCTGTTGCTACGGCTCCAAAAATAACTTTTAGATCTTCGATGGCTACCGCGCCAAAGCGGTCACGGGCATGACCAAAAACCTTCTCACCCTGAATAATACCGCCATGACTAAAGCCAAAATCGAGCAGGTTGAATACCTGCCAGCGGCCCATGTCACGTACCCACGCTTCGACCTCATCCAGGCGCCCGGAAGCAAAACCGGCCCCTACTAAGGAGCCGATTGAAGTACCTGCAACGATGTCGATATGAACGCCCATCTCTTTCAGGGCTTTTATCACTCCGATATGTGACCAGCCGCGGGCTGCACCAGAACCTAGCGCCAGGGCTATTCTGACTTCCTTCATATCTTTATCCTGAAGTTAAATTAACTCATCATCAAGAAATTCGTTATCATCTGCTGGTTTGGCGACTTTCTCTGTCGAGGCTTCTTCTTTCACCGGTTTAGCCAACAATTGGTCACGAATCTGACCTTCAATATCCGCGGCAATGGTTGGGTTATCTGCCAGGAACTTCATTGCATTGGCCTTACCCTGCCCGATTTTGTCGCCCTGATAACTATACCAGGCCCCTGCTTTATCAACGATTTTTTGCTTGACGCCCAGATCAATAAGCTCACCATTTTTCGAAATGCCTGAGCCATAAAGAATTTGAAACTCAGCTTGCTTAAACGGAGGAGCCACCTTATTTTTTACCACTTTTACCCGGGTTTCGTTGCCGACAACTTCATCGCCCTCTTTCACTGCGCCAGTTCGACGAATATCCAGACGGACAGATGAATAGAATTTAAGGGCATTACCACCGGTGGTGGTCTCCGGATTACCAAACATAACGCCAATCTTCATCCGGATCTGGTTGATGAAGATACACATGGTATTAGATTTTTTTATATTCGATGTGAGTTTACGCAGTGCCTGGGACATCAGTCGTGCTTGCAGGCCAACATGGGTGTCACCCATTTCACCTTCGATTTCTGCTTTCGGCGTCAGCGCGGCAACCGAGTCGACAACCACGACATCAACAGCGCCGGAACGCACCAGCATGTCACAGATTTCCAGAGCCTGTTCACCGGTATCTGGTTGCGACACCAGTAATTCTTCGACATTTACGCCAAGTTTCTTGGCATAAATTGGGTCGAGGGCATGCTCAGCATCGACAAACGCACAGGTTTTACCTTGCTTCTGAGCCTGGGCGATGACCTGTAAGGTCAGTGTCGTTTTACCACTGGATTCAGGACCATAAATTTCGATTACCCGGCCGTACGGCAAGCCGCCTATTCCTAATGCAATATCGAGCCCCAAGGAGCCTGTGGACACTGAATCAATATCCAGGGCACGGTTGTCACCGAGGCGCATAATAGAACCTTTACCAAATTGGCGTTCAATCTGGCCGAGTGCTGCATCAAGGGCTTTTTGTCTGTCGTTGCTCATGCTAATGTCCATTCTGTTGTTAGCTGTTAACTTGAGTATACTGTGTTTTTATACAGTATCAAGGGATTTTTTTAAAACTTCCCAGAGCATGCTCAATGGCGGCTATTCGCACCGCCTCGCGATCACCGGAAAACCGCTGTTCCCAACTGATGCACTGACCAGCCCAGGCTAATCCGAACCACACCAGCCCAACGGGCTTTTCCTTACTGCCACCAGTAGGCCCCGCAATTCCGGTCACCGCAATAGCTATATCAGCATCAACCTGTTTTAGAGCCTGTTTGGCCATCGCCTCAGCGGTTTCACACGAGACCGCGCCGTGCGTCACAATAGTGTTACCAGGAACGCCGAGCACCTTCTGCTTTACTTCATCCATATACGTGATAAAGCCACCGGCAAACCATTGCCCACTACCGGGAACTGTCGTAATAGCATAACCCATTCCGCCACCGGTGCAGGATTCTGCTGTCGCCACGGTCCACCCACGGGTCAGCAACCAGCGGCCTAATTCTGCTGCTGAATCTGTTGTACTTTGTGGTACCATTTAGCTTCTCCCAAATCGCTCGCAATCGACTTAATAACGGATAATAACAGGCATGTCGGACGCAACAAACAAGCTGGCTGATCTTTCTTCACACACACCAATGATGCAGCAATATCTGCGCATCAAGTCAGAACATGCGGACACGCTGTTATTCTACCGTATGGGCGATTTTTATGAATTATTCTTTGATGACGCTCGTCGTGCGGCTGAATTACTGGACATTTCCCTGACCCAACGCGGTGCCAGTAATGGCAAGCCCATTCCCATGGCGGGTGTGCCTTATCATGCCGCCGAAGGCTATCTGGCGCGCCTGCTGCAACTCGGTGAGTCGGTCGCTATCTGCGAACAAATTGGCGATCCGGCTACCAGCAAAGGCCCGGTTGAACGCCAGGTTATACGGATCCTGACCCCCGGGACCGTCACTGACGAAGCGCTGCTGTCGGCTAACGAAAATTTACTGGTCGCGGTAGCGCCTGGCGAGGCCTTTGGCGTTGCCAGCCTGGATATGGCCAGCGGCCGCTTTAGTATCATGGAGTGCGGCAACGAAACCGAACTGCAGACCGAACTCCAGCGGTTACAGCCCGCCGAAATTGTGCATCCGGATAACTGGCAGTGGAATAGCGACTGGGTCAGCTGCGATTGTGTGCGCCGCCGCCCGGACTGGGAGTTTGAGCATGACAGCGCGGTACAGCTGTTACAACGCCAGTTTGGCGTACAACATCTTGATGGTTTTGGTGTCTCGCATCTACCCCATGCTTTGGGTGCTGCCGGCGCCATCATCAATTATGTTCGCAGTACCCAACGCGCCGCCCTGCCACATATCAATGCCATTGTTGCCGAGGTGAGTGATGAGGCAGTCCAGCTTGATGCCGCTACCCGCAGAAACCTCGAGCTGGTCAAGTCACTGAGCGGCGCGCCTACAGCACTTTTTGATATCCTCAACGAAACCGCAACGGCAATGGGCGGCCGGCTATTACACCGATGGCTGCAGCGTCCGCTGCGCGATCATCGGCATATCAACCGCCGGTATGACGCGGTCGCAGCTCTGCAGCAACTTGACCTGCCTCTGCTCCGCACGTTGTTGCGGCAAATCGGCGACCTTGAACGTATTCTTACCCGGGTCGGCTTACGCAGCGCACGACCGCGTGATCTAGCCCGGCTGCGCAGCGCTTTCAATACCCTGCCTGAACTGCGTGAAGCTATCAACCAACCTGCGATGCAGGATTGGACCGCCAGAATTGGCAGCTTCCCGGACCTTGCCGACTTACTGCAGCAAGCAATTATTGAACAACCCCCATTACTTATCCGTGACGGCGGCGTGATTGCTGACGGCTATGACGCTGAACTTGATGAGCAACGGCAATTAGCGGCGGGTGCGACCGGTTTCCTGCAGCAGATCGAGCGCCGGGAACGTCAGCGCACCGGGATTAACACCCTGAAAGTCGGCTTTAATAAAGTCCACGGTTACTATATTGAGACCAGCCGGGCGGCGGCGCATCTGGTACCAGCCGATTATCAGCGCCGGCAGACCCTGAAAAATGCTGAACGCTATATCATCCCCGAACTCAAAACCTATGAAGACCAGGTATTACAAAGTCAGAGCCGTGCTCTGGCACGGGAGAAATGGTTATATGATCAGTTACTGGACCGCCTGAGCGAGCAGCTCAGTCCGCTGCAGCAAACCGCCGTGGCACTGAGTGAAATTGACGTGCTGCGCAGTTTTGCCGAACAGGCACAAACTCATGATTATGCTCGGCCGCAGCTGAGTTCAGTTGCAGGGATTTACCTTACCGGCGCCCGGCACCCGGTTATCGAGCGGTTACAGGCTGATCCGTTCATCGCCAATGATCTGGAATTACAGGCTGAACGCCGTCTGTTACTGATTACCGGACCTAACATGGGCGGAAAGTCGACGTACATGCGGCAAACTGCTCTGCTTGCTGTTATGGCTCACTGCGGCAGCTTTGTCCCCGCTACCAGCGCCAGCTTTGGCCCGCTGGATCGCATTTTCACCCGGATCGGGGCTTCTGACGACCTCGCCTCGGGCCGGTCAACCTTCATGGTCGAGATGACCGAGGCAGCAAATATCCTGCATAACGCGACTCCAAGAAGCCTGGTACTCATGGACGAAATCGGTCGTGGCACCTCGACCTATGACGGACTCGCACTAGCCTGGGCCTGTGCCGAGGCCTTGCTGGAGAATAATAAAGCACTGACCCTGTTCGCCACCCACTATTTTGAATTAACACAGTCGATTGGTCGGCGGCCAGGCTGTGCCAATGTGCATGTTAACGCTGTGGAACATGGTGATAGAATCGTATTTCAGCATCAGGTAATGGATGGTGCCGCAAGTCGTAGTTTCGGGGTGCAGGTCGCGCAGTTAGCCGGATTACCTGAAGCGGTGTTAGCGGCCGCCCGGAGTCATTTAAAGCAGCTCGAGCGCAGCGACCGCATGGAAGAAGATAGTAAGCTTAAATCGATTGCGCCTGAGCGCGAGCCTGAGCCAGCTAAGCATCCGTTAACAACGGAGTTAAGCCAACTCAACCTGAATGAACTGACGCCGCTTGCAGCGCTGCAGCTACTTCATCAGTGGCAGCAGCGCTTCAACAATTAATCTGCGTTAGTCCTTCTGGAATAACGAGTCCAGGCTAAGCCCCTGCTGGCGAAGCATATCGCGTAAGCGCTTGAGAGCCTCTACCTGGATTTGGCGGACCCGTTCACGGGTCAGACCGATCTCGCGGCCGACATCTTCCAGCGTAGCTGGTTCATGCCCCATCAGGCCAAAACGTCGGGCCAGAACTTCCCGTTGCTTGGTATTGAGGCCTTTCAACCAGTCGACTATGTGTTGCCGCATATCGTCGTCCTGCAATGCCCCTTCGGGATCATTATCATTGTCATCAGACAGAATGTCGACCAGCGCCTTATCATTATCGCCGCCGAGCGGTGTATCAACAGAGGCAACCCGCTCATTGAGGCGTAGCATCTTCGTTACGTCTTCTACCGGCACATCCATTTTTTCGGCAATGTCTTCAGCCGTAGGTTCGTGATCCAGTGTGTGGGCCAGTTCCCTGGCTGCGCGCAGGTAGGTGTTAAGCTCTTTGACCACATGAATAGGCAAGCGAATGGTACGCGTCTGATTCATAATGGCGCGTTCAATCGTTTGCCGGATCCACCATGTGGCGTATGTTGAAAAACGAAAACCGCGCTCCGGATCGAACTTCTCTACTGCCCGGATCAGACCCAGGTTACCTTCTTCCACCAGATCCAAAAGGGCAAGGCCCCGGTTGGTATAACGCCGGGCAATTTTCACGACCAGCCGCAAGTTACTTTCAATCATACGCGCCCGCGCTTTCTCATCGCCCTTTAAAGCAAGGCGCGAGAATTTTACTTCTTCTTCTGCGGTTAAAAGTGGTGAGTAGCCAATCTCGCTCAAATAAAGCTGGGTAGCATCCATTTTGCGCTGATAGCCGGCGCCATTGGCAATAATATCATCAAAATCCGTGTCTGCTGTAGCGGTGGCAGCTTCTTTTTCGCCGTTGGCTTTAGATGCCACATTCTGTTCTTCGATACGCCCCGTATCGTCATTACTGCGACTCATTGTTTCCCCCGGGGTAAATAGTGTCTCGGATTTACTGACTTGCCGCGGAAGCGCACCTCAAAATGAAGCTTAACCTGCTCCGCGTCAGTGTCTCCCATACGGGCAATTTCATCTCCAGCGTTCACCCACTGTTGTTCTTTCACCAGCAACTCCTGATTGTGGGCATACGCAGTAATATAATCATCGTTATGTTTCATTATGATTAAATTACCGTACCCTTTTAATGCGTTACCGGCATATACAACTTTTCCGGCAGCGGCAGCATAAACGGGATCATTTCGCTGACCGGCAAAATCAAGACCTTTGTTCCCTGCTTCAGCAGTGGAAAACTCTCGAATCACTTTGCTCCTGACCGGCCATTGCCAGCGAATTGCATTGCTGTCCGGAAACTTTTCAGCCGGGCTGCGGGGCACCGGGGTTACCGATGGTTGTTTCGCAACCGGCCGCACAACTTTTTTGTTACGTTCTTTTGTAAGGTACCCTTTATTTTCATCATGTTCAAGGGCTTGCCCTGATTTCGCAACCCTAGCTTTAAGCCGCAGCACCTGACCTGGGTATATCGTGTACGGTTCAGCCAGTTCATTGTAACGAGCCAGGGTGCGCACATCCTGATCGGCGCGAAAGGCTATAGAGTATAAAGTATCGCCTGGTTTAACCTGGTAGGTCGGCGATGACAACGTCGCCCGTTCGTAATCAAGGATCGAGTTACCGCTATAGACTTTCTTTACCGGCGCCGCATCTTCGCGCTGAGCACAACCGCTCAGCGCCATAAACGCCATAAGTGCTATAACTATCAGAATCAGTCGGTTACAGGGTCCAGACATAGGCCACTACGGCGACAAGCACCATCCCCCATCCAATTCGATCAACATAGGTGCGCAGTTTAACTGCCATCTTGGGCCCGCCGGTACGCAGCAACCAGGCCACCAAAAAAAATCGCAGACCCCGGCTGAGGATCGACCCCAGAACAAATGGAATGAAAAGGACCTGCAGCATCCCACCGGTTACCGTGAATAATTTGTACGGTAACGGCGAAAAACCGGCAATGAAGATAATCCAGAAACCGTACAGCTGAAACCAGTTCGTAACCGTTGCCAGTTTATCTTCGTAGCCAGCCCATTCAATCAATGGCATTACCAGCGGTTCAAATGCCCAGTAACCGAGCCAGTAACCTACTATGCCGCCCAGCACTGAGGCTATGGTGGTTATAGTCGCAAAGTACCACGCCCGCTGCGGCTGTGTCATCGACATCGGTGCCAGCATTACGTCCGGTGGAATGGGAAATATCACGGATTCGCTGAAGCTGATACCCATCAGAATGAAAGGTGCCCGACGATGCTGTGACCAGCGTAAAACACTGTCATACAACCAGCTGAATAATTTCACGACAGCGCTCCCGGAACCAGCGGTACAAATTTTACCGCGCCCAATAGCTTCTGCTCAAAATCATCGCCAAAACGCCGGATAACGTAAAGCCGTTGCGTGGTGGTGCCGACCGGTATGATCATCACCCCACCATCGTTGAGTTGAGCCATTAAATCACTTGGGACATCACTGGCTGCTGCGGTAACAACAATACCGTCAAATGGCGCTTTACTACGCCACCCCTGCCAGCCGTCGCCATGGCGCATAGAGATATTATGCAGATCCAGTTTCTTAAGACGTCGTTTCGCCTGATACTGCAATTCAGCGATACGCTCGACCGAATGCACCTGCTCAACTAACTGGGCCAGAATCGCAGTCTGATAGCCACTGCCAGTACCTATTTCCAGTACTTTCTGGCAATGGTGCTGCATCAATAGCTGCGTCATTGAGGCAACCATCAGTGGCTGTGAAATAGTCTGCCCTTTACCGATTGGCAAGGCGGTATTTTCGTAGGCTTTATGCGCCAGCGACTCCGGCATGAAAAGATGCCGTGGCGTCTGCTCCATCACCCGCAGAACGCGTTCATCGGTGATCCCTTCTGTGCGTAGCCGCTCGGTTAAACGGCGAGCCATTCCCTGAAAGTTCTGAATCATGATTTATTAACTGTCAGCCAGTTTGATAACGTATCCTGATGGGTTTTCGCGGTCATGTCGAGACTCAACGGTGTAATTGATACATAACCTTCTCTTACGGCATGAAAATCAGTACCCTCGGCATCATCCTGATGGCCACCAATGGGGCCGTACCAGTAGATATCACGGCCAAAGGGATCTTTATCCTGCACCATGGTCTCGGCCCGATGGCGCCGCCCCAAACGAGTAACTCGTGTACCCTTGAGCTGGTCGTAAGGTACCGACGGCACGTTAATATTCAGAATGGTATCCATCCGCAACGGTTTATCGGCCATTTTATTGACGATGTCGGCTACCACCTGTGCGGCTGTTTCATAATAATCATGACCACGGGAGCCCATCGAAACAGCTATAGACGGCAAGCCCATATAGCGCCCTTCCATCGCCGCCGCCACAGTGCCGGAATACAGCACATCGTCGCCCATATTAGGGCCGTCGTTAATTCCTGACACGACCAGGTCAACGTCGTCGGCAATTGGCGAGTTAGTCCCCAGGTGCACACAGTCTGTAGGGGTGCCGGTCAGCGAGTAAAAGCCGTTCGGCAGCCGCTGAACCCGTAACGGATTATGTAGCGTCAGAGAGTTACTGGCGCCACTGCAATTGCGATCCGGAGCGATCACCCGCACCTCGGCGATATTTTTTAACGCGTCGTAAAGTGCTTCAATCCCCGGAGCATGCACTCCATCATCATTACTGACTAATAACTTCATCATGGGCTAACTTACCTCAGTAACTGTTCTTCAAATTGAGTGGTTATTAATTCCCGCAAAATGCTAGTGGCGAAACTTCCTTTTGGCAGCTCAAACCGCAATTCTGCTGTGGTTTCGTCAAGCGGGCGGAATTCGGGCTGTTGCGGTCGCACCAGCAAGGGCCGGCGAGCGGCATCAACACGATGTTTCTGTAACCCGGTGACCAGTTCGGTGTGATTGCCCAGTACATCCGCCTCAAACTCTGCGATGGCGTGGCTGGAAATGCCACTGCCGCTGCCTGGCAATGGCGCTGATAGCTGTATATCACCCTCGGCATGGCGTGCCAGCAGCGATGGATCATCCGCTTCAGCAATAAAATACGACTGACTGCCGGTCAGGATCATGGCATCGCCAGGCTCAGGCATTAAGCGCCCGGCGCTGATGCGTGCCGATGCCACTTCATTAAATAAAAGCGCTCTGGCAGCAGATAGCAGAAGGCCCTGCTGAGTGCGACTTAAGCGCTGCCGCAACTGCCCGCGAAACCAGAGTTTTGCTTTCGCAATATTCTGTCCATTATGGCCAAATCGCTGGGCGCCAAAATAGTTTGGTGCGCCTTTCTCACAGATCAGTTGCCAGCGGCGCTCTAATTCAGCAAGATCAGAAACCGCTTGCAGCCGCAGTACAAAAGCGTTGCCCTGATGGGTTCCGGTTTTAAGTTTGCGCGGCTGCAATAGCGCTTGAAGCACACTGAATTCATCATGTTTCAGATCCTGCCAGATCAGTAGCGGCTGACCTGGCAGCTGCACCGAAAACCACTGGCGGGTAACTGCGTGCCGATCTTTCATCCCGGCATAACTGACGTGGCGTTCGTTAACACCGGCGAATTTCGCCAGTTGCCCTGCCACATATGGCGTATTGGCACCGCGTTTTTCAACCCATAGCCACTGATGTTCACCGGCCTCTCCGGCCTGTGGTGTCAGTAATTCGGTAACCTCAAAGTGTTCCGGATGTTGCTTAAAACTGGCACTTACCGGTGACATCCCATGTAAGTAAGCCAGTTTTGCCTGGGTGTCGCCTGAAGTTCTATCAGTCACTAATTAACTCCTGGAGCAAAACCACGGCATGACAAGCGATACCTTCTTTGCGGCCAATATAGCCAAGTTGCTCGGTAGTGGTGGCCTTAACATTCACGGCATCAACGGGGAGACCAGTTAACGCGGCAATACGACGGCACATATCAGGAATAAAAGGCGCCAGCTTGGGCGCCTGGGCGACCACAGTGACATCAAGGTTATTCGGTCGCCAGCCACGCCGGGCTACCAGATCCACAACATGCTTTACTAATTCACCGCTATCAGCATTTTTAAACTTCACATCGGTGTCAGGAAAATGCTTTCCTATATCACCCAGCGCCGCAGCACCCAAGAGTGCGTCAGCCACCGCGTGTAAAATCACGTCACCATCGGAATGCGCGATCAGACCCTGGCTGTAAGCCACCTGAATGCCGCCTAAAGTTAATGGCCCTTCGCCACCGAATTTATGGACATCGAAACCGTGACCTATTCGCATTATTTCTCCTGCAGGATGAGTGATAAAAACGCCGCGGCGATCTGCTCGTCACCGGGATGAGTAATTTTTATATTGGTTCGTTTGCCCGCCACTAATAAGGGTTGCTCTCCGAGCAGCTCGAATACCGAGGCTTCATCGGTCAGTGCGGGATTATCCGTGCCCAGTTGCTGCAATCCGTTAATCAGGGCCTGCGCCGGAAATACCTGGGGTGTTAGCGCGTGCCAGAGCGCCTCACGCGAAACCGTACTGTTAATCCGCTGCTTCGTATCGGCGCGTTTCATTGTATCCGCTACTGGCAACGCTAAAACCGCGCCGGGGGCGCCAGCGAGGCCAGCATCCAACACAGCCGCAAGCTCCCCTGCCGACAAGCAGGGGCGTGCGGCGTCATGTACCAGAACGTGGCAAAAACCGTCGGCCGCCGCTGCTGTTGCCGCAGCCAAAACCGAAGCCGCCCGACTGTCGCCGCCGGTGACCCGAATAACCGGGATGGGCAAATTGAGCTTGAGTTGCGTAAACCACTTATCGTGTTCTGCCAAAGCCACATAGATAGCCTGTACCCGTTTATCCGCGGCTACCGCGTGGAGGCTATGCTCAAGCACGGAGTGGTCCAGCAATTGCAGATATTGCTTTGGCATTGCGGTTCGCATCCGGCTACCGATACCGGCAGCAGGGATTACCGCAGCGACAGAAGGTGCATCAGACATACTATTGAGGCTTCACCGGTACCAGCCGGAAAAAAGTTTCCTGGCGTTTAATTAAACCAAGTTCGTTGCGTGCCCGCTCTTCCAGTGCCACCTCACCTTCCCGCAAGTCGGCAATGTCCGCCGCCAGCACCTGATTGCGCTGTTTTAAGCGCATGTTGGTTTCGCTTTGCCGGGCCACATCCTGCTGCATCCGCCAGTAATCAGGCAGACTGTTTTTGCCAAACCACAGGCGATATTGAAGCCCTATCAGCAGCACTATGAGTATGAGTTTCAGCAGGCGCATGCGCATCCTCGCGTGATTCAATGCGGTCATTATGAAGCCTTAGCCAGCCAGTGAAAAGGCCTTTCCGCGATTTGTCACTTTTCTGTTAGTATACCCGGCTAGTAGCTAAGACCAAGTCGATTTTATAATTCGCGATTATTGCCAGTGGAAGCTCATGGATTATTTCTGGATTTTTCTGATTATTTTTAGCGGTGCGTGCTTACAAGGAATCACCGGCTTTGGCTCAGGGCTGGTCGCAGTGCCGCTACTGAGCCTATTGTTACCCCTTACGGTTATTACCCCACTCCTATCGGTAATTAATCTCACGCTGGCAATATATCTGGGGTGGGTGCTCCGGCGGTATATCAGCGTTAGTAAGTGGCAGCCGTTGCTGGTAACAGGGGTTATCGGCACCCTGGCTGGAAATTATGCCCTCGCCTTTTATGACCTTATATTATTGCAACAAGCTATGGCTGTGGCTGTCATTGTGGTGGCAGTAATATTCTGGTTGGGGTTTCAGTTCCATACGCGAGGAACACCCGAGCAACAAGGTTTTACTGGTTTACTGGCCGGGTTTGGTAATGGTGCCCTCACGCTGGGTGGACCGCCGGTGGTACTCTTTCTGACCAGTCACCGGCTGGACCGGTTGTCGTTCCGGGCTACTCTGGCACTATTTTTTCTGGTTCTGGCTGTGACCAACGTCACTTCTTTCGCGGTACGCGGCATTTATCAACCTGAATTGCTGCCGATATTAGTTGTACTGCTTGTTGGCGCGCTTAGTGGCGCCTGGCTGGGCCATTACCTGAGTCCTAAGCTATCAGAAGACGTATTCAGAAAACTGACCTTAGGCCTGGTCATGGTGGCAGGTTTTGTTGCCCTGGTTACCAGCTGACTGTGGTCGCCAGCAATACTTCCCGTAAAGTCAGGGTACGCGGATCAATGCGGCCTTTATGGTTCCACTGGTGACCACAAAAAGCCGGTTTGAGGGAGCTGCTATCAGGCTTAACGATAATTAGATGCGCACTTTCAGGCTCCAGGCAATCGCCCTGAAAGCTAAACCAGCCATACTGATTTAAATGTACTCGCTCCGCGGACAAATCAATGCGATCAATAGAATCAAGCACGACCCGTTGTAAGCGCGGATCAAAGTCAAGCACCGGCACCACATGGCCAAGACGCCCGGCACTGCTCGTTAACCAGTTATAGACACGCTTCGGTTGACTCTGGGTGCGGTTCAGACGACTTTGTTGGGGAGCCTGCCAACTGGCATTCTGGCTATCGAGAGTATAGGGTGCGTCGCAGCTAAGCATGCCCCGGGCAGCGCGTTGTACGTAATAAGGGACGCTGCGCAACCGCCGTTGCAAGCCAGGCAGGCTGGTGGCAGGTGATTGCGCCAGGTAATTCAGTTCCCGCTCATATAAAGCGGTACAGAGTTCAGAGAATGAATCAGGGGAAGCACCGGCAGGAAGATCCTGCCGGCTCAGGGACTGAAAGATGTCGCCTTGCATACTCACCCCGCTTGCCGCTGGCCAGGCTTAATCAGCTGCGCGAACTTCCGCTCGTCCCCGGTATGGGGCGGCGTCTTTGAGTTGTTCCTCAATACGTAACAGCTGGTTGTATTTGGCAACCCGGTCAGACCGACACAGCGACCCTGTCTTAATCTGCCCGGCTGCAGTGCCAACTGCCAGATCGGCTATAGTGGCATCTTCCGTTTCACCGGAGCGGTGTGAAATCACAGCGGTAAAGCCGGCATCGTGAGCCATGCGAATCGCCGCCAGGGTTTCACTCAGGCTACCGATCTGATTAAACTTAATCAGAATCGAATTACCTATGCTCTGGTCAATGCCACGCTTGAGGATTTTTGTATTCGTTACAAATAAGTCATCGCCAACCAACTGAACTTTATTACCCAGACGTTCGGTCAGAACTTTCCAGCCATCCCAGTCACTTTCATCAAGGCCGTCTTCAATCGATATAATCGGATAGCGCTGACATAAGCCGTCAAGATAGTCTGCAAAACCTGCAGCATCAAATTGCTTATCTTCACCGCTTAAATGATATTGACCGTCACGATAAAACTCAGACGCAGCACAATCCAGTGCCAGGGTAATATCAGTACCCATCCGGTAACCGGCCTTTTCAACGGCTTCAACAATAACAGTCAGAGCTTCTTCGTTGGACGCCAGGTTCGGTGCAAAACCTCCTTCATCTCCTACCGCTGTGCTCAGACCACGATGCTGTAAGACACCTTTAAGTGCATGAAATACTTCAGCGCCCATACGTAGGCCTTCACGGAAGTTTTTTGCTCCTACCGGCTGGATCATAAACTCCTGAATATCGACGTTATTATCAGCATGTTCACCGCCGTTAAGAATATTCATCATCGGCAGCGGCATGCTGAACTGGCCAGCGGTTCCGTTCAGTGCGGCAATATGCTGATACAACGGAATACCGGTACTCTGCGCAGCGGCTTTAGCGGTTGCCAGAGATACAGCCAGAATCGCATTAGCACCCAGTTTTTCTTTATTCTCAGTGCCATCGAGCGCAATCATGATGTCGTCAACGCGCTGCTGATCACTTGCTTCAACGCCAAGCAAGGCAGGCCCAATCAAATCATTGACGTTGGCAACTGCCTGTTGCACGCCTTTGCCCAAATAACGCTTTTTATCACCGTCACGCAGTTCCAGCGCCTCGCGCGACCCTGTAGAGGCGCCACTTGGTGCTGCTGCGCGGCCCCAGCTGCCATCCTGCAGATGAACGTCTGCTTCAACGGTCGGGTTACCGCGTGAATCCATAATTTCACGAGCTACAATGTGACTGATTGTTGCCATGCGCTGCTAATGCTCCTGTATTTTTTACCAATTAACTACGACGTTTTTTCTGATAGATTCCGGCCGCTTCAATAAAGCCTCGGAACAACGGATGCCCGTCGCGTGGCGTTGAAGTAAACTCCGGATGAAACTGAGCTGCCACAAACCAGGGATGATCCGGTAACTCGATAATCTCTACCAGACGGTTGTCATGGGACCAACCGGAAATCTTCAGACCAGCGGCTTCCAGCTGCTCAATATAGTGACCATTGACTTCATAGCGGTGGCGATGGCGCTCACGGATGCTATCTTCACCGTATAACTTATGCGCCGTGGTGCCGGCTACCAGGTTACAGGCCTGCGCGCCTAAGCGCATCGTGCCACCCAAGTCTGAGCTCTGATCGCGTAGTTCTTTCTGGCCTTTTTCGTCCATCCATTCGGTGATCAGGCCGACCACCGGATGCTTCGTTTTCAGATTAAATTCAGTACTATCGGCGTCCGGGAGACCAATTACATTGCGAGCGTATTCAATAAGGGCGATCTGCATACCCAGACAAATCCCCAAATACGGGATTTTCTGCTCTCGAGCATACTGAGCCGCCATAATTTTGCCTTTAATACCGCGCTCGCCGAAGCCTCCGGGGACAATAATAGCGTCCACGTCAGCCAGTTTGGCTACGCCTTTGCTTTCGACATCCTGAGCATCGATATAACGGATATTTACTACCAGCCGATTCTTCAGGCCGGCATGGGATAATGCCTCGTTTACTGACTTATAGGCATCCGGCAGTTCAATATACTTACCGACAAAGCCAACGGTGACTTCACCACTGGGATTCGATTCCTGATACAGCACCTGTTCCCATTCTGACAAATCCGCTTCAGGGCGATCGAGGCGGAAACGGCTGACGATAATTTCATCCAGCCCCTGTGATTTAAGAATAGCCGGGATCTTGTAGATACTGTCGACATCTTTAAGACCGATAACCGCACGCTCTTCAACATTAGTAAACAAGGCAATTTTGGCTCGTTCATTGGCTGGAAGCGCACGATCGGAACGGCAGATAAGGATATCTGGCTGGATACCGATAGAACGAAGTTCTTTTACTGAGTGCTGGGTCGGTTTAGTTTTAACCTCGCCCGCGGCGCCCAGAAATGGCACCAGAGTCAGGTGCATGAACAAGGTACGATCGCGCCCTACTTCAGTACCAAGCTGACGGATGGCTTCAAGAAACGGCTGTGACTCGATGTCACCAACGGTGCCGCCAATTTCGATCATCGCGACATCATAGCCTTCAGCGCCATCAACGATACGGCGTTTAATTTCGTTGGTAATATGCGGGATAACCTGAATAGTGGCGCCAAGGAACTCGCCCTTGCGCTCACGGCGGATAATATCTTCGTATACACGCCCGGCAGTAAAGTTATTTTTCTTCGACATCCGGGTGCGGATAAAACGTTCATAATGTCCAAGATCAAGATCAGTCTCGGCGCCGTCTTCGGTGACAAACACCTCGCCGTGCTGAATCGGGCTCATGGTGCCCGGATCGACATTAATGTAGGGATCAAGTTTAAGGATCGTGACCTTAAGGCCACGGGCTTCAAGTATTGCCGCCAGCGACGCTGCAGCAATGCCTTTGCCCAGCGAAGATACAACACCGCCGGTGACGAAAATGTAATTAGTTGTCATGCGAGACCTAAATCGTCAGGTTAATTAGAGAATTGCTTCAAGACGGGAAAATAGTATACGCGAGCAGCGGTGCTCCGACAATTTAAAAAACCATTAACTGTCCGGCAATACTTTTGCTGCTTGCCAATAAAGCTCCAGTTCAGTCAGTGTCAGCTGCTCTGGTTGCCTGCCCTGCTCACGCAGACGGCCTTCGATATGCTGAAAACGGCGCTTGAATTTGGTATTGGTCCGACGCAGAGCCTGTTCCGGATTCACCTGGGCGTGACGCGCCAGATTCACCACGGCAAACAGTAAATCACCAATTTCTGCTTCCACAGCGTCCTGATCCACTGATTCTGTCTCTAGTTCCGCCATGGTCTCAGCGAGCTCTTCCCGAACCTTATCGGCTACAGGTTCGATTTGCGGCCAGTCAAAACCCACAGTAGCGGCACGTTTCTGCAGCTTTTGGGCAGTAAGGATAGCCGGTAAATTCGCCGGAATACCGTCAAAAACGGTTTCGGTCTGCCCTTTCTCGCTACGCTCCTGCTGTTTAATACGCTCCCACTGCGCCTTAATCTCAGCGTCGCTCTGCGTGTTACTGTCGCCGAATACATGAGGATGGCGTCGGATCAATTTAGCGGCTGTCTGTGCCGCCACTTCATCAAAAGTAAAGTCGCCCTGCTCGGCAGTCAGTTGGCTATAAAACACCACCTGAAATAACAAATCACCGAGCTCATCTTTTATCTCAGCAAGATCGCCCCCGGTGATCGCAGCCGCTACCTCATAGGCTTCCTCAATCGTATAGGGAATGAGGCTGGTCAAGGTCTGCTGCAAATCCCACGGACAGCCGCCCGCCGGATCACGCAGTCGCCGCATAACCTCCAATAATTCGCCAACCCCCGGGTAGTGCGCTGTCTGTTCGCTCATTTTGTCGTCCTGGTAACCTTATGAATACTTTTTAGCTGCTGTAGCCGGCTGATAATGCGCTGTAAGCCCTGATTGCTGTCAATTAACACGCCAAGCAAGATCCGCGCTTGCTGAGCGGCGCTGTCCGTGGTGGTTTCAAGCTGGGTAACGCTGGCTTTTTCATTTGCCAGGATACTGGTTATATCATGCAACAAACCGTTCCGGTCATCCGCTTCGATCAGTAGGTCAGCACGGTAACTGGTTTGTTCCTGCTGGCTCCAGCTTACCGCCAGCCCACGCTCAGGATGCACCTGAAGCAAATGCTGCAACTGTTCACAATCCTGCCGATGAACGGAGACTCCCCGCCCCTGCGTGACAAAGCCTAAAATCGGTTCGCCGGGTAACGGCTGACAGCAGCCAGCAAATTGCACCAGCAAATTACCGATACCCTGCACGCGCACGTCACTTTGTTTACCGGCACTGCGTTTGGGCTTGCGGGCGGTCAGCCGCTCCAACCGCTCGCTGGTGGCATCACTGGCCGGACGCAGTTGATTGACCACCTGATGCAAGCGGACATCTCCGGCACCCACAGCGGCACAGAGATCGTCGATATGCTGCAGGTTAAATCGTTCTAATACCTGGGCAGCCTGAGCCAGTGGCAGCGATAACTTATTCAGTTCGCTCTCCAGCAGCTCTTTGCCCAGCTTAATGTTTTTATCGCGATCGAGTTTCTTAAAGTAGGTCTGAACCTTACTGCGGGCACGGGCAGTATTCAGATAACCAAGCCCAGGGTTAAGCCAATCACGGCGTGGTTTTTCTTCTTTTTGGGTAAGAACTTCGACCCGCTCACCATTCTTCAGCTGATAGGTGAAAGGCACTATATGGCCATCGACCTTGGCCCCCACGCAGCGATGTCCGACCCCGGAATGGATGTAATAGGCGAAATCTAAAGGGGTCGCACCGCTGGGTAAGTCAATCACCTCGCCCTTTGGCGTGAATACGTAAACCCGGTCTTCAAATACCTGTGAGCGGATTTCGGCTACCAGCTCGTCGTTTTCCGCCATATCCTCGTGCCAGGCCAGCAGTTTTCGTAACCAGGCTATCTTTTCTTCAAAGCCGTGCCGGCGACTCGTACCCGCGCCTTCTTTATAGAGCCAGTGCGCGGCTACACCTAATTCGGCATCGTCGTGCATGTCTGCGGTGCGGATCTGAATCTCAATATGTTTGCCTTCCGGCCCAATCACCACAGTGTGGATCGACTGATAGCCATTGGCTTTTGGGGTGGCTATATAGTCATCGAATTCAGAGCGGATGTGACGGTACCGGCTATGCACTACTCCCAGTGCTGCGTAGCAGTCTTTCAGTGATTCAGTCACAATCCGGACTGCACGGATATCGTACAATTGGGTAAAGTTCAGATGCTTTTTATGCATCTTGCGCCAGATTGAGTAAATATGCTTTGGCCGCCCGTAGACTGAAGCGTTAACGCCTTGCGCGCTGAGATCCCGGTTGACCGCGGAAACGAAATCCTCAATGTAATGCTGCCGATCAACCCGCCGCTCGTGCAACTGGCTGGCAATAGTTTTATAGGTCTGCGGATGCAGATAACGGAAAGCAAGATCTTCAAGCTCCCACTTCATCTGTCCGATGCCCAGCCGGTTCGCTAGCGGCGCATAGATTTCCTGACTTTCTTTGGCTGCCAGCACCCGGATTTCTTCGTCCAGATCCTTGACCAGGCGTAAATAACATATGCGTTCAGCTAACTTGATCAGCACCGCCCGCACATCTGCAACCATAGCGAGCAACATGCGGCGCACGTTGTCGATCTGCACGGCATCGGGTTTGCCATGTTGAAAATGTTGTAACTCACTGATGCTTTGCATCTGCCGCACGGCCTGCAGTAATTTGAGTAGCCCTTTGCCGCTGGCGGCGATGACTTGTTCGTCGGAAATCAAACCGGCTTCATAGGCAGGGGTGTATAAGGCAGCCAGTAATGACTCTTGATCCAGATTTAATTCAATCAGGATCTCGGCCATTTCCTGGCCTTTCAGATAGTGCTGGCTCTGTTTATCACACCAGGTCAGTAACTTGCTGGCATGCTGCTCAAGTTCCTGGCGGCGTTCCTGCGGGTGCAGTCGGGCCAACCAGTCACCAGTATTCTGACCGGGTTTGTCAACATGGGTAGCGCGGACAAAGACCACTCGCAGTTACCTCCTTTCAAACCAGCATAGCGTTTCAATGTGATGGGTCTGAGGAAACATGTCAACTATCTGAGCCTGCCGCAACTCATAACCTTTTGCTATAAGTAATGCCGTATCCCGGGCCAACGTATCAGGCGCGCAGGAAACATAGATAATTCGCTGCGGCTGACGGATAGCAATCTCAGTAATAGCGCTGGCAGCCCCCTGGCGGGCCGGATCCAGCAATACCTTCGCCACCGGTTGCCCGGTAAGCGATGGATGCTGCCAGGGTTGCTCCAGGTCTGCACAGACGGCTTCGAGCTCAACTTCAGCACGACTGGCATTTTTGGCAAGTTGCGCGACCATACTGGCGACGCCTTCGACCGCCGTAACCCTGGCCCCTGTACAGGCCAGTGGAATACTAAAATTGCCACTGCCGGCAAAAAGATCAAGAATTACCTCGCCCGGTTGTGGATCCAGCCAACGCATTGCCTGCGCCACCAGGTACTGATTAAGCTCGGCATGAGCCTGCAGGAAATTACCCGGGGTAAAGCTTAATTCGAAACCGGCACTGTGATAAACCGGCGCGGCTGGCTCAGTAGCGTCTTTGCTTGCCAGGCGTACTGGTTCACCGGTAGCTTCCTGCAACCAAATCTGAACCCGCTGCTGTGCGGCAAAATCCTGTAGCAGCTGGTGATCCTCTGCTGCTGCCGCAGCCTGCAGGCGCAACAAAACCAGGCGTTGATCCGCAGCGGCAATTAATTCGATATGACCAAGATCACGCACCGACTTTAACCGGGCCAATAATTGCCGCAACGGCGCCAACAAAGGGTTTAACTGATCGGACAAGACCAGACAATGGTCGATCTCAATAATGGTCTTACTGCCCCGCGCCCGAAAGCCCAGTCGCAGTTGCTGTCGTTTCGGATCCCAGTGCACGGCCAGCCGGGTTCGGTGGCGGTAATTCCAGGCGGCCGCCGTCATTGGCTCCTGCCAGTTAACTGCCGTGATACCGGCGAACTTCTGTAGCAGCTCACTAACTACCTGCTGTTTATGCTGCCGTTGCGCGGCCAACTGCAGATGCTGCAGATCACAACCGCCACAAGAGGAATAGAACCGGCAGGGTGGCGTTACCCGTAACGGGCTTTCTTTATGAATGGCAGTCAGATTGCCTTCGTATTTAGCCGTCGGCTGAAAACTGATGAGTTCACCAGGCAAAGCCCCTGCAACAAATCGAACGCCTTTATCGGTACGCACGATGCCACGCCCCTGATGATCGAGGCCCGTTACCTGTTGGTTACGACTTAGTGGTTGGGGCGCCTTGGTGCGCTGCGGAGGTCGGTAAATACGGGCCATGGCAAACTTATAGCTGAGCCTGGATGCGCGCCTGCACCATCAGCTGTTTCATGTCACGGACAGCACAATCCAGCCCCACCAGTACCGCCCGGGAAATAATCGCATGGCCAATGTTTAATTCAGTAATCTCAGGTAACGCGGCGACCGCGGCGGTATTGGTGTAGTGCAAACCGTGTCCGGCGTTAACCTGCAGGCCCTCTGCCTGAGCGTATTTGGCAGCATCATGCAGCAGCAATAAGGCGTGCTTGGTTGTCGCGCGGGTTGGTTGCTGCGCATAAGAACCGGTATGCAATTCAATAATGGGCGCGCCGACTTCAAATGCTGCGTCGATCTGGGCTTTGTCCGGATCAATAAATAAAGAAGGGATAATCCCGTCTTCCATCAGCCGGTCGATAGCGGCCTTAATCTTTTCTTTCTGCCCGATAACATCCAGCCCGCCTTCGGTGGTCAGCTCTTCACGGCGCTCAGGAACCAGACAGCAATAACTCGGGCGAATGCGACTGGCGATAGTCAGCATCTCATCAGTCACCGCCATTTCCAGGTTCATGCACGTCTGCAGAGTTTTGGAAAGGATTTCCACATCGCGGTCACTGATATGACGTCGGTCTTCGCGCAAATGGATGGTAATACTATCTGCGCCGGCTTGCTCTGCGAGCGTAGCAGCACTAACCGGATCAGGATAGGTACCGCCGCGGGCGTTGCGCAGGGTGGCTATATGATCGATGTTCACGCCAAGCAGAATCGGTTCGCTGGAAGGTGCGTAATCCATATCAATAATCCTTAAACTGAGCGAATAACTGGCGACTGCGTAATGGCTTGTCACCAAGAAAGGGATGCAAAGCTTGCCGCATCAACCGCTTAAATGAGTTTAGCAGCTGTTGATCCTGTAACTCAAACGCAGCCATGCGGATAATATCTTCGCCACGAAAGCTCGTTGGCGTCATCGCTGGTAACGGCACAAATCCAGCGTCCGGAATAAACTGATAATTACTGTCAGCGCGGATCGGTGCAGACTGCGTATCCTGATGCCAGTCAAAGCCATGTCCGAGGTGACAAAGGAGTTGCCATTCAAAGCGCCGCAGTAAGGGTTCGACCTGGTCAGTCACCGCCAGCAGCTCCAGGCTTTGCTGGTAATCATTAAATAATCCGTCAACGGACTGATAAGATGACGTCAGTCGTTGGATGAGCTCATTCAGGTAAAAGCCTGAATACACCCGTTCACCGGCTAAGGGAATGTGCGCGCCGGCCAGCTCTGCCTGAGTTAAGGTTTGCAATTCATGGCGTCCGCGGGTTTCGATCAGCAGTGGCGTGAAGGGCTGCAGAATACTTCGCCAACGACTTTTCGGGCGCCGGGCACCCTTTGCTATAGCCCGGAATTTGCCCTGCTCGGCACTATAAAATTCACACAGCAGTCCGGTATCCTGATAGGGCCAGCGATGCAATACAAACGCCGGTTCCATCCCAGTTAATCCTCCTGGTAACCCAAACTGCGCAGGGCCCGTTCGTCATCGGCCCAGCCCGACTTCACTTTAACCCAGAGTTTCAGTAATACTTTGCCATCAATCAGACTTTCCAGATCGCGCCGTGCTTCGGTGCCTATGGTCTTCAGTTTGGCACCGCCAGCGCCGATAATCATCCGTTTCTGCCCTTCCCGTTCGACCAGAATGAGCGCGTGAATATGGGTGGTGCCATTGGGTGCTGTTTTAAACTGCTCAATTTCGACCGTGGTGCTGTAGGGCACCTCTTCGCCGGTAAAACGCATGAGCTTTTCACGAACAATTTCGGCCGTCATGAAACGCACCGAGCGATCCGTAACATAATCATCAGGATAATGGTGTGCACCCGGACGCGCGTAATTGTGCACCAGCTTGCGCAGTGCCTCGACCTGATCACCGGTCTCGGCGGATAAAGGAACTATTTCGACAAAATCATGCCGCTGTGCCAGTTGCTGTAATTGCGGCAACAGGCTGGCTTTGTCCTTCACCTGATCAATCTTATTGACCACCAGTATCACCGGGCGCTGAATTTTCTTCAGCTTGTTCAGCACCATTTCATCATCAGTGCTCCAGCGGTTCACTTCAACCACAAACAACACCACTTCAACGCCGCTCATTGAGCTGGCGGCAGTCCGGTTCATCAACCGGTTAATGGCTTTTTTCTCATCCTGATGCAGCCCTGGCGTATCGACATAAACAATCTGGCGATCGCCTTCAGTTTCAATACCCAGAATACGGTGACGGGTAGTCTGAGGTTTGCTTGAGGTAATACTGATTTTCTGGCCGAGAATGCGGTTAAGCAGCGTTGACTTGCCCACATTGGGACGGCCAACGATAGCGACAAACGCAGATTCAGACTGAAATTCGGCTTCATTCATTATTTAGTATCCTGTTGCAACAACGCGGCTAACGCCAGGGTTGCGGCATGTTGTTCTGCTTTGCGGCGGCTGGTGCCGGTACCCGTTACTGGCTGCGCCAATCCGGTCACTTTGCAGCTTACGGTAAATTGTTGGTTATGAGCCTGCCCCTGGGTAGCTACCACCTCGTAATCAGGTAAAGGCAACTGAAGGCCCTGCAAATATTCCTGTAACCGGGTCTTCGGATCTTTATGTCCGGCACCGGGCTTGATGGTCGCTAAATCTTTTTCAAACCAGTTCAGCACCACTCGCCGGCAGCTTGCCAGATCACTTTCCAGATACATTGCTCCTAATAGCGCTTCAACACCATCAGCCAATATAGACTCACGTCGGAAGCCTCCACTTTTGAGTTCACCGGGGCCAAGTACCAAATGCGCTCCAAGCTTAAATCGCTGAGCCAGTTTAGCCAGAGAGCGACCACAAACTAAGGTCGCCCGCATCCGGCTCAGGTCGCCTTCATCGATGTTCGGAAAGCGTTCGTAGAGCGCTTCGCTGATAATAATACCAAGCACTGAGTCACCCAGAAACTCCAGTCGCTCGTTGTGCTGAGCGGCGGCGCTTCGATGCGTCAGCGCCTGCTGCAACAAGGCGGCATCCGAAAACTGATAGCCCAGAGCGCGTTCCAGCTCGGCAATCGGCGGCTTAGGTAAGCTCACTTAATGCACCTGTCCCAGGCGGCTCCAGCGAATACCAGTCGGAATCCATTCTGGTAACAGGCTATTGCGATCGCGATCCATTTCAAAACTCATCCAGATAAATACCGCGCGGCCAACCAGATTATCTTCCGGCACAAAGCCCCAGTAGCGGCTATCCTCCGAGTTATCACGGTTGTCGCCCATAAAGAAGTATTCGCCCTCAGGCACAATCCATTCATCGATGGCAGTGCCATCCTGCTGTAAATAAAAACGTGTTCGCGGCGCTACGCTCGGGTCAATTAAAATCTCATGGCTGACTTCACCGATTTGCTCACGGTAGCGCTCAAGTGGCTGTGAACCACTAAAATAAACGATATCCTGCTGGGCCACGTTCTCGCGAATCACGCGCGCCTGCGGACAAACGGTACTCTCATTCACACAAGGCGGCTCAAGATAAAGTGTCTTGTTGCGATAAATAATACGATCACCGGGCAGACCGATGATACGTTTAATGTAGTCAACTTCAGGCGTCGGCGGATACTTAAAAACCGCAATCTCACCGCGCTTGGGCTTATTCATTTCCATGAGCTCAGCCCGCCAGACCGGATCTCGCAGGCTATAACTAAACTTCTCAACCAGGATAAAGTCACCCGCCAGCATCGTTGGCATCATGGACGCTGACGGAATCCGGAATGGTTCCCACAGAAAGGTCCTGAGCAACAGGATAATGAGTAGAATCGGAAATACTGACTGCGCAAACTCAGCAATTTTACCTTGCGGAGCTATGCGCTCACGCGCCTGCTCGTCCAGCTTCTGCTGTAGCCGCTGTTCTTCTTCAGCAATGCGCTGCCGCCGGGCACTTTTTTTATAGCGGGCATCATACCACCAGATAATACCGGCCAGCAGTGTAATAACTGTCAGCAGAACAGAGTAAAAGTTTGCCATTGATTGTTCCTGTTATTATTTTCCAACTTTTAGTACGGCTAAGAAGGCCTCTTGCGGTACTTCTACGTTACCCAGCTGCTTCATCCGCTTTTTACCTTCTTTTTGCTTCTGCAGCAGTTTCTTCTTCCGGCTTACATCACCACCGTAACACTTAGCAGTTACATTTTTACGAAGCTGCTTAACTGTGGTCCGGGCAATAACGTGGTTACCGATTGTCGCCTGAATGGCGATATCGAACATCTGCCGCGGAATGAGTTCCTGCATTTTATCGACCAGCTGGCGACCCCTGCTCTGGGAATTGTCGCGATGGGTGATCATCGCCAGCGCATCAACCCGCTCACCGTTAATCAGTACGTCAACCCGGACCATGTCAGCTTCCTGAAAACGCTTAAACTGATAATCCAGAGAAGCGTAACCACGACTGGTCGACTTCAGGCGGTCGAAGAAGTCCATCACAACTTCAGCCATAGGCAACTCATAAGTCACCGCAACTTGCTTGCCGTGATAGGCCATTTTGGTCTGCATTCCACGCTTATCTACACAAAGCGTTATTACATTACCCAGATATTCCTGGGGCACCAGAATATTGGCTTCAACGACCGGCTCATAAATCGTTTCAATGTCATTGACTGGCGGCAGATTAGTCGGGTTGTCCACCTTCACTTCGACGCCATCTTTGCGCACAACTTTGTAGACTACGGTTGGTGCAGTGGTGATCAGATCAATATCGTATTCACGCTCAAGCCGCTCCTGAATAATTTCCATGTGCAGCATGCCGAGGAAACCGCAACGGAAACCAAAACCCAAAGCACTGGAGTTTTCCGGCTCATAAAATAATGAGGCGTCATTCAGTGAAAGTTTACCCAAGGCGTCCCGGAAGCTTTCATAGTCATCGGAGGATATTGGAAACATTCCTGCGTAAACCTGAGGTTTTACTTTCTTAAAGCCAGGTAATGGCGCGCTGGCTGAGTTTTTTGCCAGCGTCAGGGTATCTCCCACCGGTGCTCCAAGAATATCTTTGATACCGGCAATAACAAAGCCTACTTCCCCGCAACGCAGGATACCGGTTTCGGTTGGTTTGGGTGAGAAAAAACCGACTTTGTCGATCTGATGCGATTGCCCGGTCGACATCACTTTCATTTTATCACCGGCACGCAATATGCCGTTTTTAACGCGCACCAGGGACACGACACCCTGATAATTATCGAACCATGAATCAATAATAAGTGCTTGTAGAGGTTCTTCGGCATTACCCTGAGGCGCAGGAATTTGCGTGACAATACGTTCCAGTACGTCATCAATACCAAGGCCGGTTTTCGCTGAACACTGCACCGCATCAACGGCTTCGATGCCGACAATATCTTCAATTTCTTCAGCCACGCGCATCGGATCGGCCTGCGGCAGATCAATTTTATTCAGTACCGGCACGACCTCCAAATCCATATCCAGGGCCGTGTAGCAGTTCGCCAGGGTTTGCGCTTCGACGCCCTGCGCCGCATCAACCACCAGTAAGGCCCCTTCACAACCAGCCAGGCTGCGCGATACTTCATAGGAGAAGTCGACGTGCCCCGGGGTGTCGATGAAGTTGAGCTGATAAGTCTCACCATTTTTAGCGGTGTAATGTAAGGTTACGCTCTGCGCTTTGATGGTGATACCGCGTTCCCGTTCAAGGTCCATGGAATCCAATACCTGCGCAGCCATTTCACGATCGGCCAGACCACCGCAGTGCTGGATAAGACGATCGGATAAGGTAGATTTGCCATGATCAATATGCGCAATAATTGAAAAATTACGAATATTTGCTTGATTAAACGCCCGTTCTGGCATCAACGCCCCCGCAAAAAGCTATAAGAATACGACAATAACCGGAGATCATACTGATTCTGCGGCACGGAACAAAGGAATTTCGGGAGATTTCAGGTGATTTGCTGAACACTGAGTAGTTGGGTGACCTGTACATCACGCAAATGCAGCCACCGCCGCACCAACCAGAAGCTCGCACCAAAAGTCAGCAGCGAGCCGAGTATAGCCTGACCTTCCGGCCATTCCAACGCCTGCGTAAGCAGTATTGCACTGAGTAAAAGAACCAGAATCGGCACCATGTAAATAAGTAGCGAGAATCGGGTCAGTACCGCTTCCGGCAGGAGTAATTCCACCTGCTGCCCAACCATAAAATCGCCCGGCGGGCGCTGCACGAGAAACTCAGCACGACGGTCAGAGAAAGCCTTTGAAACAATACCGGCACCGCAAGTCGATTGTTGCTTGCAACCTGAGCAACCTGTTTTCAACTCTGTGGTCACTTGCAGCGAGTCTGGGTGAATCGCTGTGATCTGAGCAACTTCCCGAATCATAATTAATTTACCGCAGTTTTTGTGGTACTGATATTTTCAGCTATCCGTCGCAACGTATCAAGCGGTAGCTTACCCACTACCGTCACCGAATGGCCGTTAATGATAGCGTTAATAAAAGACTCCGGCCCTTCGAAGGCCAACGGCGGTAATCCCTGCTCACTGGCTTCCGACAGATACACGGAGACATCCGTCAGACCGTCGCTATAGAGAAAATAATCAGCGGCAACCTGGGTTTCATATAAATATCTGCGATTACTGCGCTGTAGCTCAAAGCCGGCCGGCATCCAGCCAGGAACCAAGCCCAGCTGTGCGGGCGAAACCGGCCGGCTGTCATGCAGCCGCGGGGGGCGCTGCACGCCACGCAGGTCGTTCAGGGAAACCGGCAGTTCAGCGCGTTGCTGAAATGATGTCAGCTGGATCTGCTCAAGAATCTCGCCTTGCGGCGTCATCATTTGCATCTTCATTAACATGCCGCTCTCGCGATCAACCCACAGACTATAGTGATAACGGCTGTTATCACGGCTAACCAGACGCAGGTACTGGGTTTCGCGCCCAGTCACGCGCATACCCCGGCCTGCCAGAACCTGATAATAGGGCTGTAACCGCTCAAACTTATCGTAAAATGCGGCTGGCAGTAGTCCATAAGTGACATCGCTTTGCAGCGAGTAAGAATTATCTGTGGGCTGGAAGTAATAGGAGGTATGGTCGCCAAGCCGGAGAATACGGATATCAGCACCATTTAAATAAATTAACAGTTCAACTTCGAGATCGTCAGTATGACGCCCGTGCATCCATAACATGGGTTGAATGCGATCGCCCTGAGTCTGCACCAAAGTTGCTTCAAAGTTGAGTCTGCGCAGCGCTTCCGACATACGATCAAACCAAATCATGCCGGCATTTTCCGCGCGTTCTACACTATCATTGGCCTGCTCTGGTTGCTGAGCCAGAGCATTCCCACTAACGACTAAGCAAAAGATTCCAAAAATACACCATTTAATTGTTGTCATTGCTATCGGCTTTCGGCTTTACCGGTGCGGCCGGAGAAACTTCTGGCTCGGCTTCAGACTGACGTTCCTGCAGTGACAGTTGCAACTGGTGCTGGTGGTCGCGCATATAAGCCTGCAGCAGCTGGCGCTGTTGCGCCAGCTCCGCCTGCGACGGGTTATTATCTTCAATTACGGTATTATAACTAACCGGATTACGGCCACCGAAAGGTGTGGTAACCAGGGTTGGCTCAACCCCATCAGTACCAGCTGGATCAATCAGCGGCTGCTGCACGGAAAGCACTGCAACGACTGCGACACTGGCAGCAATGGCGATACTACCGGCCGGCTTCAGCCAGCGGCTGGCCGCATCTATCAGAATGCCTCCAGAATTGCCTGCCGGGCGACCACGCTGACCAAAGTCAGGTTTAACCACAGTATCTTTAACTGCTGGCTCTGCGGCCAACCGCGAACGGATTTGAGCGCTGATATCCAGCGGTTGGTTCAGTTCCGCTTCACCGCGCATAACTTGTCCAATCAATGCATAACGTTGCCAGCTCTGGCAAGCCTCTTCATCGGCCAGCAGCACATCCAGCTCACTGGCCAATTGCTGTTGATCAGCAACCTGGTTATCCAGCAAAGCGGAGGTCTTTTCTAAGCGGCGATCTGACATATCATTTCCTCGAATCAAGTTAGCGCTCCAATAATGGGCGTAACTGTTGGTCTATTGCCTCACGAGCCCGAAATATACGGGATCGTACTGTACCTATAGGGCAATCCATTTCTATTGCAATTTCTTCATAACCTAAACCGTCAATCTCACGTAGTGTAATCGCACGACGAAGATCTTCGGGTAACCCATCAATGGTCCGCATAACCACATCGCGGATCTCATCCGTTAATAACAAATTTTCAGGAGTGGCGGTGTCTTTTAAAGCCCCGGCCCCCTCAAAATATTCAGCGTCGCTGGCGTCCACGTCACTGGCCGGCGGCTTTCGCCCCTGCGAGACCAGATAGTTTTTCGCCGTGTTGACGGCAATGCGATACAACCAGGTGTAAAAGGCACTGTCACCCCGAAAATTATCTAATGCCCGGTATGCCTTTATAAAGGCTTCCTGAGCAACATCCGGAACATCTGCCTGCTGTTTTACATAACGGGCGATAAGGCTCATGACTTTGTGCTGATACTTTTTAACGAGCAAATCAAAGGCTCGTTGATCACCCTGCTGCACTCGCTGCACTAAGGCGTTATCAGTTTCTGGTTCACTCATTCGAGCCTGTACTCCTTAACTCCATACATTTCCAGGTTCCAGGCCCACTTTACAATTATTCCTAACTGCAAATTCTGACCGGCTTGTAAGTAAAAAGTTCGCAAAAATAATCAAAAAGAGTAAAATCGCTGCTATTCCGTTGTCATTTAAGCGATTTTTCGCTCTGTATCTTGCTCTAGGGCATTTCCATACTTTATGAAACAAACCAGTGATTATCAATGCGATGCACTCATTATTGGCAGTGGTGCGGCCGGTCTTACGCTGGCCTTGCAACTGGCAGATCACGCGCAGGTTGTCGTATTGTCGAAGGGCCCCCTTACTGAAGGCGCAACCTATTATGCTCAAGGCGGTATCGCCGCCGTATTCGACGAGAATGATAGCATTGAGAGTCATATTGAAGATACTTTAATTGCCGGTGCCGGACTCTGCGATCCCAAGGCGGTTGAATTTACTACCCGCCAGGCGAAAGAGTGCCTGCAGTGGTTGATTCAGCTGGGTGTGGACTTCGATCAGGAAGCGAATACGGACGGCGAAACCCGTTATCACCTGAATCAGGAAGGTGGCCACAGCCACCGACGTATATTGCACGCTGCAGATGCGACCGGCCGGGTAGTCGAAACAACTCTGGTTGACCAGGTCCGTCGTCACCCCAATATTCGTCTGTTTGAGCGCTATAACGCAGTCGACTTAATTACCCACAAACATATCGCCGCTGAACCCCGCTGCTATGGCGCTTATATATGGAATCGCCAGGCCGAGCGCGTGGAAACCGTCAGTGCACGTTTTGTCGCACTGGCCACCGGTGGCGCCAGTAAAGTGTACCAATATACCAGTAACCCGGATGTAGCCAGTGGTGATGGTATCGCCATGGCTTGGCGGGCAGGCTGTCAGGTCGAGAATATGGAATTTAACCAGTTCCACCCAACCTGCTTATTTCATCCTAAAGCCCATACCTTTTTGCTTACTGAAGCCTTGCGTGGTGAAGGCGCGGTGCTGAAACGCCCGGATGGCAGCCGTTTTATGCCCGATTTTCATCCTGATGCGGAACTGGCACCACGCGACATCGTCGCCCGGGCAATCGATTATGAAATGAAGCGCTTAGGCGCAAATTGCATGTATCTGGATATTTCCCATCAGTCCCCGGAATTTATTCGCAAGCACTTTCCAACTATTCATGATAAATGCCTGAGCCTCGGTATCGACATCAGTCGCGAGCCAATGCCGGTAGTTCCTGCTGCCCACTATACCTGTGGCGGCGTAAAAACTGATTTAAACGCCCGTACCAGCCTGCCCGGCCTTTATGCTATTGGTGAAGTTGCCTGTACCGGCCTGCATGGCGCGAATCGGATGGCGAGTAACTCGTTATTGGAGTGCGTGGTGTTTGCGCGGGCAGCGGCTAATGATATCCGCGATCAGCTGGCCGGAGTCTCATTACGTTGCGACCTGCCTGCCTGGGATGAAAGTAAGGTTATTAACTCAGATGAAGAAGTGGTTATTCAGCATAACTGGCACGAATTGCGCCTGTTTATGTGGGATTATGTTGGCATAGTTCGCACCAGCAAGCGTTTGCAGCGAGCACTCAACCGAATTGAACTACTGCAGCAGGAAATTCACGAATACTACAGTAACTTCCGCGTCAGCAACGATTTGCTGGAATTACGAAACCTGGTACAGGTCGCTGAACTTATAGTGCGCAGTGCGATGCAGCGTAAAGAAAGCCGCGGCTTACATTACAATCTCGACTATCCGGATAGCCACGAGCCGGCACTATCGACCGTACTCACGCCACAGGCAAAGTAACCGCGTTAACCGTCGGTAATCGGTTTCGCTCATCCAGTGGCGCCAGAACCATAACCACCGATACCGGCCGGAATCGGTATTGACCACTCGAAATACCGCGCACCATGGGCTTATCAAAATCGGCGCGTCGGTGCGCCAGCAATGTTGATCCAAATCTGCCAGACACACCCAAACGGCGGTATCCGTACTGATACCCCAGACCGAACTGCGCCGCTGCGTCCAGCGCCACGGCTGCAGTGAAATCTGCCACTGATGCCCACTCATCTAATCAGACTTTCACCCGGCTCAGAATAGTCGCGACCATAGCTGACAATTCGGCGTCCGGACACTTCTGATGCCCCATAAACCAGGCAAATAAATCTGGGTCGTCACAGGTCAGCAAGCGCCGGAATACTTCCTGCTGTTCGGCATCAAGATCATCATAGGCCTCTTCCACGAAGGGCATAAAGAGTACGTCCAGCTCCAGCATGCCGCGCCGGCAAGCCCAGCGTAAACGGTTTTTATTTTTTAATAATTCTGCAGATTGTTGCAGCTTTTCCATTTGGAATCCTTTTTACCCTTGTATACTCTTAATCTGTCCCCACTTAGTACTTGTAAACGAGAGACGACGAGGTTGAATGTGCCAGCACCAGAGTTTACCAAAGCTCCACCGGAATACGTAACAGTTTCCCTGCAGGATTACGGAGTAATCCGTCTTTCTGGTTCTCAGACTGAGACTTTTTTGCAAGGTCAGCTGACCTGCGATATGCGGGAGTTGTCGCAAGACAACTGGTTATTCAGCGCCCACTGCGACAATAAAGGCAAAGCAATGAGTACCTTGTTTGTCTGTCGGTATGGCGATAGCGTACTACTGATTACGGCCTTACCGGCGTTGCGCGAAACGCTCGCCCAACTGCAGAAGTTTGGAGTATTCAGCAAGGTGGAGATTACCGATGCCAGTGACGAGCTTCATTGTTACGGTGTCTTCGGTACTGCTGCGCCGGCACATTTAGCTGACTTTGTGCAGCAACCGCTTAATAGTGAGAGCGACCAGCCGGTCACTCAAACCGCTGACGGTGTTGTTTTGAAGTTAGGTTCACAGCCCGATCAATATCTGTATGTGACCAGTAAAGATGATTTTCCGGCGAATGCCGAAGCATCCGCCTGGCATGCACTGGAAATCGAACGTGGCCGTGCTACCCTGCTTTCGGGTACAATACTGGAATACGTACCCCAGATGCTGAACGTGCAGGCTCTGCATGGTATCAGTTTCAAGAAGGGATGTTATATCGGCCAGGAGACCATCGCCCGGATGAAATATCTGGGCAAGCAGAAGCGTGCACTTTTTCGCCTGCGTGGCCAGGGTAATGCAGTGACGCCGGGAACAACGGTGGAACAGCAGCTTGGTGACAACTGGCGTCGTGCCGGCACGGTAATTAATGCAGTGAGCCGTGCAGAGCAACAACTTGATGTGTTAGCTGTACTACCTCACGATATCGGTGAGGATACCCAGCTACGTATTAAAGGCGATGACGCGAGTCTTTTGGAAATTTACCCACTGCCTTATAACTTGGATGAATCATGAGTCAAACAATTAGCCAGGACAAAGTCGTTGGTATTCACTACACCGTGAAAACCGGAGAAGGTCAGGTACTGGATCAGTCTAAAGAAGGCCAGCCGCTACAGTTTATCTTTGGTCGCGGTATGCTCATTAAAGGCCTGGAAGATGCCCTTGCCGGCAAATCCGAAGGCGATAAATTCGTTGCTGAAATTGCCCCGGCTGATGCCTATGGCGAACGTCAGGAAGGTCTGATTCAGACCGTGCCTCGCAGCCTGTTTGGCGATAGCGAAGTAGCTCCTGGCATGCAGTTCCGCGCCAGCACCGATCAAGGCGAGCAATCCGTCATGATCGTCGACGTCAACGATGACGAAGTAACTGTTGACGGCAACCATCCGTTAGCCGGCGTTCCGCTTAACTTCGATGTGGAAGTTGTAGAAGTTCGGGATGCGACTGCCAGCGAACTGGATCACGGCCACGTGCACAGCGACGGCGACCACGATCACGGCTGATTTACTAGCTTCTTATACAAGTAGACTAACTAGCTGAATCAGGAAATAAAAACCGCAGCCTTATGGCGGCGGTTTTTTTATGTCCGAATGGTGCTTCCTCTGGCGGCTAAACCGCCGGTTATGCTATCGTAGCTGTTTCCATATCAGCTGATTAACGGGCGCTTCATGTCGCATAAGAAATACGGATATTCTCCTAAAACGGCCTTGGCGCAGGCGCTGGGTAAAATTGATACGGAAAGCCAAGGGGTCGTGCTGCCCATTCATGTGGCAACGACCTATATTCGTGGCAAAGATAACAGCTACCCCAGTGGCAATGTCTATTCCCGCGCCGATAACCCCACCTATAAGCCGGTAGAATCGCTATTATGTGAACTTGAGCAAGGCCATGAAGCACTGCTGTTTGGCTCCGGTATGGCGGCGGCAACAGCGGTATTTCTGGCACTGGCTCCGGGAGATCACGTGCTGGCCCCGAAGGTCATGTACTGGTCGCTACGTAACTGGCTGCTCAATTTTGCCACCAACTGGGGCCTTAAGATTGAGCTTATTGATATGACCGATGTCGAGGCGCTGAAGCAGCATCTCCAGCCTGGCCGCACGAAGCTGGTATGGCTGGAAACTCCCGGCAATCCACTGTGGACTATTAGTGATATTGCGGCGATAAGCACTCTTGCCCATGAAGCAGGTGCACAGGTCGCCGTTGACTCAACCTGCGCTACCCCACTCCTGACGCAGCCGCTGACACTGGGTGCTGATGTAGTTATGCATTCCTGTACCAAATATCTGAACGGTCATTCAGACGTTATTGCCGGCGCCCTGATTGGCGCGCGCGATGACGCCTATTGGCAGCGGATCCGTGCAGTCCGCGCCCAGGGCGGAGCCGTCCCCGGCCCACATGACGCAGCACAGCTGCTGCGCGGCATGCGTACCCTGCACCTGCGCGTTCGCGAAAGTTGCAACACCGCGCTGTTCCTGGCTCAACAGTTGGAGCAGCACCCGGCAATCGCCGAAGTTCTGTACCCCGGCTTAGTATCTTTTACCGGCCATGAAATAGCCGCAAAGCAAATGCAAGGCTTTTTCGGCGGCATGCTATCAGTGCGTATTGCGGGTGGTGAAGCGGACGCGATTCACGTTGCCGCGAATACCCAGCTCTGGAAACGTGCCACCTCGCTAGGCGGCGTGGAAAGCCTGATTGAACACCGTGCGAGCGTTGAAGGCCCCGGCAGCCCCTGTCCGGCTGACTTACTACGTTTATCAGTTGGTATCGAAGATCAGCATGAATTGCTGGCTGATCTGTTACAGGCTATGCCGTGATCGCAGATCAGCCAGGCTGTCGCCTGTTACAGACCCGCTTTTTTGGGCCGCATATGAGGAAACAGCAAGACGTCACGGATAGTCGGTGAGTCAGTCAGTAACATGACCAGTCGATCGATGCCGATGCCTTCACCTGCAGTGGGGGGCAAACCATGCTCCAGCGCGGTGATATAGTCTTCATCATAAAACATCGCTTCATCGTCACCCGCTTCTTTTTGCTCAACCTGATCACGGAAACGCTGAGCCTGATCTTCGGCATCGTTTAATTCCGAGAAGCCGTTCGCCAGTTCGCGGCCGCCGACAAAAAACTCGAAACGGTCAGTAATAAAGGGATCGTCATCATTACGGCGCGCCAGCGGCGATACTTCTGCCGGATAAGCTGTAATAAATGTCGGCTGAATCAGTTTATCTTCCGCTACGGTTTCAAAGATCTCGATCTGAACCTTACCCAGGCCCCAGATACTCTTAATATGAATACCAAGCTTGCCCGCCAGTGCCGTGGCCGACTCCAGATCAGATAACTGCTCTGCGGTCGCTTCCGGCAGGTGGGCCAGAATGGCTTCCAGTACAGTCATGCGGGTAAAGGGCTTGCCAAAGTCATACTGAATGCCTTCACTTTCAAATTGCGGCGCACCCAGTATTTCAGTAGTCATGCCGCGCAGCATATCTTCAGTCAGGTTCATCAGATCCTGATAGTCAGCATAAGCCCAGTAAAATTCCAGCATAGTGAATTCAGGGTTATGCCGCGTTGACAGGCCTTCATTGCGGAAATTCCGGTTTACTTCAAAGACTTTCTCAAAGCCCCCGACCACCAGTCGCTTCAGGTAAAGCTCCGGCGCGATGCGCAGAAAGAGTTCCATATCCAGCGCATTATGATGGGTCACAAAAGGACGCGCTGCGGCTCCACCCGGGATGGTCTGCATCATCGGCGTTTCTACTTCCAGAAACTCTCTGGCGGCCAGGTAACGGCGAATATAGTCGACCACTTTAGAACGAATAATAAAGGTCTTACGGGACTCATCATTGGTGATTAAGTCGAGGTAGCGCTGACGGTAACGGGTTTCCTGATCAGCCAGTCCGTGAAATTTGTCGGGTAATGGCCGCAATGCTTTCGTGAGCAAACGAAGATCGTCAACCTGGATACTTAATTCACCGGTGCCAGTAATAAATAACGTTCCTTCAGCGCCAATGATGTCGCCAAGATCCCATTTTTTAAATTCCTGGTTGTAAAATCCTTCGGGCAGGTTGTCTCGTGCCGCATAGATTTGAATCTGGCCTGACATATCCTGTAAGGTCGCAAAACTTGCTTTCCCCATGATGCGACGGGTCATCATGCGACCCGCTACCTTAACCCGGATCCCCTGGCTCGCTAATTCCTCTTTTTCAACACCATCGTATTGCTGATGCAGGTTTGCCGCCAGGCTGTCACGGCGAAAGTCATTCGGGAAGGCAACGCCCTGCTCACGGAGCGCAGCAAGCTTGGCTTTACGCTGAGCGATTTGTTCGTTTACATCCAGCTCAGTGCCATGCGTTTTATCGTTCATTTCTGCTTCCTATGTTTTTTTACAGGCCTGACTTCAGGCTCGCTTCAATAAATGGATCCAGAGCACCATCTAATACCGCCTGGGTATTACGGTTTTCCACGCCGGTGCGAAGGTCTTTGATTCGGGCATCGTCCAACACATATGAGCGGATCTGACTGCCCCAGCCGATATCTGATTTTGAGTCTTCCAGCGCCTGCTTCTCTGCCAGCTGCTTCTGCAATTCCATTTCGTAAAGTTTAGCGCGTAATTGTTTCATGGCTGCATCACGGTTCTTGTGCTGGGACCGATCACTCTGACACTGCACGACAATACCTGAAGGCTCATGGGTAATACGGATTGCGGAGTCTGTCCGGTTAACGTGCTGACCACCCGCGCCCGAAGCCCGATAGGTATCAACCCGCAGGTCGGCCGGGTTAATTTCGATTTCAATTGAGTCGTCAATCTCAGGATACACGAACACTGAAGCAAATGAGGTATGCCGACGATTACCTGAGTCAAAGGGCGACTTGCGGACCAGCCGGTGTACGCCCGTTTCAGTACGTAGCCAGCCATATGCGTAGTCACCCTGAATACGGACGGTAACCGATTTAATACCGGCGACCTCACCCTCAGATAACTCGGTGATTTCAGCCTTAAAGTCATGGGCTTCAGCCCAGCGCAGATACATGCGCAGCAAAATATTGGCCCAGTCCTGGGCTTCCGTACCACCAGAACCAGACTGAATATCAAGGTAACAGTCAGACTCATCCATCTCACCGGAAAACATCCGGCGGAACTCAAGTGTCGCCAGTTGGCCTTCAAGTTGCTCAAGTTCAGCCACGGCTTCCCGATAGGTTTCTTCATCTTCGGCTTCAACCGCGAGATCGACCAGCCCCTCAACGTCTTCCAGGCCTTGCTGGAGATTGTTCAGGGTTTCTACAATCTGCTCGAGCGCGGCGCGTTCCTTACCCAGCGACTGCGCACGCTCCTGATTATCCCAAATCTTGGGATCTTCAAGTTCACGGGTGACTTCTTCTAAACGTTCAACCTTGTTAGCGTAGTCAAAGATACCCCCGGAGCGCTTCGCTACGCGTGCGCATTTCTTTAATTGCTACATAAGTGGCATTGGTTTCAAACATATAGATTTTGCTCGCAACTCGCTGAATTCGGAAAAAGGCGTGTATTCTATCGCAAAGCAGTAAAATGCTCTAGCAGCAGCTGCACCGAGGTGCGTCCGCGGAAGTGATTTAATTGTGGTTTATACAGAGCGTGGATCTGCCTGACGCTATTGTCCGGCCATAAACCGGTATCAATATTAAAGGCGATGGCATCCAGCGTCACACGATCAGGCCCCTGCAATACCAGCTTCAGGTGGCGCTCCCCCACTAAGCGTTGACTAACTACCGTAAATTCACCGTCAAACATTGGCTCGCTGAAGCCCTGGCCCCAGGGGCCATAGCTTTCTATCAGCTTTACAAATGGCTCGGTAAAGCCAGCGGGGCCTAGCTCGCCGTCGGACCACAAGGTTCGATTCAGTTGCCCGGGCTCGAGCCAGCTTTCCGCGATAACTGTAATAGCTGTCCGAAACGCCGGCAAATTCTCACTACGCAGAGTCAGCCCGGCCGCCATGGCATGCCCGCCAAAGCGCTCGATCAGCTCTGGATGCAGAGTGTGTAGGCGCTCCAGCAGATCGCGAATATGCAAACCCGGTATGGAACGGGCCGAGCCTTTGAGCCAACCCGGTTCAGCTTCAGCGAAGGCGATTACCGGGCGGTGACACTGCTCCTTAACCCGCCCGGCGACTATCCCCACCACGCCCTGATGCCAGCCGGACTGATGAAGAACCAATATCGGCGGCAGTTGCTCAGCATCATCGGTCAGGCCGCTGACATAAGTTTCCGCCTCTTCGCGCATCTCGGTCTCGATATGCCGGCGATCTTTATTCAGGCGATCAAGTTCTCTGGCCATGATGCGGGCCTGATTCAGATCACTGGCCAGCAAACATTCAATGCCAGCGCCCATATCATCAAGCCGGCCTGCTGCATTAATACGAGGAGCTACAGCAAAGCCAAGATCAGCAGCCTGTAAACTAGCCGGATCGCGACCGGCCACTTCCAGTAGCGCCTGAATACCAGGGCGACAATGGCCAGCCCTAATCCGTTGCAAACCCTGTTGTACCAGAATTCGATTCACACCATCCAGTTTAACCACATCAGCAACAGTGCCCAGCGCCACCAGATCCAGCCAGTCGGCAAGGTTTGGCGTCGGCTGTCCGTTCTTACGCAGGTGCTGTCTTAAAGCCAGCAATACATAAAAAGCCACGCCCACCCCGGCAATGGACTTACCGGGGAACTGGCATTCAGGTTGGTTCGGATTCACAATCGCATGAGCTGGCGGTAACGCGGCGCCGGCCAGGTGATGATCGGTAATAACCACGTCTATGCCCGCAGCATTGGCGGCCTGCACACCGGCATGGCAGGAAATCCCACTATCCACGGTAATGATAAGTTCAGCACCCTGCAGTCGGGCCTGCTCAACAACCGAAGGCGAAAGACCGTAACCATCAGCAAAACGGTTGGGCACAATGTAACCGATATGGCTTGCGCCCATCGCCTGCAGAACTGAAACCATCAACGCCGTGGAGGTGGCCCCGTCAGCATCAAAGTCACCACAGATGCAAATACGTTGCTGTTGCCTCAGCGCCGCAGCAATGCGCTCCGCCGCCGCCATGACGTCTTTTAATGTATTAAAGTGCGGCAAGCCCTGGGTCGAGAGATCCAGCTGTGACGGTCCTTTAATGCCCCGTCTTGCAAGTACCTGCCTGATTATTAATGGAATATCTTCAGGTAACGCCGAAATATCCGCAGCCGGATAACGTTGAATACGAACGGATCCCATGGCTGTTTATTTCCGGATTTCCTCAAGTAATTTCTGTGGTGGTAATAAACCCGGCAATAAACGTCCCGACTCCAACACGATAGCCGGCGTTCCGCGCACACCAAACTTCTGACCTAACGCGTAATGCTCGGCTACCGGATCGTCACACTCACCGGAGCGAACTGGCTGATCCTGTTTCACCGCTGTCAGAGCAGCAGCTGGATCAGCTGCACACCAGACTTGTTGCAACTGCTTAAACGCAGTTCCCTGCAACCCGGTGCGGGGCCAGGCTAGATAACGGATGGTAATGCCTTCAGCGAGGTAATTCGCCCGATTTTCGTGCAGCTGACGACAGTAGCCGCAGGTCGGATCGGTAAATACCCAAATGACATGTTTTTCGTCGGGTGCAGTAAATTCAATAACGCTATCGCTGACCGTTTCGAGATCGCGCAACCGCATACTCTGCAATCGTTGTTCACTTAAGTTTTCAGGCTGCTCACCGGTGATGTCGTAGATCCGGCCACTGACCAGCTGCTTGCCGTCTGCCGATACATAAACCAAGCCTTCGTTGGTGATAACCTCGTATAAACCATCAACAGATGAAGGGCTGATCTGTTCGATGGTAAAACCCATCCGCTGCAGATGGGTGGTATCAATATCCGTCGCCGGCGACTTTGTATTGTGGTTATCCTGAGCATCACCTTGTGGGCTGCAGGCCATTAAACCGAGGACTATTAAACTTAATAGAGAATTTTTCATTATTCGTTTCACTACTCATAGAGGTTGATGATTGCTTCACAGCGGATAACGTTACTCCGATGCCCTGCAGAATGCAATTTAAGCACGGGGATGATGCGTCGCATGCAATTGCTGCAAACGCTCCCTGGCTACATGCGTGTAAATTTGGGTGGTCGACAAATCGCTATGCCCCAGTAACATCTGCAACACCCGTAAATCCGCGCCGTGATTTAATAAATGGGTCGCAAACGCATGTCGTAAGGTGTGGGGCGATAAGTGAGACCTTATGTCGGCCTGACCAGCATAAAACTTAATCCGGTGCCAGAACGCCTGACGTGTCAGAGGGCCGCCCCGGCGGGTAACAAATACCCAGTCGCCTGGCTGTTCATGAAGCTCGCGACGCGCTTCCTTTAAATAGCGCTGCAACCAGTCCATGGCCTCCTCCCCAAGCGGCACTAGCCGCTCCTTATTGCCCTTGCCAATTACCCTGACCAGTTCCTGCTGCAAGGAAACCTGACTCAGCGTCAGTTGCACCAGCTCGGTAACCCGCAGCCCGGTTGCATAAAGAACCTCCAACATCGCACGATCCCTCAACTGCAGCGGATCCTCGGTATCGGGCGCGTCCAGTAAGGCGTTCACTTCAGATTCAGATAACGAATGGGGGATGGACTGAGGTTGCTTGGGCCGTAATAGACGGGCAGTAGGATCACTTGAGCACAGGTTCTCGGTGCGCGCATAGTGATAAAACTTTTTCAGGGCGCTTAATGCCCGCGCCGTGCTCCGTGGCGACAAGCCCTGTTGCCGGCGCCATAACAGGTAATCTTCCAGATCATTCACGTTAACGGCCAGTAGATCCGAGCTTTTCTGCCGGCTCAGATAGTCCTGAAAGCTGCGCAAATCATTCTGATAGGCGGCGCTGGTGTTCTTGCTAACGCCCTGCTTCAGCCACAGCCGATCAAGAAAACCGCTTATAATCTCGTCAATTTCGGGGCTGACAACTGTCGGCATGGCACTCTCTGGCTGTGATAGCGTTCGGATATCATCATATCGGGGTTTACAGATCGACTCAATCTGCTATTATGCGCGCTCTTCAGTCGGAGGGGTTCCCGAGCGGTCAAAGGGATCAGACTGTAAATCTGACGGCTCAGCCTTCGCAGGTTCGAATCCTGCCCCCTCCACCATTTTTTTAATGTCCCGGTTAAATCTCCAGAATAATTTTTCCCTGCGTCGCGTTTTCCTGCATTAGTTTGATACCTGTTTCCAGTTCCGCAAGCTTGATGACTTTGTCTATGTTGGCAGTTAAGCGGCCGCTCTCAAAGTGGGGCCATAAATGCTCCCGCAGCTGCGCCATGATCTCGGCTTTCACAGCCACCGGTTGGCTGCGCAGCGTGCTGCCCTGAATTTGCTGCCGCTTCATGAGCATCCGGCCAAGATCCAGCTGGGCTTCGCGTCCACCCATCAGGCCTATTAATATCAGACGACCGTCTGCTCTGAGTACCTGCTGGTCCCAGCCAATATAGTCGCCACCTACAGGGTCAAGAATGACGTCAGCGCCGCCCCATTCCTGCACAGCATCCACAAAACTGCCCTGATGGCGGTTCCAGCCCGCCTCTGCTCCCAGTTGCTTACACAACGCTATTTTACTGTCTGAACCAGCGGTAACAAAGACCGGATTACCGGTTATCGCCGCCAGTTGCAGAGCCGCCTGCCCGACACCGCTCGCCCCGGCATGCAATAGCAATCGCTCTGCAGTCGTCAGCTTTGCCAGCATATAAAGATTGAACCAGGCGGTGGCGAAAACCTCACAGATACCCGCAGCGTCACGCAAGGTCATCCCCTCAGGCACTGGGTTAACCTGGCCTTCCGGAACAATAACATGGCTGGCGTATCCGCCTCCGCTTAATAAAGCACAAACCTCATCGCCAACTTTAAAACGACTGACTGCACCGCCGGTTGCCGTAACCCGGCCACTCACTTCCAGGCCTAGTACTTTGGATGCTCCTGGCGGCGGCGGATAATGTCCAGCCAGCTGCACCAGATCGGCACGATTCATGCCGGCAAACGCCACTTCAATCGTCAACTCCTGCGCACCAGGGGTTCCGGGCTCAATTGGCTGCTGTTTTGGCTTACCATCAACCGCAACAATACCGTACATAATATTTACTCCAAAATTAGCTCATGAGCGGCTGCTAACCGGCTAGCCGGCCTTGCTGATAGTCACGGATAGCCTGTTCTATTTCAGCCTGCGTGTTCATCACAAATGGACCATACTGGACAACCGGCTCACCAATTGGCTCGCCGGCGAGCAAAATCATTCCAGAGTGCCCGTCGACGGAACTCAGGGTCAGGTTACTATCGGAATCAAGACGAACCAACTCGCCGCGCTCAACCGCTTCGCCGTTTATCATTACGGAACCCTGATATACATACGCGAGCCGGGCGGCCTGACCATAGTTTTTAACCGGAATCGCAGTGCTGTCACGGAATCGAAGATCCGCCATCAGCAGTCGCTGTTCAGGTTGCTGGACCGGTCCACGGTGTCCTTCCAGATCACCGGCGATAACCCGGATTTCCGACTCACCATAAGCTATTTTTGGAACGCTGTGTTCAGGATGATCAGCCCATTCCGGCTGACTCATTTTCTCTGCTGCAGGCAAGTTAATCCATAGCTGGAAGCCCCACATCAAGCCATCTTCCTGTTTGGGCATCTCGCCATGAATAATGCCACGGGCAGCTTTCATCCATTGCGCTCCGCCGGCTCCCACCACGCCGCTGTTACCTTCAGAATCTTCATGCGCCATCTGCCCTGCCAGCATATAAGTCAGAGTGACAAAGCCCCGATGTGGATGCGGCGGGAACCCGGCAATATAATCATTGGGATTATCAGAACGAAACTCGTCCAGCATCAGAAACGGATCCTGATAACGCAGCGACGGCTGATTAATAATCCGGGTCAGTTTCACTCCGGCGCCGTCCTGCGCGGGAATGCCGCGATGCCGACTACGAATAATGCCGCTCATAATACCTCTCCGCGCTGATGGGGTTCATCAAAGTTTATCGCCGGCCCAACGGGCACAATACCCGTTGGGTTGATCATTGTATGGCTACCATAGTAGTGCTTTTTAATGTGCTCCATCACGACAGTGTCGGCTACACCATTGACCTGATACAGCGCCTTTAAATAATCCCACAGATGCGGGTAGTCGGTAATGCGCCGCTGGTTGGTTTTGAAGTGGCTGTAATAAACTGCATCAAAACGCATCAGCGTGGTAAATAAACGCCAGTCCGCTTCAGTCACTTCATCACCAACGAGGAAACGCTGCTTCGCCAGTATTGCTTCAATATCATCTAACGAATTAAAAAGCGCTTCATAGGCTTCTTCATAGGCGTCCTGAGTGGTGGCAAACCCACATTTATACACCCCATTATTTATGGTGTGATAAACCTGCTCGTTTATAGAGTCAATTGCCGATTGTCTGGCTTCAGGGTAGAAGTTGAGGGTATTGCCAGTGAGATGGTCAAACTCGTTATTAAACATGCGGATGATATCGGCCGACTCATTGCTGACTATGGTTTGCTGCTGTTTGTCCCAGAGTATGGGAACGGTAACCCTGCCGCTGTAATTATCGTCGGCTCTTAGATAAAGTTCATACAGAAATTTAGCGTCATAGAGCGGATCATTTAAGGGCGCTTCACCAAATTCCCAGCCATTTTCCAGCATTAATGGCTGTACAGCAGACACCGGGATGATGTCCCCGAGCCCTTTCAGCTCTCGAAAAATAAGGGTTCGGTGGGCCCAGGGGCACGCGTAGGAAACATAAAGGTGATAGCGGTCACGGGCGGCCGGAAATTCACTGTCCGGATCTTTCCTTATCCAATTACGAAACTGCGACTCACTGCGTTCAAAGCGGCCATCAGTGCTATCCGTGTCATACCACTTATCATGCCATTTCCCATCTACCAATAAGCCCATAGTCTGACTCCCCGTTGCTGTTTCAGCGGTAATTAGTTTATCGAGAAATTAAGTATAGACGGAGTAAGTTCGAATTATTATCGCGTTTAAACGGTATGAACGTTCTATTTATTCGAATTTTCAGCGAGCCTGGCTAAGTGACCGACTTCCCCCACGACGCGCGCACTGAGCTGATCGGCATCTTGTTGTAATTGCCGATGAAGTGTCGCAAAGGTTTCTATTAGTGAGTCTGATGGTTGATTTAGCTGCTCATCAACAGCCGTTGCCAGACTTTCCGGCGTCACCTGCTGTTGCAGCAGTTCGGGTACCAGTTCACGGCCTGCTAGCAAATTCGGCAGACTGAAGAATGCGGCTTTAAACAAGCGTTGAATAAGTTGGTACGTCAGCCAATTGAATTTATAGGCAACCACCATAGGCCGCTTGATAAGCATGGCTTCGAGAGTCACAGTACCCGAGGTCAGTAATAAGGCGTCAGCCGCCGCCATGGCGCTACGGGAGTGGCCTTCTAACAGCTTAATCGACAGCGCTGGAGCATATTGTTGCTGCAATGCCCGAAACTGCTCAGCGCGCGGTTCAGAGATCATTGGGGCGATAAAGCGCAGCTGCGGATTCTGTTCCGATAACAACGCGGCCGCCTGCAGAAAAATTGGGCCTAGCCGGGCAATTTCACCGGCGCGGCTGCCGGGAAGAATGGCCACCAGAGAACCCGAGTTTTCCAGACCCAGCTCGGTACGGGCCTCAGTTTTCGACCAGCTTTGCGGCACCGTGTCAGCCAGTGGATGCCCGACAAAGGTTGCTGGCAAATCATGCGCATCATAAAAAGCTTTTTCAAAAGGCAGTAAACAAAGCACATGATCAACCGCTTCTTTAATACCCTTTATCCGCCCTTGCCGCCATGCCCACACTGACGGGCTGACATACTGTATAGTGGGGATCCCTGAAGCTTTCAGCAGTCGCGCAATGGGCAGGTTGAAATCCGGCGCATCGATACCAACAAAAACAGCGGGCCGCACGGCTTTAAAGTGTTTAACCAGCTTACGGCGATGGCTCAGTAAAGTAAAAAGACTGCCCAGCACCTCAGCTATACCCATCACTGCGAGATCCTCCATAGGTACAATAGAGGTCAGCCCTTCGGCTTGCATTAATGGTCCACCAACACCAATAAACTCAGCTCCCGGATGTTGCTTGCGGAGTTCCCGCAGCATGCCGGCACCCAGCAGATCGCCGGAATGCTCCCCTGCTATCACGGCGATAACAGGGGCTGCTGAAGATTGTTCGGTCATAACGGGTGGGTCTCGCTGAATTTAACGAATGATACCGCGGGAACTGTTTTGCACGAAGTCAATCATCGACCGGACTTCGTCGGCATCAAGTTCCTGCAGTTGCGCAACGGCCTCGTTAATCGTCAGGCCCTTGCGATAAAGTATCTTAAATGCGCGCTTAATGTTGGTGATTTGCTCATTAGTGAAACCACGGCGTTTCAGGCCTTCACTATTGATGGTTCGTGGTACGGCATTATGCCCCTGCGCCATAATATAAGGCGGTATATCCTGCACCACCACAGAGTTGACGGCGGTAAATGCATGGGCACCTATATGGCAAAACTGGTGAACGCCGGTAAACCCACCCAGAATAGCCCAGTCGCCAACGTGAACATGACCCGCTAAAGTCGTGTTATTCGCCAGAATGACGTTATTACCAACAACGCAGTCATGGGCAACATGGACGTACGCCATCAGCAGGTTATCGCTGCCTATGCTGGTAACGCCCTGATCCTGAATTGTGCCGCGGTGAACGGTAACAAACTCGCGAAAAATATTATTATCCCCAACCACCAGCCGAGTTGGTTCGCCAGCGTATTTCTTATCCTGGCAATCTTCGCCTACCGACGCGAACTGAAAAATGCGGTTACCCCGTCCGAGCGTTGTCGGGCCCCGCAATACCACATGAGGGCCAATATCGCAGTCATCACCAATTTCAACGTTCGCACCAATAATCGAATAGGCACCCACCCGTACATTCCGGCCGAGTTTTGCGCCCTCATCAATAATCGCTGTTGGATGAATCACTTAGGTTTCTCTTCTTGCGCAAATAATATCTGCACTACAGGCCAGTTCACCGTTAACTTCGGCGCGCCCTTTGAACACCCAGATACCGCGGCGTTCTTTTTCGAAGGTTACATGCAAATCCATAGTGTCTCCCGGCAGTACTTGTCGCTTAAAACGGGCATTATCAACTCCCGCAAACAAGTATAGATCACGAGCTCCGGGTCTGCTGCTGGTAATTTTGAAACCAAGTAAACCGGCGGCCTGCGCCATGGCTTCAAGGATCAGAACCCCGGGAAAAATCGGATTACCCGGAAAATGCCCGGTGAAAATTGGCTCGTTAACCGTAACGTTTTTTACCGCGTGGATAGCGCTTTTATTGTCACAAGCGACTACTTTATCCACCAGCAGGAAGGGATAGCGATGAGGTAACAGGCTCATCACTTCTTTAATATCGAAGGCACCATCGTTTACTGACAAAATATAAATCTCCGGCTTTATTGGCTACTGTCGAGTTTCTTCTCAATAACTTTTACCCGCTGAAACAGATCATCCAGCTGGCGGAATCTCGCACCGTTGCGGCGCCATTCCCGATGGGGCGCCGCAGGGATGCCTGAAGCATAGATACCAGGTTCACTGATTTCTTTAATAACCATTGAGAAACCGCTAATCTGCACATCATCACAAATCTCGATGTGACCATTAATTGCTGTAGCGCCGCCAATCAGACAGCGTTTACCAATGCGACAGCTACCCGCCAGCACGGTACAGCCTGCGATAGCGGTATCCTCGTCAATAAATACGTTGTGGGCAATCTGACACTGGTTGTCAATAATACAGCCATTACTGATAACAGTGTCATCCAGCGCGCCGCGATCAATGGTCGTGCTGGCGCCGATATCAACCCGATCGCCGATTACCACCCGACCTAACTGCGGAATCTTAATCCATTTACCGTTTTCATTGGCCCAGCCAAAACCATCAGCACCGATCACGGTGCCACTGTGAATAAGACACTGACTGCCTACTACACAATTGTGGTAAATAACCACGTGCTGCCATAAGCGGGTGCCGGAGCCGATAATAACGCCGGGCCCTATATAACAACCGGCGCCGATAACCACATCATCAGCTAACTGAACATTTTCAGCGATAATGGCATTCGGGCCAATATGGACGTTTTGTCCAAGTTTGGCATTGTCCGCAATCTGCGCGCTGGCATCGATGCCTTGCGCCGGGCTGGGCGTGGTATCGAGTAACTGAGCGACCCGCGCGAAACCAGCATAAGGATTAGCTGTAACCAGCGCGGCCAGATGGTCAGGCACACTCACATTGGGTGCCACAATAACGGCACTGGCACAGGTCTTATCCAGTTGCACCCGATATTTCTCATTGGCCAGAAAGGCAATTTGCCCCGGCTGAGCTGAGGCCAGAGTGCCGACGCCAGCAATGGTCATTGAACCATTGCCGCGCACGTCCGCCCCAATTGCATCAGCGAGCTGTTGCAAAGTCATTGCTTGCATTGGCTTAGTTACCAGTCATTTTAGCCAGTACTTCGTCAGTCAGATCAGCCGATTCGACCGCATGAGCAACAGCTGAACTCTGAATAACCAGATCAAACTTGTTCTCACCGGCTACGGTCTGAGTAGCCCGGGCGATGTCCATCATCAGCTTATCGCGCTCTTCGCTGGTACGGCGATTAGTATCTTCACGTAACGCACGAATCTTGAGCTGACGCGTTGATTCAAGCATTTCATACTCACGCTCAAGTTCCAGACGCTCACTTGGCGACATAATTGAAGCGTCACGTTGCTGCTTCTCGCGAAGTTCGCTCATGCGCTTTTCAATAGTCTGAATTTCTTCAATACGGTCTTTGAACTCAGCCTGCAGCTTGGTTTCAATTTCACGAGCTTGTGGCAGATTCTGAAATACGGCCTGGAAGTTCACGACGCCCACTTTTTGCTGGGCTTCAGCAGACTGCGCAAAAACAGCCGTGGATAATAATGCTGCAATAGCGGTTGTTTTAATTAATTTATTCACAAAAACTCCTTTGAAATAGTTGTATCTGTTTAGAAAGTGGTACCAAAATTAAAGGTAAATACCTGTGTCTTATCGCCTTCAACCGATTTGATCGGCCGGCCAAAAGCAAATGTCAGAGGTCCCATAGGTGATAACCATTGCACGGCAACACCTGCAGAAGCACGGTAGTTGTCTGGGGAACTGTAATCTCGCAGCTCTCCTGAACCTGGCACCAACGTTAAGTTTTTATAGTCATCGTAGTCAAATTCAGTATCCCAAACACTACCAATATCAACGTAAACGCTGGTACGCACCACATTCTTGGTTTCTTCTTTTATTAGCGGTGTCGGGAAAATCAGTTCGAAACCACCCACGAACATGGCATTACCACCAATAGAAAAGCGGCTTACTGCCAGTGAATCGGCTCCGGGACCGGCCGGGAACTCGCTCGGAATACCGCTGAATCCGGGCGGGCCGATAACCGTGTCAGGGTAGCGGAATATTGCCCGGGGACCAACCGTGTTGGCTTCAAAGCCTCGCAGGTTGTCATTGCCGCCAATTTTAAAGTTCTCATAAAATGGGAACAAATATTCATTCCCATTATTATCTTCACCATAACCGTTACCGTAACCGGCGCGAAAACGGGTCAGGAACGTAAATCTATGATCATCTGTAATTGGCAGATAGTGCTGAAAGGTGTAACTGGTTTTAAAGTAATTCACATCACTGTTTGGTAACGCTACATCAAGACTAATCCGATTCATTGTGCCTTCGGTAGGAAACGTTCCGCGGTTTAATGTGACCCGTTGCCAGCCGGTGGACACTTCGAAAATATCAAAAGCTACGCCAGAGTTCGGATTCTGCTCATCCAGGTAAGGCTGATAGAACTTACGAATTTGTTCATAGCCTTCAACATTGGTGACTTCCTCATTCCGGTAAGTCAGGCCTAAATTCAGACTGCTGACCTCGTTAATCGGAAAGCTAACCGTTCCGCCGATACCATACTGCTTTTTATTATACCGGATCAGGTTTGCCTGCCGTCCGGCATCAAACTCACTCAGATAGATCTGGCCAGAAAGATTCACGCCATCTTTGGTAAAATAGCGATCCATATAAGATAAGCTAAGATTTCGGTTAAATCTGTTAGTGTTTATATTAATCGCCGCCTGGTTGCCCGTACCGAGGAAGTTATCCTGTTGTACACCAGCACCGATCTGCAGTCCGGAATAATCGCCATAACCAAACATAAAGTTAAACGACCCGGATGGCTGTTCTTTCACTACAAAATCGACGTCTACCAAATCATCACGACCAGAGACGCGCTCAGTGGACGTTTCTACAGTCTCAAAAAAGCCCAGTCGCTCAAGCCGTATCTTGCCTTGCTCGATGGCTTCGTCGTTAAGCGGTGCCCCTTCGAGCTGACGCATTTCACGACGTAGCACTTCATCCTGAGTTGTAATATTACCTCTGAAGTTGATTCGGTTAACATAAACACGGTTGCCCGGATTAACCGAGAACATCAAATCAACTTCGTTCGTATCTGAATTAATTTCCGGAATGGCTCGCACTTCAGGGTAAGCGTAGCCATAACGACTATATAATTTTGCTACCAGCTCTTCCAGATAAGTCACCTGTGCCGCGCTGTACTGGGTACCTGGCTCAATTTGAACAAGCCGCTTTACGACCTCGTCACGGCCGCGCAGATCGCCCATAACCTTAGTCTCGCGAACAGTAAATACGTCGCCTTCTTTGACATTGATAGTGACATATACGCCGGTACGATCCGGGGTCATGGTTACCTGAACAGAGTCAATCGTGAACGTCAGGTAGCCACGATCTTTATAAAAGCTCTCAAGGGTTTCCAGGTCACCACTTAGCTGTTGCTTCTGATAGCGTCGTTCACCAATCAGATTCCACCAGGGGAGTTTATCTTTGAGCTCAAGGTTGTCGAGGATTTCATCGTCACTAAAAGCTTTATTACCGACAATGTTAATTTGTTGGATTTCGGCCGACTCACCTTCATCAAAATCAATGCTTAACCGCACCCGGTTGCGGGGCTGATTAACGATAGTGACTTTAACTTCGGCGTTATATTTACCAATACTATGATAAAAGTCTTCCAGCCCCGTTTCGATCGACGAAATCGTCGTCAGATCAAGCGGCTCGCCCTCAATAATACCTTGCTCGGTAAGCGACTCAGTAAGCTGCTCGTCTTTGATTTCTTTATTGCCGTCAAATTCGATTGAGCTAATGGTAGGCCGCTCGGTCACTTCGAATACCAGCGTATCACCGTCACGCTTTACAACCACATTATTGAAATGCGTAGACGAGTAAAGCGATCTGATGCTCTGCCGGACGGTAGCTTCGTCTACGGTATCACCCACTCGCACAGGGATATACGTCAGGGCTGCGCCTAGAGCGACCCGTTGTAATCCTTTGATCCGGATATCCTCGACCACGAAATTTTCGACACTATGCGCGGGAAGCGCAGCCCCTGCGATCAGGGCACTTAAGAACAGCTTTTTCAACGTCATTCTGTGCAACTTAATTGTTTATTGTATATGTTGATCTCACTGAGCTAACCGCAATACATCATTGCTGATTGCAATTGCCATTAACGCAAATATCAGTAATCCGCCAATCCGGTAGCTAAGTTCTTGTACACGCTTAGAAACTGCTTTCTTGCGCACACCTTCAATAGCCAGAAACACCAAATGGCCACCATCCAGAACTGGCAATGGTACCAGATTTATGATCCCCAGATTAACACTGATTAGCGCGAGAAACCCTAAAAAGTAAACTAACCCATAACTGGCTGAAGCACCTGCGCCTTCAGCTATGGCGACCGGTCCGCTTAAGTTACTTAGTGAAACAGTTCCAGTAACCAGTTTACCGATCATTTGCACACTTAAAACCATTAAATCCCAAGTGCGCTCGATGCCTTTTATTAAGCCACCTACTATACCGTACTGCTGTACAAATCGATACTCATCAGGATAAGCCGTCACCTGCGGTTCGATACCGAGAAAGCCGGTCGTTTGCTGAGCATCGGAGCGCTCGCCAATGTTGGCGTGCAAAACGATTTGTTGCTGATCTCTTGCGACCGTAAACGATAGCCGTTCGCCAGGCGCACTGACAATCCGCTCCCTGATTTGAGACCATTCATCCAGCGGAGTTCCATTTATTGCAATAATTTTATCACCAGCCCTGAAGCCGGCCTCAGCAGCGGGTGAATCCTCAGCAACGTAATCTATGATGTTAGTCGCTTCAGGACGCCATGGCTGCATACCCAGCTCGACAAAGGTCGGCTGTTGCTGGTCACCGAGACGCCAGTCACTGATATCAAGCCGGTGGGTCTCGGCTCGCCCGTTTTCATCGCGCACGCTGAGCTGCACGGTGTCGTTACCGAGAGCGGCAGCAAAGGCCAGATTAACCTGTTGCCAATCTTCCGTTGCATTATCATTAACTGATAAAATCTCAGCTGGTGTGCGAATGTCAGCCTGAGCCGCGACTGAATCGGGCTGAATCGAGCCGATCACAGGCTTTACCGATGGGACTCCAATCACAAACATCAGCCATAACAGCAGAACCGCGATCACAAAGTTAGCTGCCGGACCGGCCGCAATAATAGCAGCGCGCTTACTTACTGATTTTGCGTTAAAACTTAAATGGCGCTCATTGGCAGACACCTCATCTACCCGTTCATCAAGCATCCTTACATAGCCACCTAAGGGAATAATACTAACCTGATAAACCGTGCCGTCCGCTGCAGTGCGCTGCCAGATAGGCCTACCGAAGCCTACAGAAAAAACCAACACCTTCACACCACAGCGACGCGCTACCCAGAAGTGGCCAAACTCGTGGAAGGTAACCAGAATACCTAAAGTAACTGCGAACGCCGCTATCGCCCAAATAATCTCTAACATAATGAATACTGCTCTACCTGTTCCCGGCTGTATGCCCTGACCTGCTCATCTAAAGACAAAACTGCCGGTACAGAGTTCAGTTGCTGCGGATTAATCTTTGCCAGTAAGTCGGCCACGATCGAACCAATATCAGTGAAGCGAATGCGACCATCAAGAAAAGCAGCCACGGCAATTTCGTTGGCCGCGTTCAGGGTGGTAGTAGCCCATTGCCCTTGCCAGCAGGCGTCGATAGCTAGTTGCAGGCAAGGATACCGGGCTGGCTCTGCTACGGCAAAACTCAGCTCCCCAAGGGTTGTGAAGTCGAGCGCGGCAACGCCACTCTGAATGCGCCGCGGATAACTCATACCATAAGCAATTGGAGTGCGCATATCGGGCAAGCCCAACTGCGCGATAACCGAGCCATCGTTATAGCTGACCATCGAATGAATAACACTTTGGGGATGCAAAACCACCTGCAGCTGTTCCCGCTTACAGTTAAACAGCCAGCGCGCTTCGATGTATTCGAGCCCCTTATTCAGCATGGTCGCTGAATCCACCGAGATCTTGCGCCCCATTGACCAGTTCGGATGCGCACAAGCGGCGTCCGGAGTCTGCTCGGCCAGGCGCTCGAGTGGCAAATTACGAAACGGCCCGCCAGAGCCAGTCAGCATGATTTGCCGAATTCCGGCAGCAGCCAGGTCGCTTTGCCCCAATTGCCGCTGAACAGCCTCCGGCAGGCACTGGAAAATAGCGTTGTGCTCACTGTCCACTGGCATTAACTCGGCACTGTGTTTTACCACGGCGTCCATAAATATCTGCCCGGTCATAACCAGGGCTTCTTTATTAGCCAGCAGCACCCGCTTACCAGCCTGCACCGCTGCCATGGTGGGCAATAATCCGGCCGCTCCAACAATGGCTGCCATCACTAAATCGACTTCTGCCGCGCTGGCAACTTCTTCCATGGCCGTCGAACCCGACCGTACTTCGGTTGCGAGTCCCTGCAGACAGTCACGTAATTCGCGGGCCGCGGCAGCATCGGTCATCACGGCAAACCGGGGCTTGAAGGTGTGACAGATTTCCACCATATCGGCGACGTTTTGCTGAGCAGTTACGGCATAAACGGTAAAAAGTTCGGGATTTTCTTTGACCACGGCCAGGGTATTCTGACCAATTGAGCCGGTCGCTCCCAGTACAGTAATTTGTTTGACCATCAGACGAGTAACCAGAGGTACGACAAAGTAAAGACGGGCAAGGCGGCCGTAAGGCTGTCGATACGGTCCAGAATACCGCCGTGGCCAGGAAGCAGTGAACCGCTATCCTTGACCCCCGCACAGCGCTTGAACATGCTCTCGTTCAGATCACCAAAAACTGACGCGATAACCGTTATCAGACCCGCCAGGAAATAACCACTTAACTGCCCTACCGGTATTTTTGCCCAGTGTGCAATGACCAGCATCACGACGAAAGCTAAAGTGATACCACCGCACAAGCCTTCCAGGGTTTTTCCCGGGCTTACCGCCGGCATTAGCTTGTTGCGGCCATATCTTACGCCGGCAAAATAAGCGCCGACGTCAGCCGCCCAAACCAGTAATAAAACAAACAGGACTGCGAAACCACCAAAAGATGGATCACCACCGTAGTCGATAGAGCGAATCGTCAACAGCGCTACCCAGGCCGGTATAAACATCAGGTAACCGAAGATGCCCACGATTAGACGGGTACGTGACCAGGCACGCCGGCTGGCTGGATATTTTATGACCAACAGTGTCGCGAGTACCCACCAGGCACAGCCGATTATGGTGACGTAATAGAATAAAGGATTGAGGGTAGCCTGCTGCCAGATCTCCCCGACGGGCACCAGCCAGAGTAACAGGCTCAGCAGTGCGGTCACTGACGCGGTATACAAAATCCGGCTCACCTGACGTTTCAAGCCCATTAGTGGTGACCATTCCCAGGCGGCGGCGGTCATCAATATAGTAATAGCTACCGCAAACCCAAATAAGGGCAACCCAAAGACACAGTAGAGCGCAAGGGGTATCAGAATTAATGCTGTTAATAATCGTTGTTTTAGCAAACTTATTCCCCGACGGTTACATCAGTATCCAGAATCGCGCGTTGCAATTGCTCGCTGGTTAATCCAAAGCGGCGTTCCCGGCAACTGAAATCTGCTATGGCCGCAGCGAATTCATTATCGTCAAAATCAGGCCATAGTACTTTACTAAAATATAACTCTGCGTAGGCTAGCTGCCATAATAAAAAATTACTGATGCGATGTTCACCACCGGTGCGGATCAGTAAGTCTGGTTCCGGCTGATCAGCCAGTTGCAGCTGATTAGCAATGTGTGCAGGGGTTATTTCGTTTACTGCTATGCTTCCCTGTACCGCCTGCGCAGCAAGCGCGCGAGCCGCTTGAGTAATATCCCAGCGCCCGCCATAATTCGCGGCAATATTAAGCTGTAAAGCGGTATTACCCGCAGTGAGCGCTTCGGCTTCAGCAATACGCTGCTGAATGCGCGGCGAAAACGCTGAAAGATCGCCAATAATGTTCAGTTTGACATTGTGCTTATGGATCTTTTTCACTTCACGCTTAAGCACCGTAAAAAACAACGACATCAGCACTGAAACTTCCTGTTCCGGACGGTTCCAGTTTTCACTGCTGAAGGCAAACAGGGTCAGCGACTCAATCCCTTTTTTGCGGGCAAAAGCAACTACCCGACGCACTGCTTCGGCCCCGGCTTTATGCCCAAAGGTCCGATGCTGCCCGCGCAACTTCGCCCAGCGTCCGTTGCCATCCATAATGATAGCGACGTGACGCGGCATACGAATTTGATCAACATCCACTGTATTCATTTTCTGAGCCATACAAGAAAAAACGCCGTGCAAGTATAACTGACACGGCGCTGTCTACCAATGCAGGAAATAAGCAATCGCTTAAACTTCCATCAAGTCTTTTTCTTTTTCTTCCAGCAACTGATCAATCTTACCAATATAGGTATCAGTCAGCTTTTGAATTTCATCTGCTGCGCGATGTTCCTCATCCTCTGAGATTTCTTTCTCTTTTTCGAGTTCTTTTAAATCGCTGTTCGCATCACGGCGGATATTACGAATCGCAACCCGTCCCTGCTCTGCTTCGGCACGTACTACTTTAACCAGATCACGACGACGTTCTTCAGTTAATACCGGTAAGGGTACCCGGAGCACGTTACCCGCAGTATTTGGATTCAGACCCAGATCAGATGTCATGATGGCTTTTTCAACTGCCGCCGTTGAGGACTTATCAAACACCGTCAATGCCAGCGTACGGGAGTCTTCAACCGTGATGTTAGCCAGTTGCTTCAGTGGTGTCGGGGTTCCGTAGTAAGGCACCATGATACCGTCCAGCAGGCTCGGATGCGCACGCCCGGTGCGAACTTTGGATATTTGTGCACGCAGCGATTCTAAGCTTTTCTCCATGCGTTCTTTGGCGTCTTGTTTAATCTCGTCTATCACGTTGTTTTCCCTTAATCTGTTATCACTTTTTTACCAGCTGGCTCAGTACCTATCAGTGTACCTATTTTTTCACCCATAATCACCGCCCGCAATGCGCCCGGCTTATTCATATTAAATACCCGGATTGGCAGGTTATGATCCCGCGCTAAAGTAAAGGCGGCCAGGTCCATTACTTTTAACTGGCGTTCCAGCACTTCATTATAACTGATTTGTTTAAATAATTCGGCTTTAGGATCTTTATTTGGATCGGCTGAATACACGCCGTCAACTTTAGTACCTTTGAGAACCAGTTCAGCTTCAATCTCGATGCCGCGCAAACACGCCGCTGAATCGGTAGTGAAAAACGGGTTACCGGTACCGGCACAGAAAATAACTACCCGGCCTGATTTAAGCAGACTAATCGCATCGGCCCAGTTGTAGCTGTCACAGACGCCATTCAGTTCAATTGCCGACATCAGCCGCGCATTTACAAAAGCCCGGTGCAGGGCATCCCGCATCGCCAGACCGTTCATGACTGTCGCCAGCATCCCCATATGGTCGCCAACAACACGGTTCATACCCGCCTTCGCCAGACCCTCACCACGGAATAAGTTACCGCCGCCAATGACCAGGCCAACCTGAACCCCGAGCTCGACAAGTTCTTTGATTTCCTGGGCCATGCGATCAAGCACTTTCGCGTCAATGCCAAAGGGCTCATCGCCCATCAGGGCTTCACCGCTTAATTTCAGCAAAATACGGCGGTAGGCTGGTTTAGGTGTTGTTGTCATCGATTTGCTCCATATGCTGATTAGCTGTTTATTATACGCGAAAAAAAACCGCATCCTGCCAGGCAGGGTGCGGTTTTTGTTATGTGCTTCTCGTCGACGGTTGCGACATTGGCATTACGCCTTTTTCGCAGCAGCCATTTGTGCCTGAACTTCAGCAGCAAAATCTTCCGATTTACGCTCGATACCTTCACCCACTTCGTAACGTACGAAAGTGACTACATCAGCACCTTTCTGCTTCAACAGTTCCCCAACAGTCATTGAAGGGTCTTTCACAAATGCCTGGCCAGTCAGGCTGATTTCGCCGGTAAACTTGCGCATACGGCCTTCAACCATTTTCTCAGCGATATCCTGTGGCTTGCCACTCTGGATAGCGATATCAAGCTGGATGCGACGCTCGTTTTCTACAACTTCAGCGTCAACGTCTTCCGGCTTCACGAATTGTGGTGCGCTTGCCGCAACATGCATCGCGATATCTTTTGCCAGTTCAGCGTCGTTACCGGTAATGGCAACTAAAACACCAATCCGACCGCCATGGACATAGCTCTCAACCAAATCACCAGCAGTGATAGTGGTTACGCGACGAACGTTCATGTTCTCACCGATTTTTGCAACCAGGTTTGAACGAACTTCTTCTACGCTAGAGCCGCCTTCCAGTTCGGTTTCTTTCAGCTTTTCAACGTCAGTTTCTTTATTTTCAAAAGCAACGTTGATAACTTTTTCACCAAAGCTCAGGAAGTTATCGTCCCGGGCAACGAAGTCAGTTTCGCAGTTCAGTTCAACTAACGTACCCACATTGCCTTCGGTTTTGGTCAAAATCACGCCTTCAGCAGCAACCCGGCCAGCTTTCTTAGCCGCTTTTGCCTGACCGCTTTTACGCATCAGTTCAATTGCCGCTTCGATATCACCACCGGTTTCTTCCAGCGCTTTTTTACAATCCATCATGCCAGCGCCAGTGCGCTCGCGTAATTCTTTAACCATAGCTGCGGTAATAGCCATGTATCTTGTCCTCTAATCAGATGACTTTATTCAGTTTCTTCTGCTTCAACGAAATCGTCAGCAGCTTTCCCTTCAACAACTCCACCACGCGCTTCGTTAATCGCGCTGGCTGCTGCATTCAGATACAGTTGAACTGCACGAATTGCATCGTCGTTGCCAGGAATTACATAATCAACGCCATCAGGGTTTGAATTGGTATCAACCACGGCAATTACTGGAATACCCAGATTGTTCGCTTCTTTAATAGCGATATGTTCGTGGTCAGCATCGATAACAAAAAGTACGTCCGGCAGACCGGCCATATCTTTGATACCACCAAGACTTTTTTCCAGCTTTTCCATTTCGCGGGTGTTAACCAGCGCTTCTTTCTTGGTTAGCTTTTCAAAAGTACCATCCTGGCTCATCGTTTCCAGTTCTTTCAGACGTTTGATTGACTGTCGGACGGTTTTCCAGTTAGTCAGCATGCCGCCTAACCAGCGATGATTGACGTAAAACTGTTTGCAATCGTTAGCTGCTTGCTCAACGGCGTCAGCTGCTGCGCGTTTCGTACCAACGAACAGGATCTTGCCGCGATTTGAAGCAACGTGCTGCAGGAAGTTCAACGAGTCGTTGAACATAGGCACAGTTTTTTCAAGGTTGATAATGTGAATTTTATTACGAGCGCCAAAAATGAAAGGCTTCATTTTTGGGTTCCAAAAACGGGTTTGGTGGCCGAAATGCACACCAGCTTTGAGCATGTCACGCATTGACACGTTTGCCATGATAATTTTCCTTTAAAAGGGGTTATGCCTCCATACATCCCATAGTTCGACCCCGGCTATCCCGGAGCACCCCGACCTATGTGTCGATGTATGTGTGTGTTTAAGTTCGTTCTGCAATCGAAATTGCGGGCGCTTTATACCATGAAAAGCAGGCTGGCCGCAAGTTTTAATGGTGGGTTTTATGCTTTGCCGGCGGCTCGTGAACTGCTAAACTAGCGCCTTACTCGCGCCCTTGCCGCGCCTTTACTCAATAGATTACGCGACTGAATATGGCTATTACGATAAAAACTCCGGAAGAAATCGAAAAAATGCGTGCCGCCGGGCGCCTGGCAGCATCAGTACTGGAAATGATCGAACCCCACATCAAAGCGGGGATAACCACGGCTGAGCTGGATAAAATCTGCCATGACTACATAATCGCTCATGACGCCTATCCGGCGCCGCTCAATTATCATGGTTTCCCGAAGTCTGTCTGTACCTCGCTGAATCACGTCGTATGTCATGGTATTCCGAATGATAAGCCATTAAAAGATGGCGACATTATGAACCTGGACGTTACAGTCAAACTCGAGGGTTATCACGGCGACACGTCAAAAATGTTTGTGGTTGGTCAACCCAGTATTCTGGCCGAACGCTTGATCCGGGTTACCCAGGAATCCCTGTACCAGGCCATCCGTATGGTGCGTCCGGGTATTCGTACCGGCGATTTTGCCGCCATTATTCAAAAATATGCGGAACAGCACGGCTATTCCATCGTGCGGGAATATTGCGGCCACGGTATTGGCGCGGTATTCCATGAAGAGCCGCAAATTCTGCATTACGGCACTGCCGGCACCGGCGACCTGCTGGCCCCTGGCATGTGCTTTACCATTGAACCTATGGTGAACGCCGGCAAGCGTCAGACCAAGCTTATGCGCGATGGCTGGACAGTATTAACCAAGGATCGCAGTCTGAGTGCCCAGTGGGAACACACCTTGCTGGTCACCGAAGACGGCGTTGAAGTACTGACCTTGCGTAGCGATGAAGACTTCCCACGTACTATCAGCCATCAGGGCGATTAACTATGTCCGCTGCTAAGGTGGCCACTGCGGCAGGCATAAGCTGGCCCGAGCCCCTTACCCTGACAGCAGGCCGGGAGTGTGCTGAACACTATCAGGACTGGTCTGCTAATGCCTTTGTTACCGCTGATATTGAATCCTTATTAACGGATCGCAGTGCTTTCGTTGATCAGCTAATGCAGCAACTCTGGCAAGCCTTTGAGCTTGACGGCTCTGACCTTGCCTTACTGGCAGTCGGCGGCTATGGTCGCGGCACCTTGCACCCAGGCTCCGACATCGATCTGTTGTTTTTGCACCAGACGCCGCTCAACTCGGGCACCAGCGAAGCGATAACGCAGTTCATCCAGCTATTGTGGGATCTTCGCTTTGATGTCGGCCACAGTGTTCGCACCATCGCCGAATGCATGGACGAAGCCGCAGCTGACGTCAGCGTCGCTACCAGCTTGCTCGAGAATCGGGTGCTTTGCGGCAACACGGAATTAGCGCAACAACTACGTCAACGGGTACACCACGACCTGCCCTGGAGCAGCCGCGCTTTTTATCAGGCAAAGTTAGCTGAGCAACAAGAGCGTCATCAGCATTACCACGGCACCTCTTATAATCTCGAGCCCAACGTCAAGAGCAGCCCGGGCGGTTTGCGCGATATTCAGACCATTGGCTGGATTGCCAAGCGCCACTTCCATACCCAGAACGACCGCAGCCTGGTGCAGTTTGGCTATATTAGCGCTTCCGAATTGCTGGAACTCAGGGAGTATCAGGAATTTTTGTGGCGGATTCGCTTCGCTCTGCATCTGGAAGCCGGCAAAAAAGAAGACCGCCTGCTGTTTGATTATCAGCCGGGGGTAGCGGCCCGTATGGGTTATGGCGAACCGGGCAAGCGCGCCGTTGAAGCCATGATGAAAGATTACTTTAATGCGGTGGTGGGCGTCAGCGAACTCAACGCTATGTTATTGCAGTTTTTTGAGCAGGCCATTCTGGGGCGCGAAGATCGCACCAGCTGTGAGAACCTCAACCAGCACTTTCAGCTTATTGGCCGCACCATAGCGGCGCGCTATGAAGGCGTATTCGAACAACCGCATCAGATCCTTGAGTTCTTTCTGATCATTGCTCAACACCCGGAAATTACGCATATTCAGGCCCATACCATTCGCCTGCTTCGAAATGCCAGACGGCAGCTTGAGCAGCCATTAAGTGATCACCCCGTTTGTCGCGCGCTGTTTATGCAAATATTGCGACACCCGAACGGCTGCGGCAGTGCCTTCACTTTTATGCATAAGCACAAAATTCTGGCCCATTACCTGCCCCAGTGGCAGCAAATTGTCGGCCAGATGCAATTTGATTTATTTCACGCCTACACCGTAGACGAGCACACCTTCCGGCTGGTCCGTAATTTGTATCGCTATCAGGATCCTGAGTTTAATCAGGACTTCCCGCTCTGCGCTGAACTTGTGAGCAACATGGCCAAGCCTGAATTATTGTATCTGGGGGGGATTTTCCATGATATTGCGAAAGGCCGCGGCGGTGACCACTCAGAGCTCGGGGAGCAGGACGCCCGTAACTTTGGCTTTTTGCATGGCCTGGACGAAGACGATACCGATTTAGTCGCCTGGCTGGTGCGCCAACATCTGCTTATGTCGGTTACTGCACAAAAGCGTGACATCCATGATCCTGAAGTGGTGCGTGAATTTGCTGCTGTGGTTAATACCCAACAGCGACTCGACTATCTTTATTGCCTGACCGTTGCCGATATCCGGGCAACCAATAGCAGTCTGTGGAATAACTGGAAAGCCACCCTGCTGGAAAACCTCTATCAGATTACCAGCCAGTTCCTGCAGCAGAGCAAGCCCTCACCTGCCCGCGAAATGCGCCAGCGTATTCACGAACATCAATCGCACGCTATGGGGCTACTCCTGAGCGCCGGCTATCAGGTGCGCGAAGTGCAGGAATTATGGGGCCGCTTTACCGCTGACTACTTTTTACGTCACCAACCTGAGCAAATTGCCTGGCACTCGCAGCACATACTTGGTGTGCGCGACGATGAACAGCTACCCTTGATCCTGCTGGGCGATGAAAATAACCAGGGCACTACAGAGCTGTTTATCTATCACCTGGAACACGAATACTTATTTGCCGCGGTCGCTGCAGTATTAGACAGTCAGGGGCTAAGTATTCATGACGCCCAGATTCTGGCCACCCGCGACGGCTATGTTATGGATACCTTTGTGGTGTTGCTGGATAATGGCGATCCCCTCACTAACGCGCGTCATATCGAATCGCTGAAGCAGCAGCTGCACGATGTATTGCGACAGCGTGAGCGGGTACCCGGCGGACAGCGCCGCTTGCCGCGCCGGCTGCGCAATTTTAATGTGCCTACCCGGGTAGAATTTGTTGCCGAGCGCCATCATCGCCGCAGCGCCTTTGAACTGACCGCATTAGACCGCCCAGGCCTGGTTGCGCGGGTTGCAAAAGTACTGCAGGAGTTGGATCTCAATATTTTAACCGCTAAGATCACTACAGTCGGTGAACAGGCTGAAGATTTGTTCATCGTTGCCACCCGCCGCAATGAAGCTCTCGACGAGCAACAGCGCCAGCAGGTTAAACAACGCATTATCGAAGCACTGGACAGTACACAGGAAACCACATGAGTAATTTACAGCAACGAATCGAAGAAGCATTTGAGCAGCGGGCAGAGATCTCTCCCAAGAATGTACCGGCGCAGCTCCATCAGGATCTCAACCAAGTTATCCAGCAAATTGACCAGGGCAAGCTCCGCGTTGCTGAGAAGATTGATGGCAACTGGGTTGTTCATCAGTGGCTGAAAAAGGCGGTGTTGTTGTCCTTCCGTACCCAGGATAATCATCTGATGAATGGCGGCGAAACCCGTTTCTTTGACAAAGTTGATAGTAAATTCATTGGCTATGACGATGCGCGGTTCCGCGCTGAAGGTATCCGCGTGGTCCCTCCTGCGATGGTCCGCAAAGGCTCCTTTATCGGCCGCAACGTGGTGCTGATGCCCTCCTACGTTAATATCGGCGCCTATGTGGACGAAGGCACTATGGTGGATACCTGGGCCACTGTCGGTTCCTGCGCTCAGATCGGTAAAAATGTTCATTTATCCGGTGGCGTTGGCATTGGCGGTGTACTTGAGCCGTTGCAGGCAAACCCGACCATCATTGAAGACAACTGCTTTATCGGTGCCCGTTCTGAAGTTGTGGAAGGCGTCATCGTCGGTGAAGGTGCTGTCCTTTCAATGGGTGTTTATATTAGTCAGAGTACCCGTATCTATGACCGTGAAACCGGTGAGATCCATTTTGGCCGTGTGCCGGCAGGAGCCGTTGTTGTGCCGGGCACCCTGCCCTCAAAAGATGGTACCCATGGCCTCTACGCCGCTATCATCGTCAAAAAAGTTGATGCGCAAACACGCGCCAAAGTCAGTATTAACGAACTGCTGCGCGCGGCAGAATAAATTTAATCGCTGGCAGGCTGAAAGGCGCGTAGCAGCTCTTCGGGAAGCGGCAGTTCAATCTGAACTGCCGTTTTTTTATGGGGATGGGTAAAAACCAGCCCGGTTGCCGCAAGAAGTAACCGTCGCAGGTCAAAATGCTGCTGGAAAAAGCGATTGTGCCGGCCGTCGCCATGATTAGTGTCACCGATTATCGGATGGCGCAGATGAGACATATGCCGGCGTAACTGATGTTTGCGGCCGGTATGGGGATGCAGCCGCATCAATGAATAGCGTGAGCTAGAATGTTTCTTACCAACAGCAAATGGCAGCTCAATCTGCTTTAAGCAGACATAATCGGTAATTGCGGGTTGTGCTTCTTTGTCCTGATCTGCCTGTTTATCCGCAATACGATCCAATTCTTCTTTTAACGGATAATCCAGAGTCCCGGAATCCAGGTAGCCCCGCACCACGGCGTGGTAGGTTTTTCGAACCTGGCGGGCAGCAAACTGTTCAGTCATTAAGCGCGCTGTGTCAGGATCTTTGGCAAACAGCAGAATTCCCGAGGTCGGACGATCAAGACGGTGCACCGGAAACACATGCTGACCAATCTGGTCACGCACCTGTTGCAAGGCAAACTCAGTCTCATGTTTGGCAATCCAGCTACGATGAACCAGTAGTCCCGCTGGCTTATCCACCGCAACCAGGTGCTCATCCTGCAATAAAATGGGCAGTTCAGACATCGTTAGCTAAAGGATCCGTTCCACTTAACAGGGTATCAAACTCACGCAGAATACGAATCAGACTCTCGTGGTGCTCTAATTCGTCATGGAAAACGTGGGTGGCCATGGGGCTCACGGCAATCTTCTGGGGTAAGGGATGCTCACCATCAATGATTTCCCACATCCTGGGCAACATAATAAATTGCAGCCACTGGTGAAAATCCAGGGTATCCATAGCAAAAGGTTCGCTACTGGCCAGCGCCTGCGCAGAAGGCAGCTGATTCTGCCATAATCCCAGACAGTTCAGTTCGGCCTCAATACGCTCTAACAACCTCGCGGCGCGCTGTCTTTGGTCCATTACTATCTCCACGGCGGGGAACTCGATATAATGGCGACATCTTTCAGCAAAATGATGCGTGATGCAAGTTTAATGGCTATTTTGACCCTTTCACAGTTACTGGATGCAGGCCAGAGCGAATTCTATATCTATGATCTCGGCCGGCGGCTGCAAGCGATAGAAACCAGCGAGTTTAACGCTATCGAGGCCCAGCAGGCGCCCTATCCTTTCCCGCTACAGGGGCATGCCTGGCTGGCGATTGTATTCTGGTCGCAGGCAGCTGAGGGCGCCACTGAACCTTTTCTCTGGTTTCTGAAGTTTCCGCTTGATGAGCGCGGACTTCTGGACTTGCAGGCGCAACAGGGATTTATTACTCAGGTGCTAACCCTATTGGGTAATAAGGTAACGGGCGCTCTGAATGAAGAGCAGCGGCAGCAACTGCAGCAGAGTCCGTACCTGTTTACTCCCGCTGAAGAAAAGCGCGCCGCCCTGCACGCCCGGTTGACTAAGCGGCTTGAACAGCCGCCCTCAGTTCACTACGAGACTGCCGAAAGCGCCCTGGCACAGCCTGAGGCCCCTCAGTGGCAACAGATAGGCCTGCAGGGGTTGCATGATGTCGCCGCCCGCTTGCATGCCGGGCAGCGACTCAGCGCGCAGATCGCCGACAATTTTCATAGTTACCCGCAGCCACTGCAACGGGCACTGGCGATAGCGCTGGAACACCAGTCGTCGCCCCAGCCGCTAACCGATGCCTTAGCCAAGCGGGTACTAAGTGAAGCTCAGCCGGGCGAACAACGTCTCAACCTGCTGCGCAGCTGCGCCAGCGCAAGTCATACCGAAGCAGTGCGTGACGCTGTCGCTCACTGCCTGGGAAATCCTGATCAGGATGAATTGGTGCTTATTCCGGCGCGCATGTGGTCTGCTCTACAGCCGGGCAACGAGAAGGTGAATCTACTGGAACTCTATATGCTGCGGCTGGCGGAATACCCGGCCATGCAAGCAGAGCGCCAGAACAACCAGCTGTTTGCCGCACTTACTGCGGATTTATTGCGGTTACCGGCCATTCGCCCGCACTTGCTGTCGTTGCTGCGCCGACATGATTTGCCATTGCCGCTGCAGCGGGCCTGGCGGCAGTTTACCGGAGTCAGTTCATGATGTTACTTGATGCCATACTGTTGCTGGCTATAGCCATGGTGTTCTGGTTATTCTGGCAGGGTCGGCGCCAGGCAGAGCATGCCCGCCGCTACGCGCAACGTTATTGTCAGCAACACCAGTTGCAGTTTCTCGATATTGCCTGGCGCGACGGCAAGCTGGCGAAAAAAGGCCGGCATTTTGGCTGGCTGAGTAATTATGACTTCGCTTTTAGCAGCGATCAGCAGAGCCGCTATGAAGGCGAACTGCAACTACTCAACTTACGGCTGGTGAATATTACTACTCCGCCTTATCGGCTCCCTGACGCCTGAAGCCAAGCAACCGCAGCCAGAAATCACGGTACATCACCCAATCGCCTAACAGTGAGTATGCCGGGTACTTAAAGGTCGCCGGCTTATTGTGTTCAAACAGAAAATGACCTAACCAGGCGAAGCCGTAGCCCAGCAATGGCACCAGCCATAAATAGACCCATTGCTGGGTCAGCAAAGCGAAAGCCAGCACAATAAGTACCAAGGTGCTGCCAATATAGTGGGTTGCCCGGCAGCGCGGGTCCGCGTGTTCTGCCAGATAATAGGGGTAAAATTCTTTAAACGAATTGAACTGCATGATCTGCTCCTGCCGCACCGGTATGAGGGTAAAAAAGTAGTTGTCCTGCAATCCCGCCGACTTGTAAATCCGTCACCTTACGATAATTGTGCTGCTCGAATAGCGGCAGATACTTTGTCTGGGTGATAAACACCGCGATACCAGCTGAATCACTGTTATCCTCCAGCACCTGCTCAGCAGCGCCGATCAGTAAGTGGCCCCAGCCATTTTGCTGATAGCGTGGGTGTACCGCGATAAAAGCCAGCATATGATAATGCCGATCGCTATTGCCGTTGGTCAGTTGCTCCTGCATCGCGCCCTGAATCAGAGCCTCTTTATCAATCAACTGGCGGGTACTGACATAACCCGCAGTCAATAGCATCTTCAGGCGCCAATGCCAGTATTTGCCTGGCCCGAAACTTTTGCCGGGCCGCGTCAGGCAAGCGACCCCCACCAGACTGTCGTCCTCAAAAATGCCAATCATCGGCTGGTCAGCTTCCCAGAAGGCATTAAGCTCTTCGCGTATCGCCGCGCGCAAGCGCTTTTCATAATCCGCCTTATCGGCCTGGAACAAGTCCATAAATAACGGGTCATCATGATAAGCCTGATACAGCAGAGAGGCTGCCAGCTTAAGCTCTTCTGCTACCAGATAGCGTAATTGCCCATCGCGCAACCGCGCCTGTTTTTTTACTGTCATTGTTGGTCTCGCTCGTCGCGTATTTTTTTGTGTGCTGGCTTTTCAAATTATCCCATTCCCGCTTAATTATCCACCAGCCGCGGGGCTAAATCATCAAGGAATTCTGCCAGGCCCGGTGCCAGTATTTCATGCTGTTCCCTGCCCGCAAATTCCAGGCCTACGGCCCCGGTTTGATTATCCATTGTCAGCAATAAATCGTCGGTTTCTTCGGCCAGCCCGATAAATAGCGTAACCGGCTGTTTCAGACGCCTCTTCATCAACACGTGCCCGGCCTGATTGCTCAGCAAACGATCGCCATCCTCAGGCCCGTGTACCTGCAACAACCAGAGCGGGTGCTGCTGCCAGGTTACCGCCAGATCAGCGGCAAACCAGCGTGAGTAAAAAGCCATCATATCCGGGTGAAATGGCTGCTCCAGCGCATTGGTCAAGTCGGAAAAATCAAGGGGCGTGGACTGCATAATGGGCTGCCAGCGCACCCAACCGTTGTTGGTCGGCTCGCCATATATCGGCGCCTCCCACTCCGGGTTGGCTTCCACCAGCAGTGGCCGGTCATGCTTAGCGTAAAACTGCTGGTAAGCTTCCAGTAGCCGGTCCATTTTTTCGAGTACAGTCATGTTAAAATCCTGAGTAGAAAACTGGTATCAATGTGAGGTCAGCGCTACAATGGCTGACTGCGTGAGATTTATACGATTAATTTGAGTTTAACAAGATAAGCGGTTTCGATGAAGCAACCCCTGGAACATTTATCCCTTGGTCGACCTACCGACTACCCTACCGCCTTTGATGCGGGTCTGCTACAGGCTGTGCCCCGGCAACTGAATCGCAGCACCATCGGCCTGAATGAAGCGGAGGAGTTACCCTTTCAGGGCCAGGATTACTGGACTGGCTATGAATTATCCTGGCTCAATACCCGGGGTATGCCACAGGTCGCTGTAGGTGAATTTGTCATCCCTGCCACTAGCCCGAACCTAGTTGAGTCGAAATCCTTTAAGCTCTACCTGAACAGCTTTAATGATTGCCAGTGGCCTGACTGGAACACAGTAAAAGATCAACTTCAGAAGGATCTCTCCGCATGTGCCGGTGCACCTGTGCACGTGAAGTTATTAACTGTGCAGCAAGCTCAGCGGCAACCTTTTACCGATATGTCCGGCGAATGCATTGATAACCAGGACATTAGCATCAGTGAGTATGATTATAATGCGGATCTGCTGGCCCACAGCAATAGCGCCAGGGTAAGTGAAACCCTGCATAGTCACTTACTGAAGTCTAATTGCCTGATTACCAATCAACCGGACTGGGGCTCAGTTATGATTCGTTATAGTGGCAAGACGATTGACCGGGCGGCGTTGCTTCGGTATATCGTTTCTTTTCGCCACCACAATGAATTTCACGAACAGTGCGTAGAACGGCTGTTTATAGATTTAAAAACCAGGCTGGCAATTGACCAGCTTACGGTTTATGCACGCTATACACGGCGCGGCGGACTGGATATTAATCCCTTCCGTTCAGACTTTGAACCGGCACCAGAGCCCGGTCGTCTTAGCCGCCAATGATACTAATAATAAGGACATAGAATGAAATTTACGATTTCCCCGCGCGGAAGCATGAGCTTACTGTCACAACTTGAAATAGAACGGCTGCAGCAAAGCAGCGACAAACAGCTCTATCGTCTGTTTCGCAACTGTTGTCTGGCCGTACTGAACGCCGGCAGCAAAACTGACAGCAGTGAAGAAATATTCAATAAATACGAAGACTTTGATGTTAGTGTCGTCAAGAGTGAGCGCGGTATTCAGCTTGAGCTGATCAACCCACCGGCTGAAGCCTTTGTTGACGGCAAGCTCATCGTCGGCATGCAGGAGCTGGTTGAAGCTGTACTGCGGGATATTCTGTTCACCGGTGAAACCTATAACTCACAGACTCTGGATTCAGCGGATACCCATACCCTCACCCACGTGGTATTCGATATTCTTCGCAATGCCCAGATCGTCCAGCCGAATCTCGACCCAAACGTCATCGTTTGCTGGGGCGGTCATTCGATCAATGAGGTCGAGTACAAATACACCAAAGAAGTTGGTTACCAGATGGGCTTGCGGGCCCTGAATATTTGTACCGGATGCGGCCCGGGGGCCATGAAAGGTCCCATGAAAGGTGCCACTATCGGGCACGCCAAACAGCGTATTTCTGATGGTCGCTACCTTGGCTTTACAGAGCCGGGCATTATTGCCGCCGAGCCGCCAAACCCGATCGTCAATGAATTAGTTATTCTGCCTGATATCGAGAAGCGGCTGGAAGCCTTCATCCGTTGTGCTCATGGCATTGTGGTATTCCCCGGCGGCGTTGGTACTGCTGAAGAGCTGCTGTATCTGCTGGGTATTCTCATGCACCCGGAGAACAAACGCCAGGTGTTGCCTGTGGTACTAACCGGTCCGGCCAGTAGTGCCGGCTACTTCGACGCCATTGATGATTTCATTGTCGCGACCTTAGGTGAGGCCGCGCGCGAGCTTTATACCATCATCATTGATGATCCTGTCGCCGTCGCCAAAGCTATGAAAGACGCTGCCCGTGATGTAAAAGAGTATCGTCGTGAAGTCGGTGACTCCTATTGTTTCAACTGGACCTTGCACATCGAAGAGCCGTTTCAGCGGCCCTTTATCCCGACCCATGATAATGTCAGAAACCTGAACCTTTTCCGCAATCAGGAACCCCAGTTGCTCGCTTCGGCGCTGCGCCGGGCGTTCTCATCGATTGTAGCCGGAAATGTGAAAGACGAAGGCATTCGTGCTATTCGTAAATACGGGCCATTTGAGATCCATGGCGAACGCGATATGATGCGTAAACTAGATGTACTGTTGCGGGCATTCGTTGAGCAAGGCCGGATGAAGTTGCCTGGCACTGTTTATCACCCTTGTTATCGGGTTATCACGGATTAATATCGACTAAGAAAAGTAAAAGGAGCACCGCGCCACTATGTCAAAAATGTTCAAAGTCGTCATCATCGGTTTTGCTATTTATCTGGCAGCCACTGCGGTCATTCTTCACTATTACAAAGCCGATCCTGAAAACATGAACTGGCAGGAACGTGAAACCTTTAACCTGAAACAGATTGGCCGGCTCGACCTGGGCATTCCCAAAGGCGATGTGATTCGCCTGCTGGGCTCGCCGGATATCAGTGAAGCCAAGGCGACCAGCGATGGTGAAGAGTTACTGGTGCTGTTTTACCGCACTCACCACGTCAAATCGGACGGCATTACTACCCGCGAAGAATGCACCCCGCTGTTATTCAAGAACGACGAACTTATCGCCTGGGGGGCGGACGCTTATAGTGACTATCAATCGTTTTAATGATTAGGCTCAGCCTTTACCAATATCCCTTCTGCTATAATTAACAACCACAGTCGGATGCCGCTAACGCGGCGCCGATGCCTCGTTTGTTCCTTTTCAGAAGTAGGATACCCTATGAGCACCGCAATCACTGTCATTCCCGGCGACGGTATTGGCCCCGACATCATCGACGCCACTATTAAGATCCTTGATAAAGCTGGCTGCGACTTTACCTATGAATATGCCAAAGCAGGCCTGACCGCCCTGGAAGCGACCGGTGAACTATTACCCCAGGAAACACTCGACGCGATCACCCGTAATAAGGCGACCCTTAAGGGGCCTTTAACGACCCCATCGGGTGAAGGCTTCACGTCGGTCAATGTGACCTTACGTAAAAAATTCGACCTGTACGCTAACCTGCGCCCGGTTAAATCCTTCAAAGGCACTCAGTCACGCTATGAAGACATTGATATTATTACCATTCGTGAAAATACTGAGGGTATGTACTCAGGGCTTGGCCAGACCACCTCTGAAGCAGGTGATCAGGCCCGCGCCATAAGTCAGATAACCCGCAAAGGTTGTGAGCGCATTTTACGTTTTGCATTTGATTTCGCTGAACGTGAGGGACGTAAGAAAATAACCGTGGTGCACAAGGCTAATATTCTAAAGACCACCTCAGGGCTGTTCCTGAAAATAGCCCGGGAAATCGCAGTGGACTACCCTAACATCGACTGCAATGAAATGATCGTTGATGCGGTTTGTATGCGGCTGGTAATGAATCCGGAGCAGTTTGACGTGATTGTCACCACCAACTTATTCGGTGACATTATTTCCGACTTATGTGCCGGACTGGTGGGCGGCCTTGGCATGGCCCCGGGCGCAAACATCGGCGACGATTCAGCGATTTTTGAAGCAGTACATGGCTCAGCTCCGGACATTGCCGGCAAAAATCTGGCCAATCCGACTTCAGTTATTCTGGCCGCTATCCAGATGCTCGATTACCTCGACATGCCAAAACCAGCACGCCGCATTCACGCCGCGCTGGCTGACACTATCGCCAGCGGCGATCGGACCACCCGGGATTTAGGTGGCACCCATGGCACCACCGACTTTACTCAGGCAATAATTGATCGCCTATAACCGGGATCGCTTATTCCGTAATGACGAAATCGCGCTGATACAACAGCTTTTGATTTAAGTCGGACAATTCCAGCTTCCAGGTTGTCCCCGGCTCAAGCTTCGGGCGTGTTACCCGCAGATTGAGGTGGGGATGACCTCCGGTAAGAAAGTGTTCCTTATAAATGGTTTCCTGCGTTGCTGTATCAGTCTGGGTCCAGCGGACCGCAATCACCGCCGCATCGCGATATCGGTCTGTTCCCTCAACATTTAGCTGAAAAATCACACCGAAAATATCATCCTCGACATATTCTGCTTTTGAAATAGTAGTTATCTCAGCGTCCTGCTGTTCGCTTCCGGGAATAAGCGAGTACTTTCCATAGGATGCACGAAAAGCACCGCTTTGCAGCTCGTCTAAACCGGTAACCGACTTATTCAGGTCATAGAAAACATGCAACCCGTTCACTAACCGGCTGCGTTGTTCACGAGTTAGTTCTGCCTCTGTAGATACCACCGCCAGCGCCCGGTTTATCAGTTTACGGGAGAGCTCAACAGCGCGCTCGTCAGTGAAATACCCTTCAAGATCCGTCAAGCAGGCTTCGGTATCACGCCAGGGCTCCGGCGCCAGACACTTAAACTGAATTTGATATAGCCTGGCTTCTCGTTCACTCTCACCTTTTACTAAAGTAGCGCGCTCTAAATAGCTGCTCGCCAGTTCCCAGTCCGGTTTAACCTGCTCGCCATGCAAATACATTCGGCCAAGCTGTACCCAGGCAGGCGCATAACCTTTTTCGCCGCTTAAATTGTAATAGCGAAGCGCCAGAGCGATATCTTTCGGTATACCTCTGCCCAGAAGATAGTCGCTGCCGACACTATACGCCGCTTCCCCGTTTCCGTAATTGGCCGCCAGCAGATTATATTCATGTGCACTTGGGCTGCGCGATTGAATCACGTCCTCATACCTGAGCCCCTCTGCTAATAAATTCAGATCTTCACCGAACACCTCTCGCTGACGGTCAGTCAGCGCTTCAGGATCGGGATAAGCAATACCCAGGGTGCGATATATAAAATCAACTTTAGCGGCTGCTTCATGCCGAGCGGCCCACCAGTTGTTATGGCTGTGGCCAGCGTTTTCATAATAAATCGATTCAACCGGATGGCTGTTTTGTTTAAGGACATAGTGGAACCGGTTGGTCTGCTCAAAGGCCGCGACTTGATCCTGCTTACCAGCGACCAGTAAAATTGGAGCTTCGAGCTTATCGGCAAAATAAACTGGCGAGACGTCCAATAATGCGTCGTTATTCTCACCAATTACTCTTGACCATTCCTTTTCACGGCTTTCACCCGACCGATAGTTACTCACGTTAAACACAAGGGGTAAGTCGTAAACCCCGAAACCCGCTACTACGCAGCTGTAAAGCTCGGGTTTTTTCATAGCCAGCATAACCGAGGAGTAACCGCCGTAACTGGTTCCCATCGCACAAAGCTTGTCGAATGATTTTAACTTACGGACTTCATCTACCGCCGCACTTATGTCTTCTTCAATCAACTTGCCGAACTGGCCAACTCCCTGCTCCATGAATGCCTTTCCGAAGCCCCATGAGCCACGGAAGTTAACTCGCAGAACCGCAAACCCGCGGCTGGTCAGATACTGTACTTCGGCATTAAAGCTATCAGTTTCCCGCACCCCGATTGGGCCACCATGGGGCATCACGATTAACACTGAATTACTCGCCGACTGAGGTAAATTTAAAAAGGCCTCAAGCGGTGTTCCATCCTTACTTGTAAAACGAATTCGCTCTGACTTACTGAATTGCTCATTCATCAATTCGTGGTACGAATAAGCTAATAGTTTCGCTTCCTTCGTTGCCGCTGAATACCAGTAGTAGCGCCCAGGTTCATCGGAACCGGCAACCCGTAAAATGCCGAAATTTTTATCATCACTTTGTGAGACGGTATACAAAGCTCGATCCGGAAAAGCCTCTTTTAACTGCTCAAAAAGATGCTGCTGAGAGTCGTTAAAGTACTTATATTCCAGCAGGCCGTGCTGAGAAAAGGCCACGTAATCGAGTTCGCCGTCTTCGGTAAAGCCAGCATCTTCAAGATCATAAAGCGGATGCTGATACAGAACGTCACTTAGCTCTTTTGTTTCATAGTCGTACGTTCGCACCACTATTTTGTCGGTATCAGCATTCGTAAGTACGCCTATTTTGGTCGGCGAGATAAACCCCAGAGGAACCCGCACAACCCGGCTGTCTTCATCGGCTTCATTTTCGCCATTCTTCTCGTTTTCAGGGTTTAAAATTAAAAAGGTCTGCCAGCTTTCGGAGCCGCGCTTCATAAACTTAAAATGAAGGCTTCCTTTCAACTTATTGAAGTGTACCCCGCCAAACCGGTCGAGTTTCGCATCATAGGCATAATCTATTATGTTTTCACCGTCATGTTGAATCCGTTGCGCCCGTGAAAAGTCGCTTTTTTTCAGATCCTCGATACTGACGCGAAACAAATCAAGGTATGGCGCGCCGGTTAAAATGGGTTGTTGAAAATAGACATAGTCAGGATTGTCAGCCACCCGGGCCACGACGCTCCCAATTATCGCAACCCTATCGTAACGCCCTGTACCATCGGCCAGGGTAATAATAAACTTTGCGTAATCCTGGCCGGTGCGTATTCTCAGAAATAACGTATTGTCGTTAAGCCACTGATATTTTGAAAAGCTTTGATCTTCGTTTAGTTGAAGCCGATAGATGACTTTATTGGTTAGCGGATCAGCAATATTTATGGCGGGATTGTCTGTTTCAACACCAACAAAGGAGATATAACGCCCCTGAGGCGATAACTGGAAACGTGAACTATCGGCTTTCTGAAACAGCGCAGCCGCGGAAATGGGCTCTGCCAAAGCCGGCACACCAAAGCTGATAAGTGCAATTAACAAAATGATTTGCGAGAGAAGCTTTTTCATTAGTCAGCACTCCCGTTTTGCGAGGCTACATAAGGCAGAAAGTGGTCTTTCCCGGGGCCGCCGTAATCCAGTGGATATCCTGCCAGAATGACCGGAAAATCCTGCTCCAGAAATTCCAGCGCCTGGGACGAGCGGTTCTCGAGCTCAATTGAGGCTCTACGTGCCCAGTAACCGCGAGATTTAACAACAAGATGACCAACATAGCTGATACGCTGCTTCTTAACATCAACCTGCCAGTTATCTTCATCGTCCAGAACAAACCGCTGGCTCGTACCCAGTGTTAACTCACTGATAGTGTAAACGCCGGCAGGAAGTTCTATCAGGATATAATTGGTTCCGGCACGTAGATCCTTATCACTCAGCCGTATAGATTTTGGTCCGTCTAAGTCGACAAAATTAAGATCGTGAGCAGTCTCAACACCAATCAGTAAATAGCCAGAACCACCAACTAGCGGGACCACTTCATCGGTGCGAATACTACTGACCCGGGTGGCACACCCGGCTACTAGAACGATAACAACGAAAATCCATAGCTGGCGCATAATAAACATCCTTATTTCTTATTTTTATTATAATTCCTATAACCAGCGGATGTGGACAGTTACCTCCTCCCGGTCATGATAAAGCTGCTTTGCCTGCAGTTCGTATTTGCCACGACCTTCTTCAACGAGTCTCTGTTTTATATTTTGCAAATATTCTGCAACAGAAGTATAACGTTTTTTCATCGGTAGTTTAAGATTAAAAATAGTCTCCTGGCAATCCCCATCAATCAACCAATCGGTAATTAAATCAGCGACGCGGCTTGGCTTCTCAACCATATCGCATACCAGCCAGGTGATATTTTTCTTTTTTGGGCGGAATTTGAAGCCGTCGGTGCGGATGTGTTTGACCTGCCCGGTGTCGAGCAAACGCTGGTCCATGGGGCCATTGTCAACCGCCTGCACCATCATGCCGCGATGCACCAGTTGGTAAGTCCAGCCGCCCGGTGCGGCGCCTAAATCCACAGCATTCATGCCTGAACTAATACGAGCTTCGCGCTCATGGGCCGGTACAAACACCTGAAAGGCTTCATCAAGTTTCAGAGTGGAGCGGCTGGGCGCGTCGGAGGGTGTGCGCAGACGCGGAATACCCATCAGCCAGGGTGACTGGTTATAGCTATAGGAATAGCCGATAACCAGGTGCTGGTTGTTAATAAAATACGCATGCAGGGTTGGTCGCCGATCACTTTCTTTATCCGTTAACCAGCCACACTGACGCAGGCCCTGCCGCAGCGGTACAGTGAACTTGCGGCAGAACTTCGATAGTTCTTTGCCGGTATTGGTATCCGGAGTCTCGACCCGCAAATCGCCAGCGGGTTTTACCTGGGCGAAGGCTTCCTGCACGCTTTCGTCTAGCAGCGCCAGTTGCACAGAACTAACCCGATCCTGTAGCGACAAGTCTTTGATTTCAGCGATAACCGAAACAAACTGGCGGGTAAAAATAAGTTCGCGCAACTGCAGTTTGCGGGCCAGATGGTCTGCTTCTTCAGGCAGGCAACGATAACTTACATAACCATCGCCGGACTGGGTCTGGCAATAGCCGTAAACGCCCAGCAGACCGCTTTTTTCCTGCAGTTCCGCAGCGCAGTCGCTTTCAAATCCAGGCCTGCAATAGGCCACTAATCCTGACATAGTTATTACCTGTTAATTTCGGTTACGAAAGTACTGATTCGGTCGATGGCACTCTGCCACAAGCCGGTGCGTTGCAGACCACTGCGCTTGGTCGGTAGCAAGCTGTGGTCACCGTTTTCGAGCCATTCCAGTTGCAGGTTTGCCGGTAACTGGTAGTCGGCCACTTCTGCTGGCCGCCCCAGGCTGTCGCGGGTACCCTGAATAACCAGATTCTGTTGGCAGCGGTTGTTTAAATCATCAACTCGCAAACGATCGGGTTTGCCTTGCGGGTGAAACGGAAACCCAAGGCCGATAGCTGCTCTCGCACCCGCCTCATCGGCGATCCGGAACGCCACCCGCGCGCCCATTGATTTACCCATCACAAACAAGGGTTTATCGTCGGCGAACTCACGAATAACGGCTTTCATGCAGTGTTCGAGTTGTGCCATTGGATTGGGCGGGCGGCGCACGCCCAGCTCCATAAACTGCTGCCAGTACGGGAAGTTAAAGCGGACTACTTCGATATCCTGCAGAGCCAGACCCATGGCAATAAACTGCATAAAGTCACTTTGCAGGCCAGCGCCGGCACCATGAGCAAATACGATACGTACAGCGCCCTCAGCCTGATCGCGCTGAATCGCCACCCGTTGCGCATCACTCATAGCTGTCCTCTTCTTCCTCGACCACACCGAGCAGCCAGTTGCGAAAGGTCGCGATTTTACCGACTTCTGCCTGGGTGTCACGACAAACCAGATAAAAAGATTTTGAGCGCGGTAACGCCTCGGGAAAAATCTGGATCAAATGGCCGGCGTCAATTTCCGGCTTTACCAGCACATTGTTGGCCAGCGCGATGCCCTGCCCGTGAACGGCGGCTTTCAGGGCCAGATTGGAATGACTGAATATAGGCCCGTTATCGCCTTTGTCTTTGTCGATACCCACCAGCTTAAACCAGTCTTTCCACGCGTTGCGGGTTTCGTCATGCAGTAAGGTATGATTCAGCAGATCACGAGGCTCACGCAAGGGTTTGCTGCTGTTGAGCAGCAGGGGTGAACAGACCGGCAGCAAAAATTCGTTATGCAGCTTGTAGGCTTTCAGACCGGGCCACTTGCCGGCGCCATAATAGATAGCAACGTCCACATCATCGGTCAGCGAGCCATCGACTTCGTCAACCGCACGAATCCGCACATCAATATCAGGGCAAGCTTCATGAAAGCGACTTAACCGCGGCACAAACCAGAGGATGGCAAAACTGGGCGGTAATGAAATCGTTAGTGAGCCGCGTGAGCTGGCGGTCTTCAGACGCTCGGTAGCCTGCACAATATCATCGAAAATGTCTTTAAGTTCGAGAAAATAAGTCTGGCCTTCGGCGGTAAGTAACAGTGAGCGATTGCGCCGTAAGAACAGCTTTACCCCCAGAAAATCCTCCAGCGCCTTCACCTGATGGCTGACCGCCGCCTGAGTTACGAATAACTCGACGGCGGCGCGGGTAAAGCTCAGATGACGGGCCGCGGCCTCAAACGCCTTGAGCGCATTTAATGGGGGTAATTTTCGCATCAGTTAATCGTTATAGTCGAACTCCACCGTCTATTTCTACCACACGACCACTAAAAAAGTCATTCTCAATGATATAGCGGGCGCTATGAGCAATTTCTTCCGGCTGCCCCCAGCGCCGCAGTGGCACCATACCCAGTGCACGATCAATAGCTTCAGGTTTCATCTGAGCGGTCATCGGCGTTTCGATAAAGCCAGGAGCGATTGCGCCGCAGCGAATTCCGAAGCGACCCAGTTCGCGTGCCCAGGTAACTGTCATCGCAACCACACCAGCTTTGGTCGCAGCATAGTTGGTTTGACCCATATTGCCGGCGCGCGCGACACTGGAGATATTGATAATGACGCCGCCATTACCTGCTTTGGCCATATGTGCTGCGGCTTCACGGCCACATAAAAAGCTGCCTGTCAGATTCACGTCAAGCACTGACTGGAACTGCTGCAACGGCATTTTATGGGTGATTTCACCGTCTTTGCACTTGATCAGCAGGCCATCGCGCAGGATACCAGCGTTATTGATCAGCACATTAATACCGCCAAATTCGGTGTTGATCTGCTCAAACACCTGTTCGACCGCTACTTCATCGGTCACATTCAGGGTATAACCGCGCACCTGACTGGCGCCTTTCTCTTTGCAGCTGCTCTCTGCCGCTTGCAGGGCTTCGGCATTCATGTCGATTAACGCCAGCGCTGCACCTTCAGCAGCAAAGTGTTCGGCCATCGCCAGGCCAAGACCCTGGGCGCCACCGGTAATTACAATCGTACTTTTGGCAATTTGCATGATGTTATCCGTTACTTCGTTTTCGGTTGAACGTATTTAAAAATACTGGAAAAGTCTTCCTGGCCATGGCCAAGCTGAGCCCAGCTACGGTAGAGGTTATGAGTCAGCGACCCCATTGGGGTCATTGCACCACTTGCCAGCGCTGCCTGTTGCGCCAGACCTAAATCTTTGCTCATCAGGTCGACCAGAAAGCCACCTTCATAGCCGTTACTGGACGGCACATTATCCATCACCCCGGGGCATGGATTATATACTTCTAAGGTCCAGTTACGACCGGAGCTCTTGAGCATGATTTCTGACAGGGTCTTGGCATCCAACCCGTGGGCTATCCCCAGTTGCAAGGCTTCAGCGGTACCGGCCATCAATACCGATAACAGCATGTTGTTACAGATTTTGGCAACCTGTCCGGCGCCACTTTCGCCAGCGTGAAATACGTTTTTACCCATGTCGTTAAGTACCGTACGGGCGTTCTCAACGGCTGCAGCTTCGCCACCACAGATGAAGGTCAGGGTGCCACCACGGGCTCCGGCAACACCGCCAGATACCGGCGCATCAATAAAGCGGATGTTCTCTTCAGCCAATCCGGCAGCAACTTTTCGGGCCGTCTCGGCGCTAATGGTACTGCAGTCAATCGCCAGGGTGTCTCTACCCAGTACCTTGTTCAGACCGTCTTCACCCAGATAAACCGCCTGTACGTGTTTATCAGCGGGCAGCATGGTAATAACAAAGTCGGCCTGCTCAGCCGCCTGGCGGGCTGATTCAGCGACCTGACAGCCGCCCTCCCGGGCCTGCTCCAGCGCCGCTTCAGATAAATCGAATACCTTAACGCTATGGCCGGCGTTAACCAGATTGACCGCCATTGGGCCGCCCATGTTGCCTAAGCCGATGAAACCTATTTTAGCCATGTGTTGTCCTCACTGTTCGTTAGTGGTGCCAGCGTTATTTACCCAGATCTTTTAGTGGGTGCTGATCGGCCGGCCAGGGCGAAGTGAAAAACTCATCCACTTCAGCGGCATTCACGTCCGCAACTGACTCGTGCTGCCATTTTGGATTTTTATCTTTATCAATTAACAGGGCCCGGATACCTTCGGCGAAATCACCACGAATCGCACACTTCACCGACAACGTGAGTTCCAGCCGGAAACAATCCGCCAGACTCAGATCCGCGCCATGCTGCAACTGGTTCCAGACAATATGCGCCGTCATCGGACAGCCAGCGGCAAGATTCGCACGCGCCCGGGCCAGCCATTTATCATCAGTATCATCGCTGACAATGGCATCGACCACGTCGACAATATCATCATGGGCGGTCAGCTGTTCAATATGGGCGCGGTGCGCTTCTACCTGACCCGCTGGTCGTGAACCGCTGTCGCGCCGCGCGATGCTGTCAATCGCATCACTGACTTTCTGATGGTTAAGTGCAGCGGTGTCGCCCCACTCTATGGCTTTCAGCTTATCCAGTAGCTCGGTCTTGCTGTCACTGCCGACAAAGTAATCGGCCAGATTCAAAAAGAGCGCATCAGCGCCATTCATCTGCGCGCCGGTCAGGCCCAGATACAGACCGCAGCCATCAGGCATCTGGTTCAGGAAATGGGTCGCGCCTACATCGGGATACAGGCCAATAGTGATTTCCGGCATGGCCAGTAGCGACCGTTCGGTAACGATCCGATGGCTGGCACCGTTCATCAGCCCCATACCACCGCCCATCACAATGCCATGCCCCCAGAGTACCAAGGGCTTCGGAAAGCGATGAATGGTGTAATCCAGGCGGTACTCCCTAGTAAAGAAGTCGGCCACTTCATCAACCAGTTTGCCTGGCTTATCGACCATAGCCTTATACATGGCCACAATATCACCGCCGGCACAGAAGGCTTTTTCACCGGCGCCCTGCAGCCAGACGCAGGCGATATCGTCATCAGCAGCCCATAAATCCAGTTGTGGCTGCAGCAGACCGATCATATCCAGGCTCAACGCGTTCAGCGATTTTTCTGAATTAAGGGTGGCAACCCCTATGCGTTTGCCACCTGCTGCAGAAATTTCATCAAATAACACAACGTTTTCCATTGTCGCTCCCTGCATGTTCCGTTAAGAAAATGTCTGGTTAGAGAATTGCCCGATCGATATCGGCCAACAGCCGGCGACCAATGATTACCCGCATAATTTCGTTGGTGCCTTCCAGGATTTGGTGCACCCGGACGTCTCGCACATGGCGCTCCAGCGGATACTCCCGGATATAACCGTAGCCGCCGTGGATTTGCAGCGCTTCGTTACAGACCTCGAATCCAACGTCAGTCGCGAAGCGTTTCGCCATGGCGCAATAAGTGGTTTTATCCGGATCGTTGGAGTCCACTTTAAAGGCCGCTAAGCGAACCATCTGACGCGCAGCAACTAACTCAGTGGCCATATCCGCGAGCTTAAACTCCAGCGCCTGGAACTGGCCAATTTGCTTACCAAACTGCTCACGCTCAAGCAGATAGTCGCGCGCTGTGTTCAGTGCTGCCTGGGCAGTGCCAACGGAACACACGGCGATATTAATACGGCCGCCATCAAGACCCATCATCGCAAATTTAAAGCCCTGCCCCTCCTCGCCCAGCAGGCTGGAAGCAGGAACGCGCACATCTTCAAAGGTGACCAGACGGGTAGGCTGGGCATTCCAGCCCATTTTGTCTTCTTTCTTACCGTAGCTGATGCCTTTGGTGTCCGCTGGTACCGCGAAAGCAGAAATGCCTTTAGGGCCCGCTTCGCCGGTCCGTGCCATCACGACCAGCACGTCAGTCGCACCGGCACCCGAGATAAACATTTTCGAGCCGTTAATGACGTACTCATCGCCATCCCGCTTAGCCGTGGTGCGCAAACTGGCCGCATCTGAGCCTGCACCAGGCTCGGTCAGGCAGTACGAACCCAGCCTCTCGCCCGTTACCAGCTCAGGAACCCACTTTTCAATGGTCTCAGGAGTACCGAACGAGCCGATCATCCAGGTCACCATGTTGTGAATAGTCATCATGGCGGTAGTGGCAGTACAACCCATCGCTAACTGTTCAAAAATCAGCGCCGCATCCAGCCGACTCATGCCAAAACCACCGGCCTCTTCCGGGGTGTACATACCCATAAAACCCATTTCACCGGCCTTACGGAACACCTCAATGGGAAAGTGGGATTCTTCGTCCCACTGCGCCGCATAAGGAGCCATTTCTTTTTCCGCGAACGCGCGGGCGGTATCAACAAATGCTTGCTGGTCGTCTGTCAGATCAAAATTCATCAGCTGGTCACCTTCTGTTACTGCAAGTGAATCGTCATATTCGGGCCATTGGCATCAGCGATATCGCTTTCGAACCAACGCGCGGTAATGGTCTTGGTTTCACTGTAGAAACGAACGCCCTGCTTACCGTAGGCATGCAGATCACCGAAGAATGAGCCTTTCCAGCCAGTGAATGAGAAGAACGGCAGTGGTACCGGAATCGGAATATTAATACCCACCTGGCCTACTTCTACTTCATGCTGGTATTTACGCGCAGCAGCACCGCTGGCAGTAAAGATTGAGGTGCCGTTACCATACGGGTTGGCGTTAACCAAAGTAATGGCTTCTTCCAGTGAGTTCACTTCAGTGGTGCATAGCACCGGACCAAAGATTTCGTTTTTATAGATTTCCATATCGGTGGTTACTTTGCCGAACATAGTCGGCCCCACCCAGTTGCCGTCCGGGAAGCCTTCGACTTCACAGTTACGGCCATCAACCAGCAGTTCGGCGCCTTCTTTCTCGCCCTGGCTGATAAACTGCTCTACCCGTTGCTTGGCCTGCGGGCTGATTAACGGACCATAGGCCGCGCCTTTATCATTCCAGCCGCCTGGCTTCACTTTTTTCAGTTCAGCTGCAATTTCAGGGATCCACTCACGGGCCGCGCCAACAAATACCGCGACCGAAATCGCCATACAACGCTGACCGGCAGCGCCGACTGAAGCACCGACCAGGTTACTGATAACCTGGCTCTTATTGGCGTCAGGCATGATCACGCAGTGGTTTTTCGCACCGGCAAACGCCTGTACCCGCTTCATATTCTCGGTACCGCGGCGATAAATGTACTGGCCAACAGGTACTGAACCAACAAAAGAGATAGCCCGCACTGCCGGCTCATCCAGCAGGAAGTCGACTTGCTCTTTGCCACCGTGAATAACCTGCAACACACCTTTCGGAGCGCCGGCTTCAACAAAGAGTTCGGCCAGACGAGTTGGCGTCTGCGGATCCTGCTCTGATGGTTTCAGGATGAAGGTATTACCGCAGGCGATTGCCAGCGGGAACATCCATAATGGAATCATCGCCGGGAAATTAAACGGGGTAATACCAGCACAGACGCCCAGCGGCTGGGTGTAGCTGTAGCTGTCGATGCCACGGGCTACATTCTCAACGGTTTCACCCATCAACAGTGACGGAATATTGGCGGCGTGCTCGACCACTTCGATACCACGCCAGACATCACCCTTAGCGTCATCAAAAGTTTTGCCGGTTTCACCCGCCAGAATTTCAGCGATTTCATCGTGATGTTCTTTTAATAATGCCTGATAACGCAGCATCACGCGCGCGCGCTCAGAGACCGGGGTTTCTTTCCAGGTCAGAAAAGCTTTTTTAGCGCTGGCTACTGCTTCCTGCATTTCGGCTAAAGTGGTTACCGGAGCCTGAGCGATCACTTCCTGGGTTGCCGGATTCGTCACGTCAATCCACTGCTCGGTGGTCGACTGCTTAAATTCGCCGTCGATAAATATTGGAACTTTCTTGGTCATCTGTCTGTACCTCAATGTTCTGTCTGTAGTGTTCGATAAGAGTTACTTTCAATTATTGCGCATTAGAGCATTACTGCAGAGCCTTTAACATCGACGATTTTGCCTCTATAATGGACAAAATTGCGATCCAGCTTCTGGAAGTTCTTATAATATGAGTCAGCCCTCGTCATGGCCCCTGCCGCCTGGCAGTTCCCGCGTTGTGTTCCCGCTGTCGCTAAGCGAACAGCTGGCGGAGCATCCGCTGACCCGACATCTGTATCCGCTGGCCTACGGTCATTATGTGGATGCCGCCGGGCATCAGGTGCAACGCGAGCATCACACCGATTATCTGTTAATTTTCTGCCACCGTGGCCGAGGCCAGTTTCACACACCCCACGCCAGTGGCGTTTTGCAGGCTGGCCAGTTGCTGCTGCTACCAGCGAACACAGCCCATCAGTATAGCGCGCAAACCGACGACCCCTGGAGCATTTACTGGGTGCATTTTGATGGCATTGCTGCCACCCGCTGCCTGCAATTGCTGGGTTTCACCGCGCAACAACCGGTACTTACTTTAGCACGCTGGCGTCAGCTAATCCCGCCGGTAACCGAGTTACTGAACCTGCAACATCAGCGCTACAGTGTATCCGCTGGTGTGCTCGCGGCAACCTTACTGCAGCGCATTATCGCCGAAGTGCCCCGTTTATCCGATACGGCGCAGGCGCCGACAGGCTTTGACCTGGCCGCCCTTGATCGCTATATGCAGGACAACAGCCATAGTAACCTGGCGCTCCAGGATTTTGCCGCCGTGGCGGGCTTGTCCCGCTATCACTTCAGTAAAAAGTTTAAAGCTGCCACCGGTATCAGCCCGATGCGTTACTTTAATCAGCTGAAAGTGCGGCTGGCCTGCCAGTTGCTGGATACCAGTACTGAGTCGGTCCGCTATATAGCGCAACAGCTCGGTTTTGATGATCCTTACTACTTCTCCCGCTTATTTAAAAAAACCATGGGGGTGTCGCCACAGTTTTATCGCGACAGTCACCATCGCCAACAGGAACCCTGATTATGTGGATACTCTGGACTGTCACTGCCCTCTGGGCCGCCAGCTTCTCGCTCATCGGCGAATTTCTGGCCGGTCAGGTCGACGGTTATATCGCGGTATTCATCCGCATGGTGCTGGCCCTGGCGCTGTTCCTGCCGTTATGGCGTCCGCGCCGGCTGCCTGCCCTACGGCAGCTTCAGCTGGCTGGCATCGGAGCGATACAAATCGGTATTATGTACCTGCTGCTCTACCATGCTTTTCTTTACTTACAGGTCGCTGAAGTCCTGTTGTTTACTATCTTTACGCCGCTTTATATCACTCTTATCGACGATATTATTTTTCAGCGCCGCCATCTGCCGCTGCGCTGGTGGCTGGCCGCGGCACTGGCTGTGCTGGGCGCCGCCGTCATTCGTTTCAATCAGCCCAGTGAAGACTTTATCACCGGCTTTTTGCTGATTCAGGGCGCCAATTTATGTTTTGCCGCCGGGCAGGTTCTGTACAAACGGTTGCCCTTAGGCACTGAACGCCAGCAACTGCACGTATTCGCCTTGTTTTTCATCGGCGCTACCCTGACTACTGGCTTTGCCATGGCCTTGTTTGCTGATTTCTCAATGCAGCCTCAGGGCACACTGCAATGGAGCATCTTGCTGTGGCTTGGGCTGGGCGCTTCCGGTCTCGGTTATCTGGCCTGGAATATCGCCACCAAAAGAGTAAATACCGGCCAGCTCGCCACCATGAACAATATGCTGATCCCGGCTGGCTTGCTGGTTAACTTCGCCTTCTGGGGCCAGCAGGTTGACTGGCTGCGGCTGGCACTAGGTGCAGCCATACTGCTGGTGGCAGTATGGCTGGCTTCGCAGGATCGCCGCTTAAACTAGTTCAACCGCCAGTGCGACTGCTTCACCGCCACCGATACAAAGCGAGGTGATACCACGCTTTTTATTGTGGCGTTGCAGGGCGTGGACCAGAGTTACCAGCAAGCGTGCACCACTGGCGCCGATCGGATGGCCCAGGGCGCAGGCACCACCATGTACGTTCACTTTGCTGTGATCCAGGCCCATTTCTTTCATCGCCAGCATAGTGACCATGGCAAAAGCTTCGTTAATTTCCCACAGATCAACACTGTCCTGCTCCCAGCCGGTGCGCTCAAGCAGTGTACGCATGGCCCCAATCGGCGCGACCGTAAACTCCGCCGGAGCCTGTGAATGAGTGGCATGGCCAACAACCCGCGCCAGTGGCTTCAGGCCTTTGGCTTTGGCATCGCTTTCGCGCATCAGCACCAACGCTGCGGCGCCGTCTGAAATCGAGCTGGAGTTCGCCGCGGTAATGGTGCCTTCTTTAGCAAAGGCCGGACGCAGACTAGGAATTTTATCCGGCATCGCCCGACCAGGGTTCTCGTCAGTATCAACGGTCACATCGCCCTTACGGGTGCTGTAGCTTACCGGCACGATTTCATTATCAAACCCGCCCTCTTCGATAGCGCGCTTGGCGCGGCTCAGCGATTCCATGGCAAACTCATCCATGGCTTCACGGCCCAGACCGTAATCATCAGCCGTGCTTTGCGCATAGCAGCCCATGGCTTTGCCTTCGTAGGCGTCTTCCAGGCCATCAAGCATCATATGATCGAGGATCTGATCATGGCCCATACGGATGCCGGTGCGCGCTTTCTTCAGCAAATAAGGGGCATTGGACATACTTTCCATGCCGCCGGCTATCACCGCATCGGCAGAACCAGCATGCAGTAAATCATGTGCCAGCATCACGGTTTTCAGGCCAGAGCCGCAGACCTTATTAAGGGTGGTTGCGCCAACTTTGCGCGGCAGACCGGCAAACAGACTAGCCTGGCGCGCAGGTGCCTGGCCCAGGCCGGCTGGCAATACATTGCCCATAATGACTTCACTGATATCGTCACCCTGCAGGCCACTTTCCTGTAAGGCTGCTTTAATGGCTTCGGCACCAAGCTCCGTTGCTTTAACGCTACTCAGATTGCCCTGAAAGCCACCCATGGGCGTACGTTTTGCGGCCACAATCACTACTGCGTCATTCGACTTCATTCATCCTCCTGCGAAAGGTCGTGGGAGCACCACCCTTCTTACCTTTACGTTAACGTCAACTTGATTTAAGCTTAACGCCCTCATAAGCCAAAATGCAAGTACAAATGAACGATCTCACAACCTACAGCATTGGCGAACTGGCACGGGAATTTGACATTACCACCCGCAGTATTCGCTTTTACGAAGACCAGGGCCTGCTGACGCCTGGCAGACAAGGCCAGACACGGCTTTATACCAATAAAGACCGGGTCCGTCTGAAGCTCATACTGCGTGGTAAACGGCTGGGCTTCTCGTTGGCAGAAACCAAACGGCTATTTGACCTGTATGACATGGAAAATAGCAGCGTCCGTCAGTTGCATACAGTTTTAGAGCTGATCGACGACAAAAAACTTTCGCTGAAGCAGCAACTTGAAGACATCAAAGTATTACTCGTTGAGCTGGGTAATCTGGAAGAACGCTGTCGCGATGAGCTGGCCGAGATGAATCAGACACAAGCATTAGCGGCGAGCAACGCCGAATCCATTCAGGAGAAGTTATGATTAGTCAGTACACTACCTTTAATTTTGGTCTGGGTGAAACCGCCGAAATGATCCGTGAAACCGTCAACGCTTTCGCCCGCGATGAGATTGCGCCACGCGCCGCTGAAATTGATGAAAGCAATAACTTCCCGGCCGATCTGTGGCAAAAATTTGGTGAGCTCGGACTGCTGGGCATGACCGTTGAAGAAGAATACGGTGGCTCCGGCTTAGGTTACCTGGAACACGTGGTGGCCATGGAAGAGATCAGCCGCGCTTCAGCGTCAGTCGGACTCAGCTATGGCGCTCATTCGAACCTCTGTGTCAATCAGATTGCCCGTAATGGCACCCATGAACAAAAAGCTAAGTACCTGCCGAAGCTGTGCTCCGGCGAGCACGTTGGCGCACTGGCGATGAGTGAGCCGAACGCGGGCTCTGACGTGGTTAGCATGAAACTGCGCGCTGAGCGTGACGGCGACGATTTCATTCTGAATGGTAACAAGATGTGGATCACCAACGGCCCTGAAGCCGATGTGCTGGTGGTCTATGCTAAAACCAGCCCGGATAAAAACTCCCGCGGTATCACGGCCTTTATTATTGAACGTGATTTCGCTGGTTTCAGCACCGCACAAAAACTCGATAAGCTGGGCATGCGCGGCTCCAACACCTGCGAACTGGTATTTGAGAACTGCCGGGTTCCGGCCGCAAATATTCTGGGCGAACTCGATGGCGGCGTAACCGTTCTGATGAGCGGCCTGGATTACGAGCGCGCGGTACTGGCAGCTGGCCCACTGGGCATTATGCAGGCGTGTCTGGATGTCACCGTACCTTATGTTCATGATCGCAAACAGTTTGGCCAGGCCATCGGCAACTTCCAGCTGGTGCAGGGTAAGTTAGCTGACATGTATACCCGTACTAACGCGGCCCGTGCTTATGTATATGCGGTAGCGCAGTCGTGCGATCGCGGTGAAACCACCCGCAAAGACGCTGCCGGTGCTATCCTGTTCTCAGCGGAACTGGCAACCCAGTTGGCGCTGGACGCTATCCAGCTGCTGGGCGGTAACGGTTACATTAACGAATATCCGACCGGCCGCTTACTACGTGACGCCAAACTCTATGAAATTGGCGCCGGGACATCAGAAATTCGTCGCATGCTGATCGGCCGCGAGCTGTTCAGTGAATCTGTGTAATCAGGGAGTACGAGCGTGACGGTACTAACCAGTGCAATTAATCCAAAAGACGAAACCTTTATTGCCAATACCCGGTCGATGCAAAAGGTTGTCGATGACCTGTCTGCCAAAGTCAACCAGATCCAGCAAGGTGGCGGCCCTAAATATCAGGAGCGCCACCTGTCTCGCGGTAAATTATTACCCCGCCAGCGTATTGAAAAGCTGCTCGACAGCGGCTCGCCGTTTCTGGAAATAGGCCAGTTCGCGGCCTGGGAGTGTTACGAAGACTACGTACCTGCGGCTGGTGTCGTAGCGGGTATCGGCACCGTCGAAGGTGTACAGTGCATGATCGTCGCCAACGATGCCACGGTTAAAGGCGGTACGTATTATCCGTTGACGGTGAAGAAGCACCTGCGCGCCCAGGAAATCGCCGAACGTTGCCACCTGCCCTGCATTTACCTGGTGGATTCAGGCGGGGCCAACCTGCCCCGTCAGGACGAAGTATTCCCGGATCGTGATCATTTTGGCCGGATCTTCTTTAATCAGGCCAATATGTCTGCCAAAGGCATCCCCCAAATCGCCGTGGTGATGGGCTTATGTACCGCTGGTGGTGCCTATGTACCGGCAATGGCTGATGAAAGTGTGATCGTCAAAGAACAAGGCACCATTTTCCTGGCCGGTCCACCGCTGGTGAAAGCGGCTACCGGTGAAGAAGTCAGCGCCGAAGAGCTTGGCGGCGCCGACGTGCATACCCGGATCTCGGGCGTCGCCGACCATTTTGCCCTGAACGATGAACACGCCCTGGCGCTGGCCCGCCGCTCGATAGCGCGCCTCAATTACCGCAGTGCCAACGCGGTAACCCAGCAGGAAGTGAAACCGCCGCGTTATGACGCCGCCGAAATTTACGGTATTGTCGGCACCGACCTGCGCAAGCCTTATGACGTGCATGAGGTCATTGCGCGCGTGGTCGACGACTCGGATTTCGACGAATTCAAACAAAATTACGGCACCACCCTGGTAACGGGTTTTGCCCGGATCCATGGCTATCCCGTGGGTATCGTCGCCAATAACGGCATTTTGTTTTCCGAATCCGCGCAAAAAGGCGCGCACTTTATTGAGCTTTGTGCGCAGCGCAAGATCCCGCTGGTGTTTTTACAGAACATCACCGGCTTTATGGTCGGTAAAAAATACGAAGCTGAAGGTATCGCTAAACACGGCGCCAAAATGGTAACCGCAGTCAGTTGCGCTAAGGTACCGAAGTTTACGGTACTGATTGGCGGCAGTTATGGTGCCGGTAACTACGGTATGTGCGGGCGCGCCTATGATCCGACCCTGATGTTTATGTGGCCCAACGCCCGCATCTCGGTAATGGGTGGTGAGCAGGCTGCCGGCGTGATGGCGCAGGTGACGAAAGACAACCTGGCGCGCAAAGGCGAAACCATGAGTGCGGAAGATGAGCGCAAACTGAAACAGCCTATCGTCGAGCAGTATGAGAAACAGGGCCATCCCTACTACGCCTCAGCGCGCTTGTGGGATGACGGCATCATTGATCCGGCGCAGACCCGTGACGTACTGGGCCTGAGCCTGGCCGCAGCGAACAACGCCCCGATCGAGGACACGCGTTTTGGCGTGTTCCGGATGTAAGGAGAGCTCATGAGCTATCGTTTTATTGAACTGAGCGTGACCGACCAGGTCGCCTGGTTAACCATGAATCGGCCTGACGTACACAACGCCTTTGACGATCACATGATCAGCGAGTTAATCGACGCACTGACCAGCGTGGAAAATGACGAACAGGCTCGGGTGCTGGTGCTGCGCTCAAAGGGTAATAACTTTTCGGCGGGTGCAGATCTCAGCTGGATGCGCTCGATGGCAGATAAAAACTACGACGAGAACGTCGCTGATGCCACTGAGCTGTCGCGCCTGATGCAACGTCTCGATGAACTCAGTAAACCAAGCATCGCGCTGGTTCAGGGCGCCGCTTTCGGCGGTGCCGTGGGCCTTGCCGCCTGCTGCGATATAACCCTGGCCGAACCGGGTGCCAGCTTTTGCCTGAGCGAAGTCAGAATTGGCCTGATCCCTGCGGTCATCAGCCCGTACGTGATGCGGGCTATGGGCCCACGCCAGTCGCGTCGCTATATGCTTACGGCAGAACGCTTCGATGCCTCAGTTGCCCAACAGTTTGGCCTGGTCCATGACGTAGTCGACGATTTAGAACAAGCCGCACAGCGCCTGATCAAGCAGTTCCTGGCTAACAGCCCGGCAGCGGTCAGCGCCGCCAAGCAGCTGGTTAAAGAGCTCGACCAACAGCCGCTGAACGAACAAAGCCGCCGCCTTACCATTGAGCGAATTGCTGAAATTCGGGTATCAGACGAGGGTCAGGAAGGTCTAAGCGCCTTTTTAGAGAAACGAACGCCTAACTGGAAACAAGGATAAGCAATGTTACAGAAATTGCTGATTGCCAACCGCGGTGAAATTGCCTGCCGCATCATTCGTACTGCCAAAGCACTGGGCATACGCACTGTAGCCGTTTATTCCGATGCCGACCGTCAGGCCCAGCACGTTAAACTGGCCGACGAGAGTATCCATATCGGCCCGGCGCCAAGCGCCGAAAGCTACCTGGTTATCGATAAAATTATCGCCGCCGCCAAAACCACCGGCGCTGACGCCATTCACCCGGGCTACGGCTTTTTATCCGAAAACGAAGCCTTCGCCGATGCCTGCGCCAGCAACAATATTATTTTCGTTGGCCCACCGGTAAGCGCCATTGCAGCTATGGGCTCTAAAAGTGCCGCCAAGGCCATTATGAGCGATGCCGGCGTGCCGCTGGTTCCGGGTTACCATGGCACCGAGCAAAGCGAAGAAAAGTTACTCGAAGAATCCCGCAAGATCGGCTTCCCGGTGCTGCTCAAAGCCGCCTATGGTGGCGGTGGTAAAGGCATGCGCGTGGTCGAGTCAGAGCAACACTTCCACGATGCCCTGCAATCAGCCCGGCGCGAAGCCCAGGCTTCTTTCAGCAACGACAAAATGCTGGTAGAGAAATACATCGGCAACCCGCGCCATGTTGAAATCCAGGTGTTCTGTGACGAGCATGGTAACGGCGTTTACCTGTCAGAGCGCGACTGCTCAGTGCAGCGGCGCCACCAGAAAGTTGTCGAAGAGGCGCCCGCTCCGTCGCTCAGCAGCAGTACCCGCGCCGCTATGGGTGACGCCGCCGTGCGCGCTGCCCAAGCCATCGACTATGTCGGTGCCGGTACCGTCGAATTCCTGCTCGATACCGACAACAAATTCTATTTCATGGAAATGAATACCCGCCTGCAAGTGGAGCATCCGGTTACTGAAATGATCACCGGGCAGGACCTGGTCGCCTGGCAATTAACTATTGCCAGCGGCGAACCCCTGCCGTTAGCCCAGGATCAGATCGAAGTAAACGGCCACTCGTTTGAAGCCCGTATTTATGCCGAAGATCCGGCCAACGAATTCCTGCCCAGTACCGGTACCTTGCACGTACTGCGTACCCCGGCAACCAGCCCGGCGCTGCGCATCGACAGTGGCGTAATTGAAGGCGATGAAGTCAGCGCCTATTACGATCCTATGGTCGCTAAGCTGATCGTTTGGGGCGAGAACCGCACCGTGGCGCTACGGCGCCTGATTCAGGCACTGAATGACTATCGTATTGCCGGCGTGCGCACCAATATTGACTTTTTGCGTCGTATCGCCAGCCATCCGCAGTTCCAGCGCGCTGAGCTCACGACCCGCTTTATTGAAAAATACGAAGCGGATCTGTTCCCCGATACCACCGACCTGATCAATGACTATGCGGTGATGGCCGCGCTGGCTGAGCAACTGACTGAACAGCAGTCAGCCAGCAGCTCGCCATGGCAACAGTTGCGCGGTCTGCGACTGAATGAGCCAGCCCGTTTCGGATTAGAGCTGCAACATCAGGACGAGCTATTGACCGTTGCCCTGCAGGGCGCCAGTAAAAACGGCTCAACCGGCTGGAAGCAAGAAGGTGAAGACACCTTCTGGCAGGCCGAACTCGATGAAGACTTATTAAGGGTTACCCGCGACGGCCACCAGTTCAGTGTCTATGTGCTTCGCACCGACACTGATATCACTGTATTCAGCGAATACGCCAGCATGCGTTTCACCCGGCATAAAATTGCCGACACCCTGCAGCAGGAAACCGCCGCCGGCACCCTGACCGCGCCAATGAACGGCACCGTAGTGGATGTGCTGGTCAAAGCTGGTGACGAAGTCACGGCCGATCAGCCGCTGGTGGTGATGGAAGCCATGAAGATGGAATATACCATCCGGGCGCCACGCGACGGCGTAATCGCGCAGGTCTATTATAAAGCTGGCGAACTGGTCAGTGACGGCGCAGAACTGCTCAGCCTGGAAGATGAATAGGAGCCAACCATGGCACTACCCAAACAGGTAAAAATTGTTGAAGTGGGTCCGCGGGATGGTCTGCAAAATGAACAGGCCGTGTCGCTGACTGCTAAAGTTGCACTGGTGAATGCCCTGACCGATGCCGGGCTAAGCTATATCGAAACCGGCGCTTTTGTGAGCCCCAAATGGGTACCGCAAATGGCCGACAGCGGTGACGTGTTTAACCGTATTGAGCGTAAACCCGGTGTCACATATGCCGCCCTTACCCCTAACCTGAAGGGGTTTGAGGCAGCAATCGCCGCCGGCGCTGACGAAGTGGCTGTGTTTGGCGCTGCGTCAGAAGCCTTCAGCCAGAAAAACATCAACTGCAGTATTGCGGAAAGCCTGGAGCGGTTTGCGCCGCTTATCGCCGCCGCCCGCGAACAAAATATCCGGGTGCGCGGTTATGTGAGTTGCGTACTCGGTTGCCCTTATCAGGGCGAGGTGGCCATCAGTGACGTTGTACGCGTCGCTGCTGAGCTCTATCGCATGGGGTGCTATGAGATATCCCTGGGCGATACTATTGGCGTAGGCACCCCGCTACACGCCCAGAATATGCTCAAGGCCGTTGCCGAAGAGGTTCCGATCGAGCATCTGGCACTGCATTTTCATAATACCTACGGCCAGGCGCTCGCTAATATCGCGGCTTGTCTGCCGCTGGGGGTCGCGACTATTGATACCGCCGTTGCTGGCCTCGGTGGTTGCCCATACGCCCGTGGCGCCAGCGGCAACCTGGCTACCGAAGATCTGGTCTATATGCTGCAGGGAATGGGTATAGAAACCGGCGTCGACCTGCACAAACTCATCCACGCCGGCGACCAGATTTGCACGCATCTGAACCATAGCCCGCGCTCGCAGGTCGCTCTGGCTGAACTGGCAAAACAGGAAACCTAATTATGTCGGACTCTTTACTTTGGCAACCTGATGCAGACAGGATTGCTGCCGCGCGCATGACGGATTTTCTGCAGCAGGTCAACCGCGACTTCAAACTGGCGCTGGCAAATTACGATGAGTTACATCAGTGGTCCGTGGATCAGCACGCTGACTTCTGGGCCTACCTGTGGGATTACTTTGATGTCATTGGCGAGCGCGGTGAGCGGATCGTGCTTGATGCGGACCAGCTCCCCGGTGCCACCTGGTTCCCTGATGCAAAACTTAACTTTGCCGAAAATTTGCTGCGCCATAAAGACAATCAGATCGCGCTAATCTTCCGCGGCGAAAACGGCGAGCGCCAGCAATTAACTTATGCTGAGCTTTACGCTGAAACAGCCGCTCTGGCTGCCGCCATGCGCGCCCGAGGCATTGTCGCCGGCGACCGCATCGCCGGTATGTTACCCAACTGCATCGAAGCCATTATCGCGATGCTGGCAACCACCAGCATTGGCGCCGTCTGGTCCAGTTGCTCCCCGGATTTCGGCGTACAAGGCGTGGTTGACCGCTTCGGCCAGATTGAGCCCAGGTTACTCTTTACCGTCGATGGCTACTTCTACAACGGTAAACAACTGGATATTAGTGACAAAGTGTCGGCCATCCGCGCTGAGCTCAACACGCTGGAACATACAGTGGTCATCCCCTTTGCTCAGCTCGAGCAACAACCTGATGAAAACAGCAGTCGCTGGGATGACTACCTTGATCGTAGTGCCACGTCCATTGATTTTACCCAGATGGGATTCAACGACCCGCTTTATATCATGTACAGCTCAGGCACCACCGGGGTGCCTAAGTGTATCGTGCACGGTATCGGAGGCACCCTGCTGCAACACCTGAAAGAGCATGGACTGCATACCGATCTGGATCGCGACGATGTGCTGTTCTACTTCACCACCTGCGGCTGGATGATGTGGAACTGGCTGGCGTCGGGTCTGGCTAGCGGCGCTGCCCTGGTGCTGTTCGACGGCTCGCCTTTTCATCCCGAGCCCAAAGTATTGTGGGATATTGCCGACCAAGAGCAGATCAGTGTTTTTGGTACCAGTGCGAAATACCTGTCAGCGCTTGAAAAAGCCGACTATAAGCCGGGTGCTCATCACGACCTGACCGCGCTGCGGGCCATTCTGACAACCGGCTCAGTGCTGGCACCGGAAAGCTTTGATTTTGTTTACCGGCATATCAAAAATAATGTCTGTCTGTCGTCGATCTCCGGCGGCACCGATATTGTTTCCTGTTTTGCCCTTGGCTGCCCTATTCTGCCGGTCTATCGCGGCGAACTACAATGCCGTGGCCTCGGCCTGGATGTGCAGATATATAACGAAGACGGCGAGCCGGTGACCGGCGAGAAAGGCGAACTGGTGTGCCGCAATAGCTTTCCCTGCATGCCAATCGGCTTCTGGAACGATGACGATGGCCAGCGCTACTACAATGCCTATTTCGCCCGTTTCGATAACACCTGGGCTCATGGTGATTACGCCGAGCTGACCGACCATAACGGCGTGATTATTTATGGTCGTTCAGACGCAGTACTTAACCCGGGTGGCGTGCGCATCGGTACCGCTGAAATCTATCGTCAGGTAGAAAAAATTGACGCTGTGCTTGAGAGTATCGCCGTTGGCCAAACCCAGGGCGATGACGAGCGGGTTGTGCTGTTTGTGCGCCTGCGCGAAGGCCATGAGCTTGATGACGAGCTAAAGCAGGAGATCCGTAAGGTTATCCGCTCTAACACCAGCCCCCGCCATGTACCCGCTGTGATTGCTCAGGTCGAGGATATCCCGCGGACCATCAGTGGCAAGATCGTTGAACTTGCGGTCCGTCAGGTTATTCACGGCGAGACGGTTAAAAATACCGATGCCCTGGCCAATCCGGAAGCGCTGAAACACTTCCGCGATCGCGCTGAACTGAAGTTGTGACGACGACCCGATGGACAGGGTGATGCGGCGTAGCAAAGTGTTAGCAGCCATCTTCTTTGTGGGGGTGGCGCTGACCTTGGGTAGTAGCCGGATTCTGCTGTCCGTTGAACAAGACCAGATCCAACAGCGGTTACACCAGGATGTACGGCAACTGGAAGTTCAGGTGCGGCAGTTCTTGCTGACGTATTTATTCGCCAGCGAATGGATTGTCCGTGAACTGAAACACAGTCCGGTGCCCCTGCAACAGCGCTGGTCCACCGAGGCGCAGGCTTTACTTGAGTTCTATCCGGCAATCCGTCATGTACTCTGGCTGGATCAAGAATTTAAGATTAGATTTTCTACCAGTGCTGACACGGCCAACAGCTATTTCCGCCCCGAATTTGATAACCAGCAGTTACGCGCAGAGCTGGAGCGGAATACTAGCGGCCGGGTTCTCACCAGTGACGCCGGTAGCCTGTCACCAAACGAGGATGACATTGTCATTGTTGGCCAGGTGCAGCAGACCATTGAAAACGGTTACTTCGCGGTAGTCGTGGATCTGGATTCATTTCTTGATCGGCTCATTCGTACGCAGATCACCGAAGGTTATCAGCTGGAGATTCGCGATCGAGACCGGCTGATCTTCCAGTTCGCCGGTGAATCGACCCTGCGCGACAGCTGGTCAGTCACTCAGCCACTGAATATCCTCGACAACCAGTGGCAAATTATCCTCTGGCCGACCGAGTTCCGGCTTGAGGCCATGTATTCGGCTGCCATTCGCCTGGTATTCTGGGGCGGGGTCAGTTTAACCCTGTGCGCCATGCTGATTGGCTGGCGGCTGTTACGTCATCGTGAAGCCAACGACGCCCTGCGCCGGCATACCCGCGAATTAGAACGCAAACAACAAAACCTTCGCGCTACCGAGCAGCAGCTTGCCTATTTATCGGAACGGGATGAATTAACCGGCATAGCCAACCGCAATGCAGTACTGCGTTATCTTGATGATAATCTGCCCCGCCTGGAGCAACAGCAAGGGCAACTGGCCGCCTTTCACATTAAGATTGATCGTTTCGGTGAGCTCAATCGCACTCTGGGCCACCAGATTGGTGATGATGTGTTAAAGCGGGTGGCCCACCGGCTGAAAAAGCTTTGTCCTGAGAAGGGTCTGGTGGCACGGATAAGCGGCGATAACTTTGCACTACTCATACCAGATATGAAACAGTCACAACAGGCAGAGAACTACGCCCGTTCTATTATCGACAGTATTCAGCAACAGATTTTTACCAATCAACAGGAGGTTCATTGTTCGGTCTCCATAGGCATTGCATTTGCCAGTGCCGCCGGATTTAACGGTGAAACCTTAATTGTCCATGCCAGTACTGCCCTGAACCACGCCAAGCAGCAGGGATTCTATGCCGTAAGCCTGTATAACAGTGCCCAACAGCAAAAATTAGAACAACGTCTTGAACTGATGGCCAAACTTCGCCATGCAGTGGATCATAATCGCGTTGAGGTACACTACCAGCCGATATTTGACTTACGCACAGGCTTAATAGTGGCTACCGAAGCTTTGCTAAGGCTACGCATGGACGATGACTCCTTGGTTGAGCCGGAAGCCTTCTTGCCGGTAATAGGTAATGCGGGGCTCATGAGCAGCCTGACCGAAGCCATTATCAAAACAGCTTTTCAACAGTTGCGGGAATGGCATAAACAAGGCAATAAACAGCTTTCCGTAGCGCTCAACCTGTCTACCCGGCAACTGGCTCTGCCCTGTTTGCCTGAGTTGTTATCAGAATACATTAAGCGCCATCAGTTACCCGCCGACCGGGTGCAACTCGAGATCTCCGACGCCGATTATTTACAGCTTTGCCAATTTCGCCATGCGCGTTTTCAGCAGCTCAGTAAAACCGGCATCAGGCTCAGTATTCATCATTCCGGCGTCACCCAGGATTCCCTCAAAATACTGACTGACTGTCCGCCGCACATGATGAAAGTCGGCGGCGAGCTGGTTGCATCCTTGCCAACGGACCAAACGCGCAGCAAACTGGTTGAAATGCTAATCGCCTTGGCTCAGCATTTACAGTTACCTCTGGTTGCCGTCGGCGTTGAGAACCAACAGCAAGTCGATTTTTTACTACAGCGCGACTGCGCGCTGGCCCAGGGCTTTTATTTATCCCGACCACTGACTGCGCAGCAGTTGAGTGCAAAATTAGTTTCCCCCAGGTCGGAATTCGAATCTGAAGATAAGTTTTTATAGTGCAGGAGAACCCTATGCAACGCGAAAGTATGGAATTTGACGTAGTCATCGTTGGCGCCGGCCCCGCGGGCCTGGCAACCGCCTGCAGACTGGCCCAACTGGCCCGGGATAACGAGCAGGAGCTGATGATTTGCGTGGTCGAAAAAGGCTCTGAAGTCGGTGCGCACATATTATCAGGCGCGGTGTTTGAAACCCGCTCACTCGACGAACTCTTCCCCGACTGGAAAGAGCTCGGTGCACCATTAAAGACTGAAGTTACCGAAGATCAGATCTTTTATTTCAAAGATGGCGAGTCATCCACCCGCTTACCCGGATTTATGGTGCCTAAGACCTTTCATAATAAGGGTAACTACATTACCAGCATGGGCAACCTGTGCCGCTGGCTGGCTGAGCAGGCCGAAGCCCTGGGCGTTGAGATCTTCCCCGGCTTTCCGGCCGCTGACATCATCATGGACGACGGCCGTGTAGCGGGCATCGTGACCGGTGACATGGGCGTTGGTGCAGATGGCGAGAACAAGGGTAGCTTTGAACCCGGCATGGAACTGCGGGCGAAATATACGGTATTCGCCGAAGGCAGCCGGGGCCATCTGGGCAAACGCTTGCAGCAAGAGTTCAAACTCATTGAAGAGCGTTCACCTCAGCACTACGCGCTGGGCTTTAAAGAGATCTGGGATATTCCCGCCGAACAGCACCAGCCAGGGCTGGTGGTGCATAGCGCCGGTTGGCCTCTGACTGATGACAGTACTGGTGGCGGCTACCTTTACCATGCTGAAGACGGGCAGGTTTATGTTGGCCTGATTGTCGATTTAAACTACAAAGACCCTTACCTGAACCCCTTTGGCGAATTTCAGCGCTTTAAAACGCACCCGGAAATTGCCAAAACACTGAAAGATGGTAAGCGGGTCACCTATGGCGCGCGGGCCATTACCAAAGGTGGTTTCTATTCATTGCCGAAAATGGTGTTCCCTGGCGGCGTGCTGGCGGGCTGTAATGCCGGCACCCTGAACTTTGCCAAGATCAAAGGCAACCACACCGCAATGAAATCGGGGATGCTCGCCGCTGAGTCCATCTATGCAGCGCTGCAGCAGGATAACGTGCCTGCCGAACTGCCAGATTTCGAGCAACGCTTTAAGGATTCATGGCTATATAATGAGCTGTACCGGTCGCGCAACTTCGGCCCGGCGATTCACAAGCTCGGAACCTGGCTCGGTGGAGCTTATAACACCATCGATCAGAATATATTTGGTGGTCGCCTACCCTTTACCTTAAAAGATGAAACGCCGGACTATGCCAATACCGGCAAAGCGGCAGACTATAAGCCTAAAGAATATCCGAAGCCCGACAATAAACTGGTTTTTGACCGCCTCTCATCGGTTTATTTGTCTAATACCAACCACGAAGAAGATCAGCCATGCCATCTTGTTCTAAAAGACAAAGACATTCCGCTGGGCGTGAATCTGCCAGAATACGGAGAGCCTGCTCAGCGTTATTGCCCGGCCGGTGTTTATGAAGTTGTTGAGGTAGATGGCAAAGCGGAATTTAAAATAAACGCGCAGAACTGCATCCACTGTAAAACCTGCGATATTAAAGACCCGTCCCAAAATATTACCTGGGTAACGCCAGAAGGTGGCGGTGGTCCGAATTATCCTAATATGTAAAAGGTTTTTATTTGCTATACTAATTTTGTAATATTAGTTTGTAAGATGCAGCTGACAAAAGATTAATATTGTCACCTTTCATCTTATACTATTTAATAGAGCGGCAAATTAACACCTAGTGGAATTAAATTATGAGTGAATTTTTAAATATTTTAACTCACGGACGACGTCTTAAAGCTGCGACTAAGGAACTAAGCGTGGCACAACTGGAAGAAGTCAGTAACAAACTTGATAAAGTCATTGCCGTACGCCGCGAAGAAGAAGCCCAGCAGCGGCAACAGGAAGCTGCCAAACAACGCAAGATTGACGAGCTGCGTCAGGCAATGACGGAAGCCGGCATCGGCGTTGAAGACTTAGTTGGTGAAGCTGCACTGGCCGCAACACCTAAAACTCGCCGGAAACGCGCTCCGAAGCCACCTAAGTATGCAATTATTGATGCCAACGGTGAGCGCATCACCTGGACTGGCCAGGGCCGTATGCCCAATGCATTGAAAGCCGCTATTGTGCGCGGTGAAAGTATTGATAATTACTTAATTAAATAACAAAGAATATACTTTAAAATAAAGAGCCCGCAATATTTAGCGGGCTCTTTTTTATTTAAATTAAAATCAACAATTAGTCTTTAATTTCGATCCGGATTTCTCCGATACCGGTTTCTATTTCCACCCGGGCGTTACCTGAACCTTGTGCCTGGCTGTTCGAACTAATAAAAGCTCGTTCACTCTGGCTATTATCAAGACCAGTAATGCGGGTTTCACCAATGCCAACTTCTGCATCAACTGATTTAACGTCACCATAGACAGTTAAATCAACTTCGCCAATTCCCAGTTGCACGGATAAATCCGTCGCATAAAGCTCGCCTTCTATTTCACCAACACCCAGTTCGGTTGTTACTGCAGCAAGCCGCGGTAAAGTAATATCCCAGTCCAGCTGAATATCATCCTGCTCCGGCACTTCAAGCCGCAGCTTATCGCCGCGCTGCTCAGCCACTAACTCAACTTTATCCAGTAAACCGTCTTTCCAGAAGCTATCCTCGTCAGCTGTGGCGCGCAGCTTAACAATAACTTCGTTACTGTCATGGCGGTGGAAATGAATGGTGCCTACGCCTGACTCAACGTA